>JAFNIQ010000048.1 GCA_017601395.1 Candidatus Brockarchaeota archaeon
TCAATGGGAAGAGAATTCTTCCTTCTTCAATACGTGCCTCTGAAAACACGCCGATGACAGCAGTTCCTTTGATCAATTCACATTCGCCACTTTCTGATTCACGCACCTCATATTCTCCAAGCGATCTTTCCTTCTGAGGAGCTTCTTCACATTCATCTTTTCTACCGGTATCCTCCGGCTCTCCCTGAAGGAATCTCCTCTCATACTGCCTTACGGCTGAGCCCCCACCCATTCTCTACCTTCTCCGCCTCATCGGCTCAGATCCAGAATGTTATGTACCGCTAGGGTTCTCAGAGCACGCTCCTTATCCTCGAACCAGAGGTCGATGATGTCCTGCGGCATCATTCCCTTGCATGCCTCGCAATAGCATTCCTCAAATCTTATCGACGAGTCTCTAAGGTCGTAGAATAATCCGTCCCAATAGTATTCTCCGCGCTTAGCCCTCAGGAACCAGGAGAGGTTGCTATAGCTGACGTCTTTATACTCCCGGAGCCTAACACCAACACCATAGAGGAGGAATTCAAAATCTTTTTTCAAACTCCTCTTCAAGGCCAGTAGGATTTGTGGTAGGAAGTAATCCAGCATCTCCTCCTCGAAGAACTCCCTAGCGGGCATCGCAAAGGAAACAAATCCCATTTCAACTTGCTTCCTAATGATCCAATCCATCTGGCGTAGGTTAGCGCCCTTAACAAGGCCGATTAACGGAATGTCGAGCTTAAGGAAATCATTAGCAAGGGAGACGAGCCTTATCGTTTGGGACCAAGATTGATAAAGCGGGACATCGGTATAAGTATAGTTGTCTGGAATCATCGTGGCGTTTGGCCTCAGTTTCTCGATTAACTCAAAGTAGTCCTTGGTTTCAAGCTTATCAATGAGCTCGTCAGGCATGACTGTCGACAAGAATATCCTTCCACCGAAGCCGAGGTAGTCGTGGAGACCCTTACCCGAAGCCTGGGATAATATTTCTTCATTAATGAGTAATTGCCAAAGTGGTACAAAAATAGCCGGTAATTGGAAACCCTCCCCCCATACCCAGGACCTTTGATCAGTAATATCTATCTCGGGTATAAACATCGAGAACTTCATCTTTGTCATCTGTTTTCTCCCCAAAGAGGGAATCCGCATTGGAGGAGGCCTGTCCCTACCTCCGATCGGGCAATACTGTCTAAGCCTGCAGAAGCTCCTCGGATGCGTTATCCCAGTGTAAGAAGTACCCCTGGTGCACTTATCCACCAAACAAGTCTCAATCACGCAGCCAATACAGGGTTTCTTAAAATAGGGGCAGCTTACGCAATCAAACCCACACCTGCTCCTCCTCAACACATTATTTTTCAACACTTCTAAGATTTAAGCGGATACGTCTAACACCTCAAAATACTAACTATGTTTTAAGGAAGCCTCGGGGGGGACTCGAACCCCCGGCATGCAGCTCGCTCAGCTCCAGCTTTTTTCCACATACGAGGCTGCCACTCTACCAGGCTGAGTTACCGAGGCTCAACCCTAAAATTTCTCCGAGGCTTAAAACGTTTTCGCTCCTTAAAAAACCAGTATAAAAAGGTTAAACTAGCTTGAACAGCTCTTTAGAAGCATGGTGAAGCGCAGCGCGTTCAGCGAGTATTCGGCGATAGATTTCATAAAAAAGAGGTTCCCGCAATCTGGAAACATTCTTCCTCTTTACGATGATGCTTGGGGATGCTTGCTTAAAAAGAAGCATCTTGTTTTCGCAGGGGATATGCTTGTTGAAACAACCGATGTTCCGCCTTTCATGACGATTAGGCAAATGGGTTTTAAAAGCTTCACGATAAGCGTGAGCGACATCGCTTCTAAAGGGTTACTCCCAACCTACTATTATCTAATCATTGGGCTTCCGCGAGGATTCGGCTGGAGAAGGTTTAGGGAACTGGTAGCGGGGTGGAGGCAGGCCGTCAACCTTTACGGGGGGACACTTATGGGTGGGGACACGAATGAATCTTCCTGTGTTACTATCAGCGTTGTTGCTTTGTCTCTTTCAAACAGGCTGCCGATCCCTCGAACAGGAGGGAAGCCTGGGGATATTGTCGCTGTAACCGGGACGTTTGGAGAAACATACGTGGGCTTCAAGATGATGAGAAGCCTCGACAGGCTGCCTGAATCCCTGAGGAAAAGAGTATTGAGGAAAATATGCAGGCCCGTAGCGCGTCTTAAAGAAGGTGTGGCGCTTAACGGTGTTGCGGCAGCATGCACTGATTCAAGCGACGGCCTCGCAATATCCCTGTACAATATTATTCGTGGAACCGGGAATGGAATACTGGTGGAGAGGCTGCCGGTCAGCAAGGGCCTTGAAGAAGCGTCTAGAATCCTTGGAGCATCGTTTTACCAAATGGTTTTTCACGGGGGCGAGGAGTTTGAGCTTGTGGCAGTGATCCCTAGAGGGAAATGGAGAAAGGCTGTTAAAAGGGTTGAACGCGTCGGAGGATCATTGATACCTATTGGGAGGATCATTGATCGTAAGGGGGTCTGGTACCGTAGGGAGGATGGCAAGACGGTTAGAGTTTTAAGAAGCGGATGGGAGCATTTAAAGTAGCCTGTCTTCAGCTTGCAACCAGGGTCTCTGTTTTCTCAACGCCTTCAATCGAGTTTATCTCCGCAGTTAGCAGAGCCAGCTCCGATATATCGTTCGCCTGAAGAATGGCGACAATGTCGAACCTGCCGAAGCATTCGAAAGCATCAATCACGCCATCGATCTTTCTGATTCTTTCAAGGACCTGAGCCATTTTCCCATCGTCAACACTGATAAGTACACAGCTGTAAGTCAATTATGATCCCTCCCTTTCAACCTCGATAAGGGTTTCAGTGGCACTGACGTTTTTAAAAGACCTTATTATGCGAACCGCCTTGGCTATCTCAGCCAGGCTTCCCGCCTCTATCTTGGAGACAACATCGTATGCGCCTAGGCTTGAAAAAACCAGCTTAACATTCTCTAACTCTCTAAGCCTTCTGACAACATCCTTATAGGTTCCCGCCCTGCACCTTATTAACACCACGGCTTTAACCATCGCCATGGGATTCGTTACCGCTGTGATTTAACTTTTTCCAGGGAGAAAGCATGTAGATTGCACCGTTCTGAACATCCTCAAGCCTATCTAAGCCCGGAGAGTTATTAAGATAATCGACGGCTTCCTCCCCAAGGGCGCCTGAGGGCTTGGTTATCAGGTTGACAACTCTGCCGCCATATGCTTCTCTCATAGCATCGGAGGCGACTATTAAAACACCTTTTTCAACCGGATACGGTTTTCCAGTGACCGACACGTTTACAAGCCAGGAGTTCGAAGGCAAGAACCATGATGTCAAGTTGCCCGTCCAGGAAGCGTTTCTGCGCGATACGAACATTAGCAGGGCGCCAAGCCGAGTATCAGTATCGATTTTAGAGTTGAAAAGCAGCGAGTAGCAGTAAGCGTCCTCAGCAAGCTTAAGATCTGAATAGCTGATGGACTCTTTAATGCCGTACGTGAATTCCGGCTTAGGATAGGATGTGAAAGCAAGTGAAAACATGAAGTAGGCGACCATCATTCCCGCCAGATACTCTTTCTCCACGCTTCTCAACTCAATGCTGAAGCAGCTCAGCCCGTAGCCGGCTAACGGGACTGCAAAATATATGATGAAGGTTGGGATCCTGTGAATGAGCACACGGTAGCCTTCTAATGAAAGAATGGAGAAGACCTCAACCATGAAAACCATTAACGGAGCCATGAAGAACAGCGCGTCGTAAAGTGAACTTTTATCACAGTACTGTATTAAGCCGTGTATTGCGAATGGCGTGAAGCCGAGTGAAATAGGTACGGTGAACCAAAGGATTGTTGGCAAAGCCTCAGGGTGAAGCATGACTGTTAACGCGACGGGAATTATTACGCTGACCAGCAGCACCGAAGTAAAAATCTTTATGAAACTGTATTTCCGACGTTTTTTCAAGAATCCCACTGTTTCTTCTGTGATTACTGGAAATAGAAGCATCGCGGCTGCTGTTGGAAGCAGGAGAAAAGGTTTTTCAAGGATCATGATTAAGACTAGCCTCAGCATGTTTTCCTCCTCCTGAGCCAGGCTCCAAACGGACGCGGATGAAGCAAGCAGGAGAACTATGGTTGCGAACATTAAGACGAGTAGACGAAACAGACTATTGTTTTTCTCATGCTTCAAATAGTAGTATAGATATGAGAGGAACAGGGAGGAGAAAAACAGGATGAGTTGAAAAGCGGAAAGATGATGGCTCATGACGGTCAAAAACCCGGAGAGCATTGCAAGAAGCATCCATTTCCAGCCCCCGGTTAAGGCCCTCATTAAGAAAAGTATAGATAACCCATAGAACAGTATTCCAAGCCCCTCCGGTATTACCACTCCCCCGATCTGATGCACAAGCAGGCTGGTCACCGCAAGATAAAGAAGCGTGTAAACAGGCTTGTTTCCTTTGGTTTTAAACTGTTTTGAAACAAAGTAGGGCGGGAGGATGAAGAAAGTGAAGACTATTGGCTCAAAGAAGGTGAGGATTTTCATGAACATGTCGTAGCCCGCAGCCTTGAGAACCGCTAGTTGAAGATAATAGAAGAGCGGGCCGTGGGGCAGGGACACGGATACCCCCGCGTTAAGCACGAACACTCTTGAAACAAACTCGTAAATATCGAACCCGTATGGCAGGCCATGTTTCACCGAAGGAATCATCCTTAACAGTATTGCGATTGAAAACACCGCGATCAAGTACCAGTCTCGCCGCTGTTTCAACCTATCCATGTTTGAACCCATACGGTGTTATTCCTCCTCAGCAACACAGGGCTATGATATCCTGTTTGAACAATACTACCTGGATCATAACAATAGGCCACGATGATTCTTTCAGCCCCGGGATCCGGAGGCAGCTTTACATCAAGCCTTCTACTCTCGCCAGGGTTAAGCGTAATGATGCTGAAGTTTAACGTTTTAAAACCTGTAAAACAGTAGAGAGTAGTGTTCTCTGAAACCCTACTGCCCTCGTACCCGATTAAGAATATTAGACGCCCCTCGTGCTTCTCGCTCGAATTATTTCTTATAAAAAGCACCAGGGAAAAACCATTATCTTCCTGCTTGAAGCCGATTATTTTAATCACCAGGAAGCCTTTCGGCGTCTCCAGAAGCTCGTAGGCTGCGAAGAGAAGAATTAGAGATAGGCTCATCAGCAACACGGTTCTCTGGAAAAATATGCCGTTTCCACCGCCTCCGTTCCGGCTCAAAGGACACGGTAGCCATGAAAAAAGGCTTAATTAAACTATCGTCCCACTCTTGGAAAACTTATTAAACAACGTTAATCCCCGTTTCGAGAGAATATGCTAGAAAACCCTGTACTCATTGCAGCCATTTCAGCAGCGATTGGCCTCGCCTCATCCCTGTTAACCTTAAGATACATAACTAAGAGCTTCGTTAAACTCGGCATTTCCGGGTTAGACCACCATAAGCCTGGGAAGCCGCGGATCCCGGAGATGGGTGGATTAGCGTTCGTCATAGGGGTTGCAGCAGCCTCAATCCCAGGGATCCTGCTAAACTTCCACGTTTCCGAAGTAATGGGCATGATGCTTACGGTGCTTGCAACAGGGGTTGTAGGACTCATAGATGATTTGAGGAAGCTGGGTGCGGTGGAGAAGCCTCTTCTCACAGCAGCAGCCGGGTTACCGTTAATCGTTTTACACCCTTACTCCGGCAGCCTAGTTTTAACCTTCGGGATAGTTTTCCGAATCCCCTTAATATACATGGTGATTATCCCAGGGTTGCTCGCAGTAGTGTCTAACTCAATTAACATGTTTGACACTATGAATGGGGCTGCATCCGGTTCCTCTCTAATGGTTTTAACAACACTGTTCCTTGCGGCTGCTTTGAAACACTTTACTGGAGGAGGCTTCGACATACTGCTAGCAGGCCTATTGTTCAGCATTGTTTTCCCACCTATGCTGGCATTGTTCGCCTATAACAAGTATCCGGCCAAGGTTTTCGTCGGCGATACTGGCACTCTCTCCATAGGGGGGGCGCTCCTAGCTTTTTCAGTCATTCAGGGCTGCGAAATACCTTTGATAATAAGTCTACTGCCTCATTTGACCAACGGCTTCTTCAACCTTTCAAGCGTCGGAAGGCTTTTCGAACGATCAGAGTTGAAGGAGAGGCCCATTGTGGTTACAGAGAACGGCACTATATATGCCAACAGGGATTTGAAAGCACCGATAACCCTGACAAGATTCATCGCCGCACTAGGCTTCAGAAATGAGAAGGAGATCATTAAAGCAATCATGACCCTTTGCGCCATATCAAACGGGTTAACTATTTTAACGGTTGCGCTGGGATTATGGTGAGAACATGAGTAAGCTTCTCAGCCTTAAACCGTTGATTATCCTAATCCTGTTTAACTATGTCGTGATCGTATTCGGCTCATACGTCTTTTACACTATTCAAGTAAACATAGAGAGAACCCTAAGGCCTTTGCCAAGACTGCTCGTAGGATTTGTTCAAGCAGCCGTCGGATTGCTATTAATATTGCTATGGATATTCGTCTGGCTTAGTATATACAAGAACCTGTTCATAAGGGAGATACGTAAAGATACTGTGGAGCAGGCTTTTTCAAAACAGGCTTAAACAGGTTTCAGAGATCGTTTCAGCAGGATCCTCCATTTTCCTGAGCTTCCTTAAAGACGAAAACCTTCCATGCTCATCTAATTCCTGTGAAACAGTTTTCCTCAACCAGCTATGCAAATCTTTCTCTCCAGTTGATTTAGCCAGCAACCCTTTTTTCACGAGGAACTCTTCAACCATTGTAGAGGAAGGATAGATTGATATCGCCGGAACCCCCATGAGCACGGCTTCAGCGCTCATCGTCCCCCCTGCGCCGATGAAGCCCTTTGAATAGAACAAGATTGAACGCGTATCCTCACCATGCTCAAGCATAACCACATTCTGTTTTTTAAGAAACCTCCTATATGTATCCTCCTCATACCTGGGTACAATGACGATTTTTAACCCCGCTAGACGCTTATCTTTTCGGAAAACCTTTGAAACAGTTTCAAGCGTCAGCCGTTTAACTTTTAAATAGGACGCCCTGTACTCTTCAGGTCTGTATACAATGTATTCTCCTTCAGCCAAACCGTATTTCCTGAGAACGTCTTTCGAAGGATTAAAGTCTCTCAGCCACGCGACGGGGTCTAGTGATCCATAGGTAACTATATCTTTTTCACTAATGCCATATTTCAACCAGGCTTTTTTCCCAACAACCCTGGGGGTTAGGAGCTTACGGCTGAGTGGAACAGTTAGTCTTGCAACATGCGTTGAATGTGGAGAATCGTTTACAGAGACGTGTGGAATACCTAGTCCAAACGCAACCCTAGCTGCCTCCGGTGAGCTGAAGCTTAAAACAAGGTCTGGAGCAGCCTTTCTAACGAGTTTTAAAAGACGAATCATCCTGTCGAGCGATGAGGCGAGCTTCCCGTAAAGGTCTCCGCCCCCATGCCTACCTATGACAACCGGTTTAATGCGTGACAACTTGAAAATATTGGTCAACTCAACATACTTGCGTGAAGTAACGAGCACTCTGCATCCTTTCTCCTCAAGCTTCTCCTTAACCTTGCCGAATAAAAGAGCCTGCTTTGGCGTGAGCACGTCTATCATTAACGTTTTTTCAGGCAACTTCCAGGTTTAACACGCCTTAGCAGTTATTAATCCTTTTAACTTCCAGCTCAGTTAATCTTAAAAAAAGCGTTCGTCGAACTATTCGGATGAAGCCGTTCCTAGTGGTGCCCGAAGAAGCCGTTGAAAACCTGAGGAAAAGCAGGTATAGGGTTGGGGTATTCGGCTTTGGCCATGTTGGATTGACCATCGGAGTCGGATGGGGATTAGCCGGAGCCAAGGTGATAGGAATGACGCTTGACAAGCAGGCGATAAGGCTGGTTGAATCGGGCCTATCTCCTTTCCCTGAAGAAGCCTACCTATCCGAACACATAAAGAAGTTGAGAAGCAGAGGGCTGCTTGAGGTTACGGACGATTACTCTTACGGGGCGCGTGAGACGGACATAAAAATAATCGCAGTCCCAGTATACCTTTCAAGCGACAAGAAGCCGGATTTAACACCGATTCTTACAGTATCTGAGGAAATAGGTAAAAGCCTAGCTAAGGGAGATGTGGTTATCATAGAGACGTCGATACCTCCTGGAACGACGCGCAACGTGGTCAAACCCATTCTGGAGAAGGCCAGCGGTTTAAAGACGGATGAGGATTTCGCCTTGGCCTACAGTCCTGAAAGAATCTCTGCTGGAACAGTGTTAGCAGACTATTTAGATAAGTATCCTAAGATAATTGGCTGCGATTCCCCGAGAAGCCTGAATCTAGTCGCCAACCTGTATTCGGCAGTCGTTAAGAGAGGCGTGATCACAATGTCCAGCACTATTGCGGCCGAAACTGAGAAACTTTTTGAAGGAGTCTACCGCGACGTAAACATAGCGTTAGCCAACGAGCTCGCCAGCCTCTGCGAGAAGATCGGCGTGTCATACGATGAAGTAAGGGCAGCAGCCAACTCCCAGCCCTTCTCACACCTGCATAGTCCTGGGATTGGCGTAGGGGGCGCCTGCATACCTGTATACCCTTATTTCATAATTGATACGGGGCTTAAACAAGGATTAAAACTTCAAATCACGCAGCTAGCGAGAAACATTAACGAAACAGCAACGCAACTATTCATCGAAAAGATTGTCAGGGCAATCCGGTTTCTAAACATGAACCCGTCTGAATGCAGCTTCGCACTCCTCGGATTATCCTTCCGGGGAGGCACTTCAGACACTAGGCTTTCCCCAGCCCTGAGAATACTTGAGTTCATTGAAAAAACTGGGGCGAGGATTAAGGTCTGCGACCCGCTTGTCGAAAAAGTCGAAGGCAAGAACATTGAGATCATCAGGGACTGGAGGCAGGCAGTTCAGGGTGTTAATGCAATAGTAATAGCAAGCGACCATAAGGAGTTCTATCGGATAGGAATAGAGGAAGCATCTAGCCTGGCTGGGAGAGAAATCGCAATACTCGATGGAAAAAACGTTATCGGCAATCTTAACGTTAAGCCAAAGTCTCGTGTTCTTTACGCAGGAGTTGGAAGACCAGCATATCTGCTTGAGCCCGACGGGTCTAAAAAGAGGGTTGAGCTATAAATTCTAGCGCACGCTTTTTAGTATTAAGATGGGAAACTGGAAAAGGAAAAACGATTAAATATCTATTGAGCTACTATCTATGGTGAATATTGGAACAAGGCTGGCGTGCAAACCCTGATTTGGTTAGGAAGCTCAGAGGAAAACAGCCCGGCGTAATCTATGATGAGTCTATGGTTCCACCGTATTCTCTGCCAGACCGCTTGTCTCCTCAGACGGGTTGAAGATCGTTACCCCGGAGCTTTGGACGAAGAGGAGACTGGAAATACTTGAGCTTTTCCGCAGCCAGGTTTACGGTAGAACACCGATTGATAAGCCTGAGGGAATGTTCTTTGAAACGTGGGATCTGGAACGCGAAGCTTCGGAAGGTAAAGCAACTAGGAAGCAGGTAGCGATCAACTTAACTGGAAGCCCCGATGGTCAGATTATGGACCTACTCATCTATCTTCCGAATGGCCCACCGAGCCCCATGCCCGTTTTCCTGATGTTCAACTTCGCGGGGAACCATACTTTTTACGACGACCCGGCGATAAGGCTTAAGGATAGACCCGTGCAAGTGTTCAATACGCGCGCACTAAAAACAATTTTATAGAAGTTTTAAATTCTAATGGAAAGTGGTTTAATGGTGATTAACGTTATGAGGAAAGGGTGGTGCGGGTTTGACGACTGTAAGGATTGTTACTATTTCGTTTCGAGGCTTTGTCGCGGTTGTTCGTTAAGATGTGCCTCGTGGCCCAGTGCCAGAGGGGTTTTCAATACACTGGGATAGCCTCCCCTAGATCCTTCTGCAGGCTCAGGCCTTATTGCCCGATTAGAAGCAAAGAACGACCGCTCGTTCCCATCCCATCTTTAAGCAGGAAGCCCTCAGCTAAGATCAGTTTCCAAAGGTTCGTGCCTGAGATAGATATTGCCGATGAGAGGTCGTGGTTCTGGAAGCATGGCATCGAGTTACCTGATATCTTCGTTCCCCTTTGGCAGGTATTGGCCGATAAGGAAATTCTAAAGGCTTCTTCGAAGGGCCTGCACGATTTTCTGGGATTCGATGGCAGGGTTTTCCTATCCACAGTCATGCCGGACGAGTTCATCGATAAGCTCAGGACTGAGGATTACTTCAAGTTGATCAAAGATCTTAAGGCGGATGCTACGACGATCCCGGATAACTTATACCTACGTCGACGACCCGCTATTCCTCTCGTGGTCCCAAACCGTAAGGCTCGTTTCCCTCGCGAACGACTTCCTCAATCTTGATATCCCCCTGATAGGTTTGGTCAAGGGTGCCAACCTCCTTCAAGTCGACTGGGTCGTTAGGAGGCAGGTTGAGATGGGATACGTTTCCTTCGCGATGCCCGCCAGAGAGCTTTTAGAGGATGGCCTGCTGGAGGATCTTTTACCCGGAGCCATTATGAGCCTTAAATGGATCTCAAAGAAAACTAAGACTAACTTCGAGCTACTGGTTTACGGCGTAGGCAGAAGGCTCGAGCATAAGGGGTTAAGCTATAGTAACCTCTCTTGGTTTCTCGAAGCTAAGCATGGATGCTATTATAAGAACGGCTGGTCTTATGACCTTAGGAATCCTGAAATCAGGTTCGAGGAATACGGTTGCGAAGCCTGTAGAGAAATGATGCCTCAGGAGATAATAGACCTAATGCTCAGCAACAAGGAAGCGGGCTTCCGTAAGCTCGTCCTTCACAATCTGCTCGATATGGAAAGAGCTTCGAAGGCGAAATAGATGGGCGGCGGCTCGAGGATAAAGCAATACGAAAGGAGGTTTTTCGAGGGAGAACAGATTCGAGAAGAAAGGGAAGATGAAATATTTCACATCGTGAAAACCTTTAGGGATTACGAAGTTCGCGAAGCGGAGGGCGGCGGTTATGAGCAGCTCAAGAGCGGCGAGTTCGTCGGAACTTTTTCTGAAGCTAAAGTTGAGGGAAACAGGATCATCTTCGAGCTAAGTCACGGGGTGAACCTAGAAGTTTCAGAGAAGGGGATTAGAGAAATACTTACTTCAGAAAAAGCAGAATTATGCGGCTTAATAGCCTCAGACGGCACCATTTGCAAATATCGAGGAAAATACGGCGGGCACGAGGTCTCTCTGAGAAGTATAGACCATTAACTCGTAGAGGCTTTTAAGGAAGTAGTTGGAGATACTTATGATATGACTCCTCATGAGCACATTAAACATCATAAAACGAAGGAGGGAGAAAAGGAGCATTACCACATAGCAATTTATAGTAAGAAAGTGGCATACGACCTATGGGATCTCGGGATTAAGGGGGCTGAGCCCTACGAGTTCCACCCGCCTACGAGATACTTGACGACGAAGGCAAGAGGGCTTATCTAAGAGGTTTCTTTTCTGGAGACGGTAACGTCTCTATGACTAAAGAAGGTTGGCATGAAATCCGAATCTATTCGAAGTGTAAGGATTAGAAGAACTTAGAAAGATGCTCATAGACCTAGGTTTTCACCCTAGCGAAATTCACACCCGTGATAGAGGAAAAGTTCCGGGAAAGTTCTCAGGTCCTGAGCATCATTTTTCCATTCCTGAAGAAGACCATCTAAAATTTATAGAGGAAATAGGATCTGAGAGGGAAGAGCATAAAAGAAGATTTCAATTAATAAGACAGGTAGATGAGGAAAGGAAGGGGAGGAAAGGAAGATGACGAGTAAGGTCGCTACCGTCTGGGGATGGGGCGATAGGTTCGAAGATGTCAGAACGAATTGTGAGAAGTATGTCAATAAGAGATGGAAGGAAACAACGAAGGAGTGTCTCGTATACTTTTCTGGTAGAGAAAGGGATGAAGGCATCGGTCTAGATATAGCCGTGTACGTTAGTGATAAAAGGAAAGTTGGAGATTTGACCGAACGCATGTTCAATTCAATGGTCTTCACTGGAAATGCAAAGGTGTATTCGATTTCGATCCAACTGTTTGAAGATATTTTCTCCAGCAATGAAGTATATCGTAGATCGATGGAGGAGATTGAAAAGGAGCTTGAGGAGCGCGAAAAGATTATCGCAGGAAGGTTCATCAACGATCCTAAAGTAAAACAGGTAGCCGAGGGGAGGAAGGTGACGTTCATCCCTCAGATCAACTTGATGTGTGAAATAGAATCGGGATGTAGTAACAAAATAGTGATGGAACTCATCCATGAGGATTTCGATAAGATCAAAAAACTGCTAAGCAACCTGAGCGAGGAGTTGATCGATAAGGGTTTGGCCAAACGCATCTCGGGCTATGAGCTGGGGAGGAGCGTTGACGAGTTAAAGGTAGGCGATATTGATTTTTGGGACGATGAAGTTCTGGTGTGGCTCTTCTGAGGAAAAGATGCGGGCAAAACACGGACGTTATTATAAGGAAGACCGGTTCTAAGAGATAGATTCGCAAAACATCCTGAGGTGGAAAAGGTGGCGCAGAGTAAGAAGGTGACGGTCGTCCATCAGATTGCACTGCTTTGTGAGTTGGAATCAAAAGTCGCAAACAAGATAGTTATGGAGATGGTATATGACATCGATTTCGGGGCAATGAAAAAACTGCTGCATTCGTTGGTCAACAGGATGATCGAGCAGGGGCTTGCGACGCGGGTCTTTGGTTACGGATTAGAAGTGAAGGGCATCGAAGATTATACCCTTGAGAGGGTAGACAACTTGGGAGATGAGGTCATGGTGTGGCTAGTCTAAAAAAGGTGCGGAGGGTGGGATTTGAACCCACGAACCCCTTCGGGACCGGATGTCCTCCTTACGTCTTAAGTCCGGCGTCGACCTCGGCGAGTCCGGCGCCTTGAGCCCATGGTCCCGTTTGACCAGGCTTGGCTACCTCCGCCTTCTGCCTCGGAAGATTTACTGCACGCATGTTTATTAAGATTTTTGACTTTATGTTACGCGTCTTTATCAGCGAGTTGCCCGCTGCAATTGGTGAATCATGATTGTAGAGATTTGATGCTAAGACTGTTTCAGGAACTTGTCTAGGGCTATCGAGTTTTTACATTTATTAAGTATTTCCTCATCTTCAGTTATCAGCTTCAGGTTCAGCTTCTCTGCCACGTAGATATATGAAGCATCGTAAAACGGCAATTCTCTTTCAACCGCGATCTTCTCCACTTCTCTAAGGTGCTCCACTCCTACTGAATATGTTGGCAGCTCTCCTATTATTTTCGCCCATCGCTCCATCAGACTCTCCCAATTTTTCACGTGCCCCAGCCTATACTCTTTCCAAACTATATTTCCCAACTCGTACTTAGTCAGGTCGAGGATCAGCAGTCTCGGAAGTAAGGAGGCGGCTTCCCTACCCAGTTTTCTGAGTAGCGGGTAGAGCGCTGAAGTATCTAAAACAGCATCTACCTTTCTCTGCGGCATTCCTTAACAACCCTTACCCATTCCCTGTCGGAGATTTCTCCCATTTCCTCCAGCAGCATATTGATTGCTTCCTCAAGCTTTCTCCTCTTAGCCTGTTCTACTGCATCGGTTAACGCCTTCTCGACCACGCTTTTCACGTCTATGCCAAATTTTTCAGCCTCTCTTTTTAGCTCCCCGCTTATTCTGATTGAAAGAACTTCTGTAGACATTTATCTTCTTGTATACAAAGAAAGAATGTATACTTAAACCTTCCGGATGATCACAAACAACCCTCATATAGATCTAAAAAAAGCTCTTAACAAGCTCGTTCACACATGTTTCTTACCTGCTTATTATTTCGGCTAGTTAAAGCAAAGGGATCCACGAGGTTGGCACTTGAATAGAAGCATATGGCAAAAGTTGTCTGAGAAAAGTAGGGAAAAGCACATAGGAATCAATGGTCACCGCCCGCTATGTAGACTTTTTACGAATTTCACCTTACCTAACTAACTGATCTTGCCTGTAACTTGTGAGAAAGTGGATCCTAGTGGAGTGCAAATCATTCTCCTCCTGACAATCACTCCTATCCCGCCATCACTCCCCCCTTCTCAAGATTATAAAGCGATTTATGGTAGTGTCCTATCACGTGGATCTCGTTTGGGTCCTTATTCCTCATGAACTCCTCCATTACTTCTTCTGAGCTCGCATCCCTCGGAAGACCGAGCTCATGGCCGTGGCTCAACACCACCACTTTTCCATTCGCCAGCTTAACCCTACCCCTCTCTAGAGAACTTCCAGAACGCTACTAAACTTCTCATAGCTTTTTGTTAGTATTGGATTTTGAATAGCATAACTGGGATTCCTCTGGTCTTTCGTGAACGCAAGCCTGATAGGGTTTTAAAAATCCGGGAACATTGGAATTCGAGCATCCCAACACGCATCTCATGTGAACGTTAAGGTTCTTCAGGAGCCTAGGGAAACTAACGACATGCGATGCCTTCGGCTTCCCTCTACGAAATCAAATACGTCGCCCAAGAGGACCAAGTGAGTAGGGTTGATTTTCATAAGCTTCCTCAAACACGGCAGCCAGAGGGATTGGGGAACACCTATGTGCAAATCCCCCACAACCGTCAACGTGTCGTCTCCTTCCAACATCATATCGTAGACAGGCATCTCGTCGAGCTCTTCCTTCTCCGAAGTCCAGGGAAGTTGAAAGTCTCCTCTGTTAAGAGCCTGTCCAGCATTATTATTGAGAGCAGGATCTGACTGTCGAAGCTGAGGAAACTGTGTATGACCCCTTCTATTTCAAGGTCCCTCCTCGGCTTCACTGGGTCCTCAAGCGGCATCTCAGGGATTAAACGTGGGAGCTTAATGGCAGGGAGACTCTACCTCCAAGATTCCAGCATTAGGCTCAGCTTATAGTATACATTCACTTCAGGAGGAGTGAATCTGCCTGACTTTAAGCAGGCCGGGGTGAGCGGGCAAGTGCTGCATTTCAG
>JAFNIQ010000127.1 GCA_017601395.1 Candidatus Brockarchaeota archaeon
CAGTGGTAAGTATCATCACCGAGTTCATCCGGCTTGAAGATCAGTGGGACCTCCTTCTCCTCGATATCCCACACGAGATTTACGCTATCTTGGTAATTCGGATAGTATAACTTATATTTGTATCCCGTCTCCTTCTCTAAGAGCTCCTTTAATCGGCGAAGGACTCTTGCCCGTACTTCTTTCGAAAGGTAAGACATGGCAATTAGTTATGGTTAAGCAACCTTTTTAACATTTATTTTTTAGAGAGCCTGGGGGTTTTAGCCTTGGTGATGCTTAAATACTCTGCCCGTAGTTGATATTGAGAGCACAAAGAAGCGCCATAAAAATTCGCCGGCATCTTCGTAAACTGGGTTAAGGGTATTCAAACTTCCGAGGGGATTTTTAGATAAGAGGAAGGATGGGCGATGAGAGAGTTTTCGAAAATGACAGGTTCGCAGCTTGTCAGAAAAGGGCATGGAGATAAAGCCCGTAAATCCTTGAAGTGTATGAAGGCCTTCGTTTCTCTGTCGCAAAAAGAGTAACTACTTGATGGCATAGATATAGCCGTCTTCATCGCCAACATAGATCATTCCATCAGGACCTATAGCTGGAGAGGAAGCGATTTTACCTTCGGTCTTGAATCTCCACCTTAACGTTCCATCATGGTTAATTGCGTAGAGGCAATCGCTACCTACATATATGGTTCCATCATGGTCTATCGCTGGAGAAGAAGTGATTCCGCCTTCAGTCCTAAATCTCCACCTCAAAATCCCTTTAGGACTAATGGCATATAGGTAACGATCGTCGCTGCCAACGTATATGGTTCCATCATGGCCTATGGCTGGGGAAGAAAGGATACTTTCATCAGCATCAAACTTCCACCTTAACGTTCCATCATGGTTAATTGCGTAGAGCGAGTAGTCAAAATCACCCACATAGATCGTTCCATCAGAGCCTATTGCTGGAGAAGAATACTCAATGGGTTTTGTCTTAAATCTCCACTTTAACGTTCCATTAGGGTTAATGGCGTATAGGTAATGACCGTAGCTACCAACGTAGATTGTATCGTCTGGACCTATGGCGGGAGAAGATTCAATGATATTATCAGTATTGAACTTCCACCTCAATATTCCATTAGGGTTAATAGCATAAAAACAATCACTACCTATGTATATGGTTCCATCAAAGCCTATTGCTGGGGAGGAAATGATTTTATCTTCAGTCTTAAATCTCCACTTCAACGTTCCATTAGGGTTAATAGCATATAGATAATAATCGTAGCTACCAACGTAGATTGTATCGTCTGGACCTATGGCGGGAGAAGATTCAATGATATTATCAGTATTGAACTTCCACCTCAATATTCCATTAGGGTTAATAGCATAAAAACAATCACTACCTATGTATATGGTTCCATCAAAGCCTATTGCTGGGGAGGAAATGATTTTATCTTCAGTCTTAAATCTCCACTTCAACGTTCCATTAGGGTTAATAGCATATAGATAATAATCGTAGCTACCAACGTAGATTGTATCGTCTGGACCTATGGCGGGAGAAGAGAAGACATAGCCTTCGGTTTTATACTTCCACTTAAGTGTTGCCAACTGGGCTCCCCGGTACGGCGACCTTCCGGTATGTTGCGGATCATGTCTGAACATCGGCCAAGCCATATGAAACCCTCCTGACCTACAGAAGCCTACTTCAACCTCCTTCATACGCCCCGATGAACTCGTCGAAGCCATGGCAGATGACCAGCCAGCTAGTATCTCCTCCCAAAGCGTCCCTGAGCCTCTGCATGTAGCCATTAAACTTAGCATCGCTTATCACCCCCTTCTTATGGAAGACTAGGTAAACCTTATCCTTACCCAGCTGTACTCTCGCTTCCCCATCTGCCTTCATCTGCTCAACGAATTCTTCGAATCCTTTTTGATTTTCAAAGTGTAATTCAAAAGTCAGCTTATTCGACCAGTACTTCGACTCGATTACAGCATCCTCTAAAACTACGTCCAAGTATTTCTCTTTACTGTCCACAATGACCCTATAGTGAATGTCCTTAAGCTTCCCTGCACATAGCTTGATTATCTGAAGTTCTCCAAATTTCCCCAATAGATTTTCATCTCCGGTCCCTTCTACCTCCTCCGCTGAAACTAAGTCCTTTGTCGAAGCATCCAGGACCTCAAAGTAGTTCCTGGCAAGCTTATTGGCAAGGTTTTCATCACTGATCTTCAGTACGTCCCTAAAGTATCCCGCAGCTTGCTCAAAAGTGCACTTCGGAACCCAATTTGAGTAATAAAACTCTATGGCTATAACCCTCTTGGCCCCTCCAGTCCTGACGACTAAACCAGGGTCTCTCGTCACCGAAGAAGTTTTATCTTCAAAGGTTATCCTCGCCACCATTCCCTCCGTTTCCATCTTTTCCTTAATTCCTTCAGCACCTTCAACAACATCAAATCCAAAGATCTTCTTAACTTCAGTTAGGAGGCCTGTTGTCCTATCGCCCTTTACGGAGAAGTCCATCGGATACTTTTCTTCTACTTTCAACTCGAGCGTCTTTATCGGGTAGATTGACTCCCAGCTTTCTCCGCTCCACTTTAGAGTAAGCCTTAGGGACGCTACCTGCTCATCTCCGAGTCGCTTAACCTCCAGCGATGCTCCCTCTATTAGGATAATATTCTCCGTGGGCGGCGTGCCCGATACTTCTAAACACCTGACGGTCCCATCCTCGTAAAACCTCGGCTTCAGTGGGAGTCCCATAATGCTCTTGACATCCGTCTCGACAGTCAGGCCGAATCCATGATGCGGATCTCTAACGGTTTCTCCGAATTTGGATTTTTCAATTTTGAAGTCGCCTATCCTTAGTTTTTCCTCGACGAAATCTAGGAAGACATCCTCGCCTAAAGATGGTAGTGTGAAGCGTTTCGGGAAGTGGAGCTCGGGCACGTAACCGCAGACTTCAAGCTTCCTTATCGTTTTCCCAGCTAATTCTCCTCTAAGCCAGCTTGGGACGGTTATCTGGTTTGTTCCTCCCTCCTTCCTAACCTCGATAGTCCACATCTTCACACCCGGTTCTCCCTCCACCTCCGCCCTAACCCTGTAGAGCCCCTCGTCAACCGTGCCGATGAGCCATATGCTTCCGCCGCTCGTCATCCTCCTGTCCTCAAACTCGAAGTACTTCACCCCGGATAGCGCCGCCATCGCCTCAGAAACCAGCTCAGGCTGTGCTACAAGCTCGGTTAGGCGATCAGGGTCTTCAAGTGCTACCTGCAGGCTTTTCAAACCGTTAACATCGAGCTTTTCAACCTCGCTGAGCAGGCCGGAACCCACGACTTTCCTCAGCTTTCCTTCTTCAAGCATCCTCAGCCATTTTGAGACTGCAAAAGCAGCCTCCTTTGATTTCAAGGCTATTCCATTGAGTTCTCTAAGGGTTTCAGCCTGCTCCGGCACCTCGAGTCCTCCGCCGTCGAAAGCGTGGCTCAGCTCAACGGTTTCCTCCTGCCCAACCTCCTTAGCGAACCTGTATGCTTCATCGTGGAAGCCTACGAAGCCTTTCAACCTCTCCATCGTCCTGCCCGCGAAGTCCTCAATCCTCTCAACCCCGGTTTCGATCTTCTCAACAAGCTCCTTCAGCTCGTTCTTCGCATTACCCCACGCCTCCAATGCCTTACACTTCACCGTCTTAAGCCCCCTGATCAGCAGGAACTTCCCGATGCTCAATGCTTCTCCAGGATGCTTCGCTATGAACGCGATGACCCTCCTGCTCTTCACAATCGTCTCAAGGAGGACTCG
>JAFNIQ010000131.1 GCA_017601395.1 Candidatus Brockarchaeota archaeon
CTGTTTTCCGGGGCACGGTCGTAGGATGCGATGAGGAGAGGGCGAGGCTTGTGGAAACAGTCTGTAAGGAACACGGGTATGTTCCAATATATGTCGGCAAGGTGGCTCCTGGCGAAAGACATGTTGAGATACCGTCGCCCGAGCTGGCCCACCCATGAATTACAGTTTCGAGTATTCTCCTCCAGCCCTTCTTTAAAGGTCAGGTTTACCAGGCCCTTCTCAGAACGTTCGCTCGAGCTCCAGGCTAAGTTGGATACGGGTGCAGACATGACGGTGCTTCCGCAACACGCTGTGAGCGAGCTCAGGCTCATTCCAGCAAGCCGTGTACGCGTTTCCTCGTTCGACGGGCGGGAGTTCTGGAGATACACGTATTTCGTAAACATTTCTTCAACGGCTTCGAGTATAAGATGGTTGAGGTGATTAGTGCCCAACGTCGCGACGCGCTTCTAGGCCGAGACGTCCTTAACAGGTTGAAAACAGTCTTAGACGGTAAAGCCTTAAGCCTCCACCTACTAGACCCGTGAAGACGGTTGCGCGAGCAAAACATTCCCGCCTCCCGGGCCCTACGCCTAGAAAGACATGCAACAACACGCCTACTTATAGATCGAAGAGGACTAGCTTCTCATAGGCACGAAGACTATTCTCCTGCTCAGCTCCCTAGGGACATAAAGGGGCCTAGTGGGCATTCCTTCAACCTTCCTCCTAAAGTATGCTGCAAACTCCTCCAGACTCATTTCCTCAACGCGGTCCTTCTCAAGAGTAGACTCCTCCCTCACCACGATCCTCAGGGTTCCGCTCTGCTCCTCCCTATCCCCGTAGACTATTATGAAAGGTATCCAGTGGGTCTTCGCCTCAGCAACCCTTTTCGAAACAGTCAGGCTCCTATCGTCAACGCCAACCCTAGCACCCTCCTTCTCAAGCCTCTCCGCAACCCTGGTGCTCTGCTCAAGGTGTTTCCCGACGTCGACAGGTATTATCCTAACCTGCTCAGGCGAGAGCCAGACTGGAAGCATAGGTGGCCTACCCTCTGAAACCCTGCCGGCAGCGTTCTCAAGCATCGCAGCCACCGCTCTCTCAACGCTTCCGAAGGATGAGGCGTGGATAATCACCCCAACAGGCTTCTTAACACCGTCAGCATCATAGTAACAGATGTTGAATCTTTCACCGTTCTTCACGTCCCACTGAACCGTAGATATCTGAAGGTTCTCCCCGTTTGGAAATATTGCTTGAAACTCGTTTTTGAAAGCATAGTAGTGAGTCATCTCCCTCATAAGCTTGAAGAAAGCCGGGACCCTTAGAGAAGTGACGATCCTTTTGAAAAGCCACCTGTACTTCTCATAGTATTCTTCAACAACCTCAAAGCCCAGAACCCAGTTCCCGCCGGCTATAACATTATCCATAAGCCCGCCGAAGAGAACGCTGAGCCTCAAGTACTCCTCAGAAGCCTGCTCCTCATCCCTGCAGAACGCATGCATGTCCGTCATCCAGAAGTTCCTAACTCTCATGAGCCCAGTGAGCTCACCCTTCTGCTCCTTCCTGAAGCATATCGCCTCCTCATACACTTTGACAGGCATGTTCCTATATGTGAAAACCGTCTTCTGGATGAACGGGAAGGCTCCAGGGTCGCTCGCAAACCTTAAAACCAGCCCGTCCTCAACCCTGTAATCCCTCTCGTGGAACTCGCCCTGCAACTGCCTAATCGCCTCGACATCAGTCCTGTAGAGCAAAGGGTTCTGCATCTTCATCGCGCCCCAGGGCAAAGCGATATTCTTGAAAGCATAGTCCATAATAAGGTCCTTCAACAGAATACCATTTGGGTACCACTTCATGTTTCCGACGTCGCTCTCCGGACAGTAGTCAACGAGCTCAAGCTTCCTCATGTTCAAGATGTGGCTTGGCTCAACCCCTTTCCCCACTTTCTCCTCAAGCTCGTTCTCGACGAAGCGTTCAAGCATCATCATCCTCTCGCTGGGCTTATTGAAGGCCTCGCAGCTCCTCCAATCGTCTCTACTGACCTCGTACTCCACACCGTCCTCATCCATCACAATGAACCTGTGGAACTTATCCTTCTTCTCAACAGGCTTCTCGACAACACCGGGCCTAATGCTCCTGGAGAGCTCGGCGAGCGGGTGGCCAACGTTCACTATGCTGAAAGACTTGTACCAGCCGAAGGCTGCTCTGTGAGTTTCAACATCTTTCTCGAGGAGCCTGCTGTGCAGCTTTCTTAGGATGCTTATTGCGTCACTAGCCCCGGCCAGCTCGCTTGAAAGATGAGCATAGGGATAGAGTAGGATGCTCTTCGCCTTAACTGTTCTGAACACCTCGAGTATTTCCTCACTCGCCTGCTCAACAATATTCTCAGGGTTCTTCGCGTCATCTTTTTCAACGCTCGTGAACACAACCAGGACGTTCTCAAACTTCCCCGCCTTGTTGGGCTCGTCGAGCTCCTCAGCATCATCGACGGCCTTCTCCCTAGCGTTGTACTCGAATTCCTTGCAGTGGATTAGGAGTATTCTCAAACCTTCCTGCTACTTACCCGTTCCGCCTATAAAAACCTTCGCGCCTAAATCTCGAGGCCCAGCATGAGCCTCCTGTAAATCCACTTTTCATCGTACAGCTTCCCAAGCCTTCTTCGCTCCAGCTCGTCCTTCCTCTCTTCCATGGAAATTAGCTCATATACCCAACCCTTTTTAGTAAAGGGGAACGAAGACAATATGCAGCCCCTCTCGGTATCACGAAGCAGCGAGTGCTTCAGCCCTCACTGGGCTCGGCTTCAACAACTGCGGTTTTAGAGGTTCCTTGCTAAACGATAATTCTCGCAACACCTCTAGGAGTCCTTTTGGATTAGAATCTGAGCAACCGAGCACCGGTATTACTTCCGTACTTATTTCCCTCAGCTTCCTGAAGAAGTCCGTCACCTCCCATAAAGAGGGTTTTCCGTTTTCGAAGTCGAAAGCGTCCCCGAGTAGAACTAGACGAGAAGGCTTAATCTCCCTAAGCTTGGAAAGGCATAGCTCCCAGAGCGACTGCGGCGTTCCGATGTGGAGGTCCCCCACGATAGCCATCGTCCCCTCTTCCAGTAGGGGGTCGAAAGTGTTGATCTCGCTCTTTTCCCTCCTCTCTACAAAATTCTTGAATTGTACCAGGTTGTGCTCAGCTATATCCTCAACGCTCCTCGAAACCCCCCTCGGTACAATAAGGGAGGAACGACTTCGGGCCCATGACCCCTATCACCAGCGGCTGCATTCTCATCCTTGTCATCTCTTCCAATGCCTTTCCGTAAAGTTCTCTGGCCGGTTCTTCATCGTAGTTCAAAATGTATTCGGTGGCGTGGAGCCCGACTCGTTTAAACCCCATCCTATTAAGCCATTGCGAATGGGTCTCCATCTCCCTCGGGTCGCTTCCCTTTAGAAGTGGAATCGTAGGGATCCCTTCCTCAACATACTTGATCGTAAACAGGGTGGCGGATACTAGGTTAACCAGGTTGACTGCTTTAGGGAAGTCTACGTAAACCGGCATGTCCCAGCCTACGACGCCGTCGAAGCCCCCTTTCTTAATCAGCTCCAAAGATATTTTGAACGTCTCCTCGTTCAGGAGCTCATCCGGGATGATGGTTGACAGCAATACTGCCCCGTCGAAGCCAAGTAACTCG
>JAFNIQ010000136.1 GCA_017601395.1 Candidatus Brockarchaeota archaeon
CCCGTGGTTTCACCAACCCGCCTGGGTCAGAAAGTTTAGGCTGAACGGTTTAAAGCACGCACGGATTGCAACGACCTGCTTATAATTACTTGGAACTATGACGGCGAAATGAAATTTGACAGTAAAACGGTGAAATGCATTTCACTATGGAGATGGTTGATGAGTATGCATACCATAATTTAGGCTTTTTGGATCCAACTTAGGCGTGCACTCTCGTGATGGCGGTGGAGGTGGCGAGGCTTCCTATTTAAGGCTGAAACTAAGCCTAACATGCCCCGTCCGCGACTAGCAGCAGGTATCTTCAGAATCTTCTTTTTCTCCCAAGAGAACGGGATGATAAAGCTCCCATCTTCTTTCTTTGACAAGTTTCCTAACCTCTCTCTTTGTGAGCACGACCACTCCCACGAACGAACTTCCGCTTCCTTTGTAGTAGCTTCCATAGGAATAGTATTGGTGCCCGGCATCCCTGATTATACAGTTTATCTGGGCCAGTACTTGGTCAATACCCAACCACTCGTGGGAGAAGGGGAATTTTATTGTCTGCCTCTTACTTTTGAATGTAAAGTGAATCGTAATTTCGTATTTATCCAGCCATATTTCTTTCTCACTATTCGTCCATCCCTTTACCTCCTCATATTCTATGGCTGCAGGCTGAAAGATCCCCATTGAAATGGAGGCAAGCCTTTCAGCGTTTCCACGCATCGCTGCTCCGGGTAGAAGGTGTCATTCCATTCTACAAGTAACAATAAATTCCTTCTAAAGTCGACAGCCAACGCAAGAGTGCCAACATTAAAATCGCTCTTCCTTTTCCATCCCTCTTCCTTCCAGGATACAGCCCAACCAGCCCTTTCCTTCACTTTCTCGAAAAATCTCCTCGGAAGAAAGGTTGGAATACTCTTCGAAGAAGCCCATTTTGCGAAGATACTCTATGGACTCTATGAAGCGCCCCTCGCACCCATCAGTCTAGAAACATGTCCAAAGGCTTTTAAGCGTAATCGGATCTGGAATAACCAACTAGATGAAATATAGTTAAAACGAAACTATTTCTTTTTCCTCCTTACTGTTCATTTGCTTGGTGGAGGTGTATTTAAGGTTTAGGGTTTCCGATGGGCCGGCGGGTTTTTAATGGTTTTAAAGGCGTGGTTTAACCTTGTTTTCCGAGCTTTCCTTCTGTGGTTTTCGTAAGGGTTGTTATCTTGAAGATTGTATTGTTCTTAGTGTTAGCTTATGCCTAGTAGGAATGATTTGCTAATACTTAGAAATATTGGGTAATGAGCTAGCGCGCGCTACGAGATATCTTGTGAATATAACAGCAGCGTGCGATAAAAATGAAATGGGATAGTAGCAAATCCGACTAATAGTAATAGCGTAATCTTGACTTGAATACCCGGATCATGCTGACTTTAACCAGTTCTTGAGAATGAGGAGTTTGTTGATGCGTGTGGGAAAGTCGCGCGCTTCAACGTCAGGTTCAGGAAGCATCTATCCCTATGCTTTTTAAATCCTATTTTCTCTAGGCATTGCTTTGCGGGAACCTTATCGCTGCGAACCTCTAAACCCACGTATTTCACGCTATCTGTTTTAAAAGCGTCTTCCACTGTTTTTGAAAACCAGAGGTATGCGAAACTCTTTTCCGCGATAATTTCGGCTCGTGATGACGTTACTTAATAAAAACAGAGCAGCTTAAATAGGTTCTTCTAATAAATAATATACTGTAATGGGTGTTGACTTTAACCTTGCTGAATATGGTATTCAGGCTGTTGAGGTGACGGTGAAGAATGTGATCGTCTTTATGTTCACGTTACTATTCTTAGTTGCCAACATTGCTTCATGCACCAGTGCTGGGGGAAGAACTATTCTTGTTCCCGACGACTACGGTACTATACAGGCTGCTTTGGATGCTGCGAGCAATGGGGATGAGATTGTCGTAAGGGATGGGATTTACGTTGAAAAAATAATGGTTAGAAAACAGGTAACGATAAGGTCTGAGAAAGGGCCGGATGAGTGTATAATTGCGCCTCTGCCTTCATATGGTTTAGTGGTGACGGTTGTCAACATAAGCTCTAACAACGTCAAGATGGAGGGCTTTACGATCAAAGGCAACCAGAGGGAAGTCGGGATTGCTGTAAACAATGCTGAAGGATGCGAGGTAGCGAACAACATTGTTGGAGACTGCTCCATCGGAATCCTGTTTTTCAGAGCAAATAAAAATAAGGCGGTAAACAACACGCTAATCGAGAACAATTTCGGAATTGGCTTGGAGGTCGCGGGTAATAACGTTATAACGGGAAACGTCTTCGTGAAAGGCGGGATTAGCGCTGTTGACTCCTATAACAATCTCGTCAAAGAGAATATCGTTAACGGTAAGCCACTTATCTACCTCGAGGGCGTGGGCAACCGCGTGGTCGATGAAGGCGGCCAGGTAATTGCTATAAACTGCATCGGAATAATCGTCAGGGGGCTTAATATCTCAAACACGGCAGTCGGCATAGAATTCCACGGTACTAGGAATTCCAGAATAGAAGGCAATACGATTAGAGATAGCATTAACGGCATCCAGCTCCTCCAGTCTCATAACAACGTGATTATCAACAACGTGCTTCAAAATAATACTTTCAACGTCTTTCTCGCAGGGACGAGTAACGTGGAAGTGGTTAATAACATAATAACTGACGGTTTTAACGGAATCCTAGTCGGCGGGCTGTTCGAATCAGAAAACAATAAAATAATGGGCAACATCATTCGGAGAAACCTGATCGGGATCTCTGTTTCAATGTCCTTTGGAAACCTTGTATTTAACAACACGGTGGAGGAGAACAGTGTGGGGGTTTCACTGCTCATGACTGAGAAAAATAAGATGTATCTTAACGATATAGTTAATAATAATCGCAGCATTAGCCTAGACGGCGC
Organism: Candidatus Brockarchaeota archaeon; assembly: GCA_017601395.1. Lineage (GTDB taxonomy): Archaea > Thermoproteota > EX4484-205 > EX4484-205 > JAAOZP01 > JAAOZP01. The sequence continues at coordinate 2,911 of JAFNIQ010000136.1, forward strand.
AACGGTCCAGCTGTATTCAGACGAGCAGATGAGCTACCGGTATGATGGACGCCTGTTCTACAACTACTTGGGTAACTACTGGAGCAACTATAACGGCAGCGATGCCGACTCGGACGGGATAGGCGATACTTATTGCGAAAATAATAAGGCTGTTGACAAGTATCCGCTTGCGAGGCCGCGCAGCCATTACGTTCTCCTCCGTGGAAAAATCTTCATGGTTGAAGTCTCCAGTGAGAAGGGGGAGGTCTCGGGAGGAGGCCTGTACGAGGCAGGTGACACCGTCACGGTGCGAGTCACGCCGCCGCTTATCAGAGGCTTTCTTACAAACGAAGTGTTCAAAGGTTGGGTTGCTGGGAACGGCACGGTCTTATCCCAATCTTCCACCTATTCGTTCACAGTAAGGCAATCCCTGTCGTTGAAGGCGACCTGGGAGACGCAGCCTAACCCAATGGGGATAGCAGTAGTCATCGGGATAATCGCGGTGTTGGCGATGCTGCTGCTGGCGCTGGTGAAAAGAAGATCTGAAAAATTCTAGGTTAAACAGAGCTGTTTCTTTTTTCCTACT
>JAFNIQ010000133.1:0-147 GCA_017601395.1 Candidatus Brockarchaeota archaeon
GAAGACGAATATCGCTAACGCCCCTAGTCTTGCAATGTTTTCACCAATATATGGTACAAGCCTAAGCTGGGGAGGAAGATAAATCCAAAGTACGAGAGCCAGCAAAATGTATAGTAAATCAATTAACATGTGTCTGAGCGTGAACTC
>JAFNIQ010000133.1:203-2260 GCA_017601395.1 Candidatus Brockarchaeota archaeon
AAGCCATGAGTATGCGGTACCCGAAGTATATTGATGCGACTAGAAATAGGGCTGATAGCAAGTGGTCTGATTTCAAAACCAAGTCGTCGAAGGTTATTAGCGTGATGTCTGCAACCACCGGTGTAGCCATGTGCAGGAAGAGGAGTGTTAAAGCCAGTTTAAGCGAGTTGGAGACAAGGCTTTCAATCTTCCTACCTACTTCTCCCCTATCTATCACAACCTCAGGTTTAGGCAGCTTCCTAATTCTCTCTGACTTGCCCTTTTCACTTATTAGAGTCAGAATAATAGAGCAAAATAGGTAGAAAATAGGGGCTATAGATAAGTAGTATAAGCCATAGAGAGGAAGCGAAATCATTGAGGAAACGAAAACCACAAACAAGAGCACGTCTCTAGTTGCAGGCACGTTTCTTAAAACTCTTGTTTTCGCGCTGAGGCTGTTCAAACCTTGAGTCGCATAGCTCACTAATATCATGTTGGAGGCTGCAAGAATGGTAAACAGGAAGATGATATTGTTTTCAACTGGCAGTAGAGACATTGAAAATCCGACTACTATGGCAATATCTGCAGCCCGGTCTAGTAACGAGCTTACATGAAACCTCCAAGATTTTTTCCTATCGCAGAGGTTTACCAACTCGTTGCCTACTTCGCTAATTAGAGATACAAATCCAACAAGCAGTCCTCCCCATAACAAGCTTCCTATCGCTAGGAGGAAACTGGCTGACAAAGCAAAGATCAACGAAACTAATGTTATTACCAGAGGCTCAACATTGAAGCCTCGGTAGATCGCGATTGAAATACGTGTTGATACTGGCTTAATGAGGAACCTAGAGATTAATCCGCCTTCGGCCTCGTTCTCCTTCCTCAATATTTGCCAGTAAACCCCTCTTCCCTTAACTAGGTCCTCAGGCGTGTCTATGTCTTTCCAAAGTTTTCCAGTAACATCCGCATAATCCACTTCATTGTCTGCGGAAGCAAGTTTCAACGCGTCGGCTATTGTTGCATTAGGACCAAACTCCTCTATTGCCTTCTCTATATATTTCTTAGACTTCTCTCCGCATAGTATCACACCAGTATCTATTCCATGTCTAGGCAAAGCCTTCTTATCCGCGTAGGCTACTCCCTGCTCTTTTAACACGATTTTCAAGCCTTCCTCCGCCTCAGTCCGTGAAGGCTTCCTGTCGAGGCAAACGGTGAACGCCGCCTTACTTCCTGAAGATAAAACGTCTTCGACCACCGCTTTCTCATAAATATGGTCAGACATGAGGATGAGGAAACTATCTGCACCCAACCTTTTCAAAGCTAGGCTAACACTGTAAAGGTTTCCAAACTCCTCCCTGTCAGTCTCCACTAAATCCACCTTCCCCTTCAGCTTCCCCTCCAACACTCCTCTAAACCGTGGTCTTGTAACGATGAAAACGCGGGGAGGATTAATGTTCTCCAACCTGCTCAGGATAAAGTCCAGTATTGTTACTCCTGGCTCCAGCTCCATGAGGCATTTAGGTGTCTCATCCGAGTAGGGTTTTAGCCTAGAGGCTACCCCCGCAGCAATGATTACAACGGGAAGCGTCACCGGTCATCATTGTTATAATGCCCTGCCGTATTAAATCTTATTAGAAACTAGGCTACTATAAAACTCCTCGTGCAAATGGCCTAGCCATAAGGGTTCGTGCTTGTTAGAGCTTGGGAAAAACGCTATCAACCTCCTTCTCTGTTTTAGAGGAATAATTTCCTAAGGATAAGTTTATATTTAAACTTAATATTCGGTGATGGCTGATGGTTAAAACCATAACCATTAGGGAAGAAGTTTATAGGAGGTTGTTAGCTGTTAAGCGGGAAGGTGAAAGCTTCAGCGAGCTGCTTGAAAGACTTATTGAGGGGGCGAATCCTATTGATGTTCTAGTAAAACTCAGGGGCTGTGTTGAGATTAAGGATAAGGAGAAGCTTCTCTCAGAGATCTACTCATTGAGGGCTGAGCGCAGAACATGATTGTTTTAGACACCGATGTTTTAATCGAGGTTCTGGACAAGAATTCCGTAAAAGGCGGGGAAGCGTTGAAG
>JAFNIQ010000133.1:2659-3601 GCA_017601395.1 Candidatus Brockarchaeota archaeon
CATATAAACCAAAGCTTGAGTGGTCTAAGATCCATTTGCCTTGGTGTTGCAGTTTTTTGCGGCAAATGTTCATTTCAGTACATTCTCTGCAGGTCGTGTGATCATTTTCTGCACTCAATTAGGAGCGGGCCCGCTGGGATTTGAACCCAGATTATTACAGCTTAGGAGGCTGCCGCCATATCTAGGATTATGCTGTCCAGGTTAGGCGACGGGCCCGATTGTCTTTTCCTCTTCAGGTCTTTTTATGTTTTCTGCTTTTCTGTGCGTGGTTTTAAACAGTTGGGCTAATATCGTGTTGCTTTATTCCGTGTAGTAGTCTAGTGAAGCATGTGTGCCCTATGGGTTGAGTCACTTATTCATTGCTGATTTTCTGCCAATCCTTCTTCATTTCGTTTTTCTGAAAAATTTTTGTTGCTTCTGCTGTTGGTTTACTGTTAACCTTTTCTCTCCGCGATGTTGCGCAACATATGTATTCTAGTGAGGGGTCCAAGAAGCTGGAAAAGCTGTTATGATCGAGTCACATGACCCTTTCCCTGCTTTTTCTCAGATAACTCTTGGCATAGGCTTCTATTCAAGTTCGGACCACATGGGTTCCTTTGCTTTAACTACGCTGAAAAATAAGCAAGAGATGCTTGTTTGGGTAGCCTCGTTAAAAGCCTTTTTTTAGATCCATATGGGGGGTTGTTTATGCGTCGTCCGGAAGGTTTAAGTATACATTCTTTCTCTGTATACAAATAGATAATGTCTACAGAGGTTCTTTCCATCAGAATAAGCGGGGAGCTAAAAAGAGAGACTGAAAAATTAGGCATAGATGTGAAAAGTGTTGTCGAGAAGGCGTTGACCGATGCGGTAGAACAGGCTAAAAGGAGAAAGCTTGAGGAAGCAATCAATATGCTGTTGAAGGAAATGGAAGAAATCTCTGACGGCGAATGGGTGAGGGTT
>JAFNIQ010000049.1 GCA_017601395.1 Candidatus Brockarchaeota archaeon
CATCTTGAGGAGGCTTAAATCTGAGAAACGGCCTTTCGGTCTGGGGGACATAACCGACTTAATCAGGAGCGAGCTGGAGGAAACAGATAGCGATGGTAAGCCGGTGCTTAAGGGAGAGGATAGAGCCAGGTATGAGAGTCTTCTCGCCCGGCTGGAAGACCTTGGGGAAGAGGTTTCGCTACCCCCGGCTGGGATGAGTATCTCCGAGCTGCTGGCTCCGAAGACGCTGAGCGTCATCTGTCTAAACGGGCTGCGTTCAAGGGTTCAAGACGCGTACGCCAGTATAATTATAGACACCCTGTTCAGACACCAGGTTTCAAGTAAGAGCGACGAGAAGAACTTTACTCCCGTTTTCCTCTTCGTCGAGGAGGCTCACCGTATAGCTTCTGAGAAGAGCGGGGGTTATGCTGTCAGAACCATATCCACAGCTATAAGGGAGGGTGCCAAGTTCGGGCTCTTCATAACTCTGATAAGCCAGCGTCCGAGAAACATAGACCCAGACATATTGAGCAACGTCGGGAACTACGCGGTGATGAGAATAACTAACCAGCAGGATCAGAGCGTAATAGAGAATGCCAGTGAAAGCTTTTACCATAGGCTTATACAGGACCTTCCCGGGCTAAACCAGGGGGAGGCTGTGCTAGTCGGGCCTTTCGTACCTCTTCCGGCTCACGTGAGGACCCTGGACAGGAGGACGGTTCACCACGGTGTAACGCCTGAGCTCAGCAATATCATGGAAAGGATTAATGAGCAGCTTAGGCAGAGGGAAACGGGCAGGTGGTGAGACACGGTGAAGATAGGGGTTTTTGCCGACACCCACATAGGGAGAAACATACCTAGAGAAGTCGGCGAGCTTAGGAGAAACGCTTATCGCCACGCCTTCACTCAGGCCATCGATATTTTCGTAAGGGAAAAAGTGGAATGCGTGATCCATTTGGGAGACCTTTTTGAGAAACGCAGCATGATGTCTGAGGAAAGTGTTTTCGTCAAGGAGGAGTTGCAGCGCCTAGTCAACTCTATTCGCGAGGAGCACGGTGGAGAAGTATCCGTATTCCTCATTAGGGGGAACCATGACGGTGCCCTTGACAATAATGCTCTAGATTTCGTTAAGCATCCTCTCGCAAAATATCTCAAGGTGGTGGGTGAGGCCGCTATAAGGGGGGAGGAGGAATCGTATTTTTTCAAAGGCATCCGGTTAATAGGACTGCCTTACCATCCATACATATCGCGTGTTTTCAAGAATTTGAAAAACGTGATTCAAAGAGGGTTTAAGAATGAGGGAGAGATTAAGATTCTCGCGGTACACAACTTTATTCAGGGGTATCACGAGATTCCTCCAGGAGTCCCATTTCATAACTGTCTTACACTAAGGGATTTCGACGAGCTTGGGGCCGATATGGTTTTAGCCGGCCACTATCATGGAAAGGTCAACCCGTTGGAGAGTAACGGGACGCTTTTCCTAACGCCCGGCGCGACTGAGGCAGTCGACCTGTCTGACGAAGGCCCCTTCGGCGTCTACGTGCTGGACGGGAGGCAAGTAAGGTTCCAGCCGATAAAACCTCTGCATGAAATACGAAATGTCGAAGTGGATTCTAAAGGCGCTGTGAAACCCTGCGAATGGTTCGTCGAACAATCTGTTCGCGAAATAGATTCTTACTCCTCCGATCTTCAGGCTAGGGGTGTTGACGGGATGTTGCGCCTAGTTTTAAGCGGGTACACCGAGAATGATCCCCGTAACATAGACATGGCTCTCCGAAAGGAGATTGCGAAGAAAACAGTCTCAACAAGGTTGCTGCACGTTGGCTTGGTTAACCGTGTTGAAGACGTTGAGCAGAGAGCAGTCTTCTCCAGGCTTGGTAGCGGACTAGACTATGCGATGGAGATTTTGAAATCGCTCGGGGAAACGTCGGGGGAAGCAATGAGGATAGTGGAGGAGCTGAGTATAACTCTCGATGAAAAGGCGAGTCAGAGAACGGGGCTCCTCACAGACTCAGACAGGAGCCGCTTCGTAAAACGCTGGGTTCAGATTTTAGAGAAGGCAGGTGGCTGAAATGAGCGGATTAATCGAAACGCTTAGGCTTAGAAACCTGGAGCGTTACAGGAATGTTCAGCTAGACTTCTCAGCTGGGCTTAACCTCATAAAAGGCAGGAATTCGACTGGTAAAACTACTCTGCTCAACGCATTGACGTTCGCGCTTTTCGGCGAGGTGCCGGAGGCTAGGCCGAAGCTGCTGGTTTCAAAGCTACCGGGCTCCGGGGAGATGAGCGTTTACGTAAGGTTCAGAAGCCCGGTGAGCGGCAAGGTTGTTGAAGTTGAGAGAAGGGGCAGTTTAGACAGGAACGGGGATTACAGGACATTGGAACGAATTCTCCGGATTGACGGTAAAAACGCGTCCTTCAGTAGCGAGGAGGACTTGAGGAGCATGATTACTGAACTTCTCGGGATGAGTTTAAGGAAGTTTATCAACCTGGTCTATGTTAGGCAGGGTAGGTTAACCGAGATACTGGAGCCTCAGAGGGAACAAATGGACTCAGTGATGGGGATAACACTGTTAAGAGAGCTGCGTGAACAGCTGGACGGGGCGCGGAGAGAACTGGAGAGGTTTAACGGGAAGGATGCTGCAACCGAGATTCAGAGTCTTGAGGAACGAGTGCCGGAGCTCGATTCAAGCCTGAAACAGATTGACGAGGACATTTGCCGGTTGAATAGGGAGGTTCAGGAGCTTGAAAACCTTTTGAAGAAAGCGGAATCAAGCGAGTTAACAGAGCTTCTCAACTATATCAAGAAGAGGGAGGAGGTTGAAGAGGAGCTGAAGAAGATTTCTTCAAGAAGTCGAGAGCTTCTGGAGCAAGCCGGTGTCTCTTCGATTGAAAAGTTGGAGGAGAAAGTGAGTTCAAGTGAAAAGGAGCTGGAGGCACTGAAAGCAGCGAGAAATAGTTTGAAGAAGGAGCTTGATGCCTCCATGGAGAAATGGTTAAGCGTGAAGAGCCTTGTTGAAAACCTTGCGAAACAAGTAAGGGAGCGCGAGTCTCTTGCTGGAAGCGGGGCTTCTAAATGCCCCACGTGCGGCCAAGACCTGCAACCCGCTGTGATCCAGAGAATTCTGGAGGAGGATCGCAGCTCATTAGCCAAGGCTAGCATCGAGGAGGCTGAGGCGAGAAAGGTTTACGAGGCGAGAAGCTTTGAGCTTCAAAACCTTGTTGAAAAAATAAACGCTGTTGAAGGCGAATACTCAAGGATGAAGACCCTGAGACGCCGTCTGAAAGAATATTTGGACTCTGCTGAAACCCTCGTGAAAACAAGGGGTGAAACCATAGCTACGGTAAAAGAGAAACTAAAAGTCCTCGACCTGCCTTTCACCCCTGAGGATCCTGAACTGAAGCTGAAGCTAGCCCAGCAGCTCCCCCTTCAGCCGGAGGAGTTAGCTAGAAGAAAGGGTGAGCTTGCTGAGAAGAAGAAGGTTTTGGAGAGGAAGAAGAGTATGAGGGCAGATATCAGCAGGAAACTGGAGGACTACAGTAGGCTGCTCAACCAGCTTAAAAGAAGGATGGAGAAGGCTGGTCTCGCACACAGGCTCTCCCAGCTCTTCGACCAGGCTGTTGAAACCAGGAGGAGAGAACTGATAAAACGCATAGAGTTCCGAGCATTAGAGTACTATAGGGCTATGACGGATCAGCATGTCTACGACGCTATAATCATAAACCCGGAGGACTATTCTGTTTCAGTGCATCCGAAAGGGTTGACAGACCCTATTCCCGCAACCAGGGTCGGAGGAGGACACCAGACTATTCTGGCTCTAGCCATACGTCTCGCACTCCTCGATGCGCTAGGCCTGAATTCACTGCTGATACTTGACGAGCCCACTTACGGTGTTGACTCGGAAAACCTTCCGCAGGTTGCAAGCTACATAGGGGAAGCCTCTAAGCAACTCTCTCAAATGATACTTGTAACCCATTATAATATTTGCGAGGAAGAAGCTTCAAACATTATAGAAGTAAGTGTTCAAGAAGACGGTTCGTCTAAAGCAGAGATTAAAACATAGAATATGGAATTGCTGTTAAACGTTTAGCGTGCGCTCGCGTAATCCGGAGCATGAGATAAAACTTAATATTTCGGATTTCGCTACTGGTTACGGTTGGTTGAGCATGAGGGTGTTGGTGACCTACTACTCTAAAACTGGAAACACGGAAAGCATGGCGAGAGCCATAGCTGAGGGGGCTAAGGGGGTTAAAGGGGTCGTTGCCACGGTTAAGCGGGTTGAGGAAACCTCTTTGGAAGACCTGCTGGAATCGGACGTTATAATAGTTGGGTCTCCAACCTACTACGGGTTAATGGCGGCTCCTGTGAAAAGGCTTTTAGATGAAAGCGTTAAGATACACGGGAAGCTTGAAGGAAAGGTTGGGGGAGCCTTTACATCCTCAGGGGGGAGTGCAACGGGCGCTGAAACAACCATCATGTCGATACTGCAAGCCCTGCTTGTCCACGGTATGATTATTCAGGGAGACGCGGAGGATAAGCACTACGGGGTTGCCTGTGTCGAGAAGCCTGGTGAAGAAGACTTGGAGCTATGTAGAAGAATGGGTAGGAGGCTGGCGGAGCTGGCTTCCCGCCTGGTTAAGGACTAGCCCTGCTGGGCTCTGGACTTTCACGCCGCCAGCGTTTCCACAATTATTCTCGCAACCTCTTAAGAGTATTCTGCCCTCGCGTCAAACGCGTCCAGTAGGTCGCTGTATACATCAATCTAGCACGCGCTTTAGAACATTAAGCAATTAAGCGTAAATCGGTAAAAGACTTATGACACTAGCCTTACGGCTGATTAAGACTTGGTCATTTCCCGGTTAATACTTCTTCCAGTATCCTTAACGTTTTGTCCTTCTCGGCTCCCATTTTAATTTTCTTCCAATCCACACTTGTGAATTTCAAGATTCCCTTAATGTCTTCAATATCCTTAATGGCTCTATTCTTAGGAATAGTCGCCTTAATCATTCGTAGCTTTGCTAAGATTAATTCTTCGGGCTTCTGGAAAAACGTGTTTACGTTAGCGATTACACCCGGCCTCCTGCTAATACTTTTTTCAGAAATTATTACGTCAACACTGTAAGGAGTCCCTTCATCCCTAATAGTGAAAATCCTATAACCGGATTTAAGTGCACTGCTTATCGCCTTCTCATCGATCTTCAGCCTCGCTTTTCTCAATGCTGAGATGAGCATATCCATATCCTTTTTATCGGAGACCCTTACGATAACATCGATATCTACAGTAGAACGAGGGACTCCATAGAAACTGGCTGCTAAAGCACCGGTGAAGGCATATTCTAGCTTCGCATCTTCAAATGCGGTCACGAGCCTCCTAACCAGGTTTCTGAACGTCTTCAAACGCTCTTAAACCCCCGTTTCCCTCCCCGATTTCTTTTCATCCATTCGACGCGTCTCCTGAGCTCTTCGAGCAAACGCTCCCCTTCAAGATTAGGATTCATTGCCTTGATTCCAGCGGCACAGGTCTGCATGCATGCGTCGCTTATATCTAGGGCCATTTCTACCTTCTGTTCAGGTTTAAGGTTACTCCACCGTTCTGCTCGCTTACGCAATACCCTGTACCTCGAATATCCAGTGTAGAACCACGTTATAAAAATTAGCGTGCGCTTTATACCGCTTGAAATCATAACTGTTCAACATACCATCTAAAATCTTCTCGTTCCCGGGAATGTAATCGACTTCCAGCCCAAGCCTCACAGTCAACCTGTCTTCATACTTCTCGGAAAACATCTTCACCTCCGTAACGTAGTTTTTGATCCTAAGCCAGTCCAGGGAGCCGGTTGATGAGGAACCGTCTGGCTGAGATGCTCCAGGAGATTTATCCTAGCGTTATCCGTGTTGAGAACTAGAGCATCATCGAACTCGTCAACGTACTCTCCATGCCTATCGAAGACCATCGCAAAACCTCCTAGCTCTCTATGCCTTCTTAGAAGTGCCTTCGTTAAAGTGCTTTTCCCGGATCCTGGGATGCCGAATATGGCTAAATGTAGGGGAAGGTCTTCTATCCCTATTCTGACCTCAAGCCCCTTTCCCATGGATTCATAGTATCCTAGGAGTATACCATTCCTACTGAGCTCAGCCGGGTCGAAGGCTCCGAATTCAACGATCTTCTTCGGCATGTAGGATATGCTTGGCGTTATCGGCTTGGGAAAGCTTATGAAATAAGATAACTCATCGCCGGTTACATGAAGTTTATTCAAGCTCGTTATCCCCCTGACGAGTATGCTTCTCGCCGCCTCCCCTAGGCTCAGCCACCCAGCCTCCTCGATCTTAACCCTGTAGGATGATGAGAACGATGCTTTAACAGCCTCAACGTGGCTCCTTTGTTCAGCATAAGCCTGCTTAGGGTTCTTCGCGGGAGGCCCTATCACTACGATTATTGGGGAGCATGTCCAACATCCCGTTTGTCCGTTAAGCCTCTCGTACTGAGAGCGGAGGAGCTCGAGCTTAGCTGACTTACTTAAGTCGACGCCTATGAGCTCGCCTCTGCTGTTAAAAAGCCCATTCTCTCTAAGTTCCCTGTAGGCCTTGGAATATCTGGATAGAATATCCTTCTTTTTTACCCATGTGTTTAGAAGGTGGAGGAATCCTCTGCATGATTTGACCGGGACGCAGAACCTAAATGAGCATCCTGATTCCGCAGAGGACCTTAAGGCGTTCTCAAGGCCATCCTCGAGAAGGCTAATCATATCCTCTTTCAGCTTAATTAGCAGGAATGATGCTGCTGAGACTTCCTTACCCCTAAGCAGGATTAACCTGTCTTTCCGCTTAGAAACCGGGAAGCCTCCTAGGGGCCATAGCACATTATCGATGGAAGCCCTGAGCAATTCGAGCTCAGCTCCAGGATTGCTTGCCAGTATTGAGGCCTTGAGCCTCGAGGCCATGAGTCCAAGCTCCCTTGGAGATTTTGAGGCTATTGAGAACCTCACCTCATAGTTGAAGGGCTCGTATGATATCGTGAACATGCCTTCGAAGCCCGTTGCTGAAAGGCCTTGAAGCATCTTAACCTCGGATTTATTCTCCTCGTAATCAGCCGACCTGAGCCTTATCTCTGAAACAAGCCTCTTCGAAATACTGTAAACGTTTTTACCTAGGGCAATCGTACTTCCAAGGATTTTGAAGGCCTTAACCCGCTTAGGCTGAGCTTGCTCAGTGCGCTTCCTAAAGCTGCTCACCTCAACCCTCTCATAGACTATCCTCCTGAACTCTTCAATCAATTCCGTTTAATCATCGATATCCTCATTCATAAACATCCCGATGACACACTGATGGCACTCAGATGTCACTTGGATGACACACGGATAACACACGGCGAATTATAGATTTTATGTGCTTGTTTTAGCCCTGCCTTTAACCGCCTCGAGCTCCTCCATCCTTCTCTTAACCATCTTCTTGGCCAGCTCGCTCTTCCTGGACACTGCTGGGGACAGCTTAACGGCATGAACTATGGAAGAGCCCCTCGCGCTTCTCGGCGCTTCCTTCACCTCGACGAGCCCAAGCTTCTCAAGCTCTTCCACCGCCTTAAGAACCCTTTTGTAAGTTGCTCCAACAGCCTTGGCCAACTCCTTCTTCGAATATGAGCTACCCGACTCCAAGAGAGTTGCAAGGATCCTGCAGTGGGCCTCGTCCAAGAGTTCCATGGTCCGAGAGAAATCCGGCTCCTCCTCTTGGGGCTCGAGCTCGACGATCCCCTCCACGGGCTCCTCAACAACCTCTTGAACCTCTTCAACACCTTTCAAGCCTCCTCTTTTCCCTTGAAACGCCTGCGGGAGGCCTATCCCCCTCCTCCTGAGGACAACTAAGGAAAAGGCTATTCCACCGATGGTCAATATGAAAACAGGTATCCAAGCCTGTCCGTGAAATACCTTTGTGAAAAAGCCGGCCAGCATGTAGAGCCATACCGCTGAAGCGTAAAGGAGCCAGACAGCCACGAAGAAAAAGACTCCCCAGCGAAGCCTGTTGTAGAAAACCAGAATTAGCATGAAGGGCGTGCTCATCATGAAGCCAAGGGAGAAAATCGATGCTAGGAAACTATCTAGAGGAGCCAAGGCCCGATAAACAACGTATGAAAACAGCAGTCCAATGATTACAGCGGAAAACAGCCTCACTATGTGTCCCAGCATCCCCATTTGCCTTATTTTTTAACATTCGGGGAAGTAGAAATGCTTTACTCATTGCACGCCCCTCCCACATATAAAGGCGATCGTGTGCCATCCGTATTCCATCCGTGTGTCATCCGAGTGCCATCGGAATGTCTATATATCATCCATCTGTTAACATAATTGGGAGCTGCGGAAGAGCGCGAAACGAGGAGTTTTTAAGCGAGCGTTTTAGCCTGCTTTGTAAGGGCTGAAGCCCGCCTTTAATTGGGCATAGGCCATGCGTGGCTTTTCGCTAGGTACTAGCGTTAGCCAGGGCTATCGCTCTGGGCTCCCGGGAGGTGGTGCCGAATGTCTTCTCCGGAATATATCATAGCTAGGAAGACTATAAAGGCGAAGATTCTGAAGCTGAGCGAGGAGGAAGAGGAGCTTCTGAGACAAGAGTACGAGAATTTCCAGCGATACCTGAGGGGAGAGAAAACAGTTCCGCTATATGCTGCTACTAAGCAACAAGCAGATAGGTTCCTCAGGAGGATAAATGGGAAGCTGAAGGAGATGGAGTATCCACTAATGCTGAGAAACGACACCTATAGCATTAGAATCGAGCGGAGCCCTTACATACTCAAGATACCCATCCATGGAGTCTGGGGAGGGATAAGGGTTCCGATTAAGACCCATGAGCCGATAACGGGCAACATGAGACTTAGGGAGGCCAAGGTGATCCGTAGGGGCAACGAGTGGTTCGTCCACATCTGCGTTGAGAAGAAAGTTGAGGAGAGAATTCCGAAGAACATCTTAGCTATCGACATGGGAATAAGGTGGATCGCCACTACGGTCAACTCCAGCAACCCGATTCCAAAGTTCTACGGTAAGGAACTGAGAAGGGTCAAGGGGCACTTCTTCTACCTCAGGAGAAGCCTCGCATTGAAGAAGGCGTACGGAGCAATAAAGAAGATTGGTGATAGGGAGCGGAGGATAGTGAACGATATCCTGCATAAGATAAGTAGGGAGATAGTGAACGAAGCATTGAAGACCGATGCGATGATCGCGCTTGGAGACTTGAAGGGGATCAGGAAAAGCGATAAGGGCAATAGATTCAACAGGAAGCTCAATGGATTTCCATACTACAAGCTCAGCAAGCTCATAGAGTACAAGGCGAGGTGGCTTGGAATCAAAGTGATAAAAGTAAATGAGAGGAACACTTCGAAGCTGTGCCATAGATGTGGAAGCAAGGGGATTCGTAAAGGGAGCCTCTTCGAATGCCAAAGCTGCAACTACACATGCAACGCGGACTACAATGGTGCGGTGAACATAATGAAGCGGGCCATCCGCTATATGCGCATGGCAGGGGCTGGTTTGACACAGCCCATAACCCGGTAGGGTGAAGCCTCAGGCTGACGAACCAGGAATCCCATTGGCTTTAGCCATGGGAGTGTCAACCACCCCTCACCACTTGTTTGCAGCGTCATATTTAGGTTTTAGTCAACCGGCATGTTTAAAATTGACAGCCGGGTTTCTAAGAAGGATTCGGGTTGGTTGGGCAGCCGCCTATCGCACTAAGACCGTAAGCACATAAGTGTACCTGTTTTCACTCCACTCAGCATATGGGAAAAAGGCTTCTAAAACATAGGTGCCCTCCTCGTTGAAAGCATAGCTGTATTCGGCTTCGATGGTTCCGCCTGCTTTTAAAACCCTGTTTTGAACAACCTGTATACATGGTTTTTCAGGATCGTGGCCAACCGGGTGCAGCTCGGTTCTCTCACCCCCCGGAGCCCGTAGACGTATTTTGAAATCCGGGCTGCACGGCGTTGGGGAAGAATAGGTGAAATCCTCCTGCGCAGGGTTTAAAGCTACCGCAAGTATTTTCAACGTTTCACCCCTGTTGACAACCAGCTTATCCGTCTTCAAGTAGAAAACTATTTTCGAGTAGCCCACTGCGAAACTGTTCAATTCCCGCAGCAGGCTGGCAAGGCTGTAGAGTTCTCCAGGCAATTCTCCGCTAACATCCGTCCAATAATACGTTACTATCCTACTCTTGCCGTAAACAGTCAGGTTGTAAATGAAATAGTCCGCCCCGCCTCCAGGCTCAAGCTTTAAGCCACCCGGGTACGCTTCGAGAAGAGTCTTCATCCTTCGCAGCAATTCGTCGTTTGTTGAAATCGGCATTACTGAGGAGCCGCTCCTGTTCCTAGCAAGGTCGTTGAAAACGATGCTTCCATTCGAATAGTACTCGTATTTTTCACGCCTAGCCCAAAAACCGCCTGAAACCGTTAACTCCATCGTTTTCTCAGGCTTTCTTTGAAAACCGATTATAATGATTGTTGCAGCGGCCAGCATCACCAGTACCCCTAGAAAAACTTTAAGTTTCAACCCGTTCATAATGCTTACCCACCTAGTCAAGGGTATATAATACTATTTTTTAGAACACTAGCCAATTAAGCTGAACCGGCTAAAGACTTATTTCCCATCGTCTGATCGTAAATATTCGAAATGTCCAGCCGGGAACAAAGGGAGAAGCTTCTGTCCGCTTTAGAAGGATTAACCAGGACCGTCGTGCTGGAGACTGACGTGGGTTCAGCAATAGTCACACAGTACGGTGCCAGGATCCTGGGAGTTTTCGTCGGAGATAGGCAGAACCCCTTCTGGGTTTCGAAGAATCTGTCTAGCGCAATAAGCGGTGGGGAATGGAACATCGGCGGAAACAGGCTTTGGATTTCTCCTGAGAGAAGATTCTACTATCGAAGACCAGAGAGCTTCGAAGACTGGCTGTGCCAGCCTTCACTCGACCCGGGAAACTGGTCAATCGTCAGCTCCAGTGGGAAAAGCGTGAATCTAGACGGGGAGGCGGAGCTAGAGGACTTCGCGAGCCAAACCAGGATCCACCTGTCCTTTTCGAGGCAAATCTCAATACGTGGCGAAAGCGTCAGGAAGGGTTTGGAGCATGTTGGGCTTAAGGTTAGGGATGCCATGGTGGCCAGAGGGGAGGTGAAAAACGGGGTAAACCTTTGGTCTTTAACACAGGTGCGTCCCGGGAGGAGTAGGAGTGGCACAGTAATCGTCCCTACGCGCAGAGGCGCTAAGCCCATACATTACTTCGGGGAAATACCGAGGGACAGGTTGAGGGTTTCCGGCGACCATGTTTCGTTTAAAATAGACGGCGCCACCATCTATAAGCTGGCTATAGCTCCGGAGGATGTTCCCCAGCCAGGCTGCTCGAGAATCCTGTATTATGCAGAGCACGGGAGGAATGAGGTTTTCCTCGTATCCATGGGGACCATGATGGCTCCGGTTAGTCAAGAGGAGTGTCTCGACGTGGCGAAAGCCGACCCTGCTGGCCCCAAGGGATGTGTTCAGTCTTACAATTCTGGTCCAGACCTTTGCTTCGGGGAGATTGAGCTCCACTTTAAGCCAGCCGCTAGAGTTAAGGATTCCTTCGTGTCCTACGCTGATTACGATATAGATGTTTTCGCAGGTGGGCGTGGAGACGTTTTGAGACTTCTGAGGAAGATTATTCCTAAGCCCTTTCTATTTTAAAACCTAAAGTTTCCCTTTAAACGTTAAAATCGAGCACGTTATATCTTAATTCTCCCCCTTCAACCCAGCATACTAGCAAATTGTTATTTTTCAACGGAGACCAGTCTCCCCTTTCTGTTTTCTCAGACGCGACTATAATATGATCCTTATCGATTTTGAAGCGCATCTCGTATACCGGTGTATCTCTATAGCACATTGATGGACCAGGATTATACAGGTATCTCGTGAAGGCGTAGAGCCTGCTGCCGTCTGAGAATATCGTGTTCAAACTGGTGAAGGGGGCCTCAAACCTGCTGACCTTCTCCTCTGAAAATATTTTCATAAGTGTCTGTTCAACCTTTCTGAAGGCAGTTATTACATCCCCCTCTTTTTCGATAAGGCTGAGCAATAAGTAAAAGTATACCTCACTATCGTTTCGCCCTTTAATTAGACTCGCGTAGGGACCCAGCCTCCTTGAAACCTCGTCGGGAATATTGATCGTGCCGTTATGCGCTAAAACATATTTTGAATGGTTGAAAGGCTGAGAGTTTTCAAGCGATATGAGCATTTCCCGCACCAGCCCCCTAGGGTTGCTTGCTTTCCTCACGTGCGCGATGATTATCCTACCCCGGGCGGCTTTAGCGGCCTTCTCAAACTCTTCCCTATCCTCGTAAACCGGCTTATCGCTTTTGAAGACTATTGGGATGCTTCCACCAGGGTAGAAGCCTATGCCCCAGCCGTCTGACTGCCTGCCTTTAAACGCTTGTGCGAATAGGGAGCACTCCGAGTTTAGGAGATGATTTTCAACACTGCCAGTTCTCACGAAAATTGCTCCCAGGAGCCTGCACATGGCTTACTCTCCGACAAGAGGTGTTTTTAGCTTTTCCGGAATGAGAAACGTTTGCCAACAGCGGGCCTTTCATGGAGCTCCCTACTGTTAAGAATTTTTAAATTTTTTCTCGGCGGTTTTACTATCCATATTCTGAATTTCCCTGATCATCTTTTTGAATAAGGAATCATGTCTACACAAGGAAAGACTCTCCTGTACGGCTTTTTCATGCGCCTCCTTGGCGCCCATACCGTTTGCACGATGATATATTTCCCTTAACTCATGAAAAAGTATATATTTCTCGTAAGATTTCCACATTTCAGAAATCCATATTTCATTCAGTGGAATTTTCAATTCTCTTGCCGCATTTGTTACTATATGCTTGTCTTTAAAAATAACATTGTATGTAGCATTATAATCCTCTATCACTTCATGAGGTACGTAACGGACCTTATAGGCATGCTTAACAAGCATCTTGAAAGTGTCTTCAAACAGGTCTTTATTCATCAATTCCTATCAACTCCTCTAGCGCACGCTACGAGGATCAATTCTTCTTATACCAGGTATTCTATCAAAAACAGTGTCTGTAGATATTATTGAATGGTCTGGAACCTGGTTTAATGCTGTTGCAGCATAATACGCGTCAAAAATTGATTCTAATCCATATTGTTTCATCAGTGTTAATGCTAGAAGATCGATTTCATACGTCGTATCTAAGAAGACAAGATTCTTTATGGCGGTTAAGGCAGCTACTCTAGAAATATATTCGTCTATGGAGACCCCTTCTTCTTTGGCCACATAGTACATTTCATGAAGAGCCTCTCTCGATGCATACACGGTTCCGAACTCGCCCTTTACAATTTTTAACATTAAGGTTTTAGCGACTTTCTTTAACCAGTCTTCTTTCTTCACATAAGCGTAAAGTATATCGGTTTCGATCATCAAAGTTGTTTCCTCCTTCTCACTCGTTTCACAGCATTTTCTTTAGCGGAGTTTTCAGCCAACTTTTTCAACCGCTCCCTTTCCTTTCCAGTAGCCAGCCATCCCTCTGCTCCTTCATAAGGAGTCTCCGGAAGCGGGATCGTGATAAAGAAATTGCCCGCGGGTATGACTACAACCCTGGTTCCTCTGATACCGATTTCTTTTGGAATGGTCATCCTCCCCCTCCCATCAACCCTCACTACTGCCATTTTACCCTCAATTTTCATTAAACCCCAAAATATAAATTTTTGCCCCTTCAATAGCGCACGCTTGCACGCTGCCCGAGTTCTTGAAATTTCCGTCACCGAAATCGTTAATGTGTCTACATACTCAGCTCCACTGGTTTAACGGGGCCTCAGTTTTTCATGAAATATTATTCTGAAATGGTATTTCAATGGTTCTGGGCTCACGGCCAGCGCATGCTATCAATAACATATTCAAATCTCCAGCCCCTCTATTTTTATAGTTTCTCAGCTCCTTCTTTCGTCAATACAACTACAGTTATAAGTGCACGCATCTTTGATTATTTCATTTAACTCTTCAAGGCCGCTTCCTCAAGGTAATGGTACCGCAGAACGATTTGAACGTTATGCCTCTCACCCTTGAAATCGAAACTGACCCCTTGTATCAACCACTTGGAGTGCAATTCAGTTATCCATCTCCCACTAATACTCGTCGGCTGGAAGACTACTCTCGATATCCTGCAAACTCTTAAGAATTGCTACATCAATATTCTCATCTATATCCGTTTCTACTTCTACCTGCACAACCTTTTTTATCGAAAGGAATTAGTGAAAGATCTATTTCGAAATCTCTCTTCTTCATTCAGTCTCTCCGATTCTTTTCTATATCCTCCAATAGATAAAACCGTACAGTATGGGGCTCCGATATTTCTAGCGCGCGCTAAGAAGAACGAGGCTCCATACCACCAACTGGATGCATAGATAATTTCATCCTGAAAATCTTCTTAAGGAGCTCTTCCGATGATAAATTGGAATAATCTTGGAAGAAATCATCTTCCTAAGGTAATCGGGAGAATCTATGAGGTGTCTCTTAATCTTCGGGCTCACCATCTCTCCAATACCTAATGAAGCTGAGCCTTTAAGCATAACTCTTTCGATTTCGCACGCATGCTTGGAATGCAGTGCTTACTTCTTCTCCGTGAATTCCTTGACGAGCTCCTGGGCCCTATCGAACCTTATCTGCCTTTCCTTAATCATCTGCTCAGCGACCTTCTCGATCAGGTCTCCCGTGGCACCCGCCATAATCGCTATGTTACGTGCGTGAAGCCTCATATGGCCTGCTTGAATCCCCTCGAGCGCCAACGCTCTAAGGGCTGCAAGATTCTGAGCTAGACCTACGGCGCCCATTACCCTCGCCAATTCCGTCGCGGTTTTAACGCCAAGGATTTTAATCGCGATCCTCGCTATAGGGTGAGTTTTA
>JAFNIQ010000050.1:0-9332 GCA_017601395.1 Candidatus Brockarchaeota archaeon
ATCCTTTAGCCTCTCATCCAAGTAGTTCTTCAGCCTGTTGAGGAATTCTCGGCCCATCTCCTAGCCCCCTTATCTACTAAAGTACTCTATATACGGGTTCTATAACTTCCCACCATCTCCGGATACGGCTCATCCTCGACTATTTTCTCAGGGGGCCATGCGATGACTACGATGACTCCATAGGGAGCCGCCCAGTCTGGATCATTAAAGCGTTTCTTGATCTGCGTCCTTGCACCGTTCAGCTGATCTCCGAATTCTTTTACGTTTTCAGGGTCTCCTATGTACTTCACTTCTATAACGGCAATGCGCTCATCTGTTCCAATAACTTCTATCTTGAAATCGGGTGTTTCACCATCCCCTGTGTATTTTACTACCAGCTTGTCCCTTGGAATTCCACTCCTTTCTGCGATTTCAGCGAGGATGATATCCATGAACCTTTTTTCAGCTATGACTTCGCCAAGCTTTCCTTTAAGATCTGTGTTCTGAGGATCTCCCAATACCTTTATTGCCCATTTCTTTAGATCATTGAGCTCTTTAAAGGCAACTATCTCTATCCCGGTTATCTTTCCTGCTCCAGAGGGTACGGATACTCTGAACTCTTTACTCCTGCAGTAAGCCTTTTTATTGGTGTCAAAGTGCACAAGTAGCACGACCCTCTCTTCCTCATTAGGATCTTCGATCCTATTTTTAAGTTCTTCCAGCGCATTATAGCCGAGCGATCTAAACAACTCCTCTTTTAATCTAATCCGCTCTTCATCCTCAACCGCCATCTCGCAAGGAATTCTGTCCATCTGTTCATTAAGGGACCTAAAATTAAAGCTGTACTCAGCATCCCTTTCACCATCACTTCCAAGATACTTGATCATCATCAGATCCCTCTCGGTATCTATCTTGATTTCTTTAATGAGACGAGAACTAACATCATGTCTGATCCTCAGCTCAGAATCCTGATAAAAGGAGAGCACAAGGTTTTTACCATTTATGTTATTTCCCCCGAATTTGGCATTCACATGTATCTTGCCTTCAAAGACATTCGGATCTGCGCTAAACTTGTAGGTTACCCCATCAATCTTCATCTCATTCTTGAAGAGGTTCAGCGTTATTTTCTTGCCGTTAATGAGGAAATCCGTTGGGAAGAAGAACCTGTAGTCGATAAACTCGGCCTTAGTTACTGATACTTGTGCTTCATCGCTCCCTATTTCATTCAATACTTGATCAATCTGGTGCTCCTGTATTTCCACAAGCTCTGATTCCACGTCCTTCTTCTAAATCCCTAAAAGGCACTTGGCGCTTTAGGGGACGTGCCAAAAACGAAGCTCGTGGACAAGTCTTTGATAGAGCTTAAACACGCGCTAGCTTCTTAAGAACCATTCGAACCCTTTTCCAAGCCTTTTTAGGTTTGTAGGGTTAACTGTTGAAGGAATACGCTAGCTATTAATCCCGGTGCCGTGAAGGCCTCCAATAGAAGTTTCTCTCGTTGAAGGAAGCGTCAAGCTTTATTTCCCCGAGCTTAACAGTATCAAAGCCTGTTGCCAACGGTGTTTTAACAGTCACCTCGCCGCTGCTTAAAGACTCTATTACGCCGACTCCAATAATCCTGCTCTCCCTTCCCAAGCCGACTAGGAGGCCTCTCTCCCATCCATTCCCCAGCAGGATAACCCTTTTCCCATCGACGTTAAGCATAAGAGGCTCCTCAACCTCATTCCTGATTCTTACGTAGAGCGTGCCCATGTACAGCCTGGCTTCCAAGGCTTCGAAGCCAAGCTTCCTGAGCTCCACGGGTGCTTGGGCAGGCTCGCCTTTCAATAGAGGATGGTTTATGAAAACGTTTTCGCTCAAAGGCTTCTTAACCAGCCTAGATTTTGCGAAATGCCTCCTGTAATTCAGCATCCTGAGCGTTCTCCTTTGCATTCTGCTTCTCCTCTTCACGTATCGGGACTTCTCAACCTGAATCATCCTAGTACCTTGGTCAACCACCCGAGTGAACATCAAGGCTTTCTCACCGTCAAGCAGCGATAACACAAAGCTCGGCTTAACAGCACGGGTAAGCTCGGCTTTGAAAAACAGGCCTTTAGAGTCAGCCCAGCCGTCAGTGTTCAAAACTATTTTCCCAACCCCCCTTTCCATGAGTCTCCTAAGCACGGTGGCAACAGCCTCCTTCAATTCTTCAACCCCTGATTCAGGGGCTGTGAAGCCTACGAACTCCATGACTTCGGGCTTAACCTGGCTCAGGTCGCTTAAACCCTTGTTCACCACCCCACCGCTGACAGTGCCGGGTATTCCAAGATCATTCTGCCCAGGGTCGGAGTCGACGATACCAATCTCCCCCTGGAAGTTAAGATAATAGTTGACCAGGAATGTTGCTAGACTCGTCTTACCCGAGTCCGCCTCGCCGACTACCATCACAACACCCTTCTCCTCGGCAGCGGTCTTCTCAGCAGCTTCAAGCCAGCTACCAGGTATTGTTGAGCCGTCTACCACACGGTAGTTGTTGCCTTCAACGAGGAGGCTGGCTTCAGACTGCTCAGCGTAGAAAGGCGTCCGCCTGAATCCTCTGACCTTCACCCAGCTGCCCTCCGCGAAAACGGCGCCCATCACGTTAACCATGCCGTTGGCAACCCTCACTATAGCCGGCCCGTCTACCAGAAGGGTTTTCCCCACGCGGAGAGCAATTCTCTGCCTCATGATTCTTCCACCCCTCCAGTGTTCTAGACGCCTGAGGATTATTATTTATGGTTTAAACGTGGAAAGGCTATGGGAAACTTTTTAAAGACCTTTTTGTCTCAAGCCCAAGTAATTGTCAGAGAAAAGCCTTGCGGAAGAGGTTTTCGAAATAGTTAGGGAGCATCATGCCTTCAGAAGCTCCTCCTTGAACCTTATTGCCAGCGAGAACATTACCAGCAGGGGGGTTAGGAGGCTTTTAACATGCGACATGGGGCATAGGTACGCTGTGGGATTCCTTTACGAAAGAATGTACAGGGGCTGCGAGTACATAGATAAGCTTGAAGAGCTGACCCATTTCCTTGCTAGGAAGCTCTTCAGGGTTGAGCATGTCAACACGCTGCCTGTTTCAGGGACGGTTGCGAACATCGTTGCAATAGGTGCTTTCACGAGGCCCGGGGACACTATGATGGGCCTGAGCGTGATGGACGGGGGCCACAGCAGTTTCAGAGAGGTCTCAAGGTACCATGGGGTAAGCATGGTTCCCCTTCCGTTTAACGCGGAGGAGTACAATATTGATGTCGAGCAGTCTAGGAAAATGATCGCGAAAGTTATGCCTAAGATGGTGATGCTCGGAGCATCTGAACTCCTGTTCCCACAGCCGGTTAAGGAGGTTTCCGAGGCGGCTTCAAACGTGGGCGCTACGGTTGTCTACGATGCTGCCCACGTCCTAGGCCTTGTGGCAGGAGGCTGCTTTCAAGACCCGTTGAGAGAAGGGGCAGCCGTCGTGACAGGCAGCACTCATAAAACCTTTTTCGGACCGCAGGGAGGCATAATTCTGTGTAAAAGACAGTATGGTGAAGACATAGACAGGGTTGCGCTGAGCATGATCAATAATCATCATATAAACAGGGTTGCAGCCCTAGCGTACACGCTTGCAGAGTTCCTGGCTTTCGGACAGGATTACTCTAGAATGGTTGTGAGCAACGCTCAGGCTCTCGCCGAAGCACTATACAACAACGGGGTTGACGTTATATGTTCAGACAGAGGCTTCACCAAGTCGCATCAAGTAATATTCAGAGTTAAGGAAGGCACTGCGCTAGAGGTTTCGAAAAACCTTGAGAAGGCCAACATAATAACCAGCATGACCCCTCTTCCGACGGATAAGTCTGAAACAACAGCCAGCGGTATAAGGCTCGGGGTACAGGAGGTGACTAGGCTTGGAATGGGTAGGGACGAGATGGCTCTCATAGGAAGCCTAATAGCCAGAGTTGTGAAATCTCCGGATTCTGCCAAGGCTGTTAAAGAGGAGGTTAAGGATCTGGCTGGCAGGTTTAGAAGCATCCATTATACTTTCAGCGACGGCGAGCCCGCTTACGAGTGGGATTAGAAGAACCACCCAGTTATTTTCGGCCTTTAGTAACCGGCTTTAATCCGACAAGTGCGATCATGAAGCCGAGAACGGTTAACGCTATTGTCGCCGGGAGCACAGACAAGTATGTCCCTGTCATATCTCTAAGCATTCCGGACATGAAGGTCCCTATGATCGCTCCGGCACCATAGGCCGTGAATACCAGCCCGTAGTTCTCAGAGTAATATTTGAGTCCGAAGAATATCTTTGTTATCGTCGGAGCCATCGCGAGCCATCCGCCGAGGTTTAGCCAAAGTATGCTGAAGAACACTAGGTACACAAAGGGGTTTCCCTCCCCGAAGAAGTATAGCGCGATGGAAGAAGCGAACACCAGCCCAAAGGATAGTAGCACACTATTCCTAGGGCCCAGCTTGTCGGCTACCACTCCGAACGCTGGTCTTCCAACACCGTTGAACACGGAGAACAAGGAGATTGAGAATGCCGCTATAGTGGCATCAAGCTTCGCCACCTCGATCCCGAATGGTGAAGCTATTCCTATCGCCATCAGGCCAGCCATGCATCCCATCATGTAGGTTAACCATAAGGCGTAGAAGCTCGGCGTCCTGACCATTTGGCTCCTCTTCATGTCGCTACCGGTTTCCATGCTTACGGTTGCTGTGGAAAAAGCACTCGTCTTACTAACCTCCTCCGCCGGGGGGAAGCTCAGAGGCAGGGAGAGAACAGTTAATAAAGCTAGGAATGCAATGCCCAGATAAAGGAAAGTTTGAAGCACTCCAACCGTTTTTATTAGCTCCATCATGATCGGCGCGGTCACAAGTCCGGATAAACCGAAACCCATTACCGTCAAACCTATGGCGAAACCGCTTCTACGGGGAAACCATGCTGCTGTCACCGCTATCGGGCAGCCGTAAGCAATCCCGACGCCGGCCCCACCTATTACCCCGTAGAGTATCGTTAAAGCCTCTATGTTCGGTGAAAAACCAGCCCCTATCCATCCTACGCTGACCAGAACGCTTCCCAGCAAGCTTGTCCTCCTCGGCCCCCATTTCTTGATTAAACCTCCCGCGATCGCCATCGTCACGGCGAAAACCGCTAGGAAAACCATGAAAGGCAAGCCGCTTTGGGCGGCGCTTATCCCCCACAGGTCTTCCAACGGTTTTCTGAAGACGCTGAAAGAATATATCGCGCCCAGACACATGTTAGTCAGGAAGCCTGTTAAAACGAGTAGCCATCTTATTTCTAGATGACGCTTCCCTCCAGGTTCTAGCGTCAATCCCTTATTTTTTACCCTAGGCTCTGTTTCCATGCTCATTTTGTGGAGTTTACGAAATATTTTCGACGTTTAAATGTTTCTACATCGCTGGCCAAAAATGTGTTTCCTTCAGAGGATCCTCCTCATTAATCAAACACTACTTCCTTTTCTTCGACTTTTCCGCCTTTGCCTTCTTCAACTCCTCTATCTTCTTCCTCAATTCTTTGTAAAACGCTTTCTTCTCCTTACGGCTCGTAAGTGCAGAGGTATACGCCTCGCGGCATATATCGGCTCTCTTCACTATTTCATCAAAAATCTGGTCCTCGGTCATATTGCTGGGGTCGAAGGAGGATACGAAGTACGATCTGTCTTCCCACATCTTGAGAGCGATGTTCACTCCATGTTTCTTTCCGATCCTCTTGGCCACATCCTCGTCCCAGTATAAAGTCCTGATTACGCCGCCGTAATACCTATTATGAGGTGCGGCACATCGTTAACTACTTGCTCAGCAGGCCATGAGACGACGAAGATGACCCGTAGGGGGCCGTCCACTTCGGGTCATTAAAGCGGCCATCGATCTGCTTCCTCGCATCGTCTATCTGCGTCTCGAATTCTTTAACATTCCCAGGATCTCCTACGTATTTCACCTCGCCCACGGTGATGCGGTCGCCCGCATTAAACGTCTCTCCCTTTATTGTTGTCACGGTTCTGATGACTTTTATCTCGAAATCGGGTTCTGGTTTTCCGAGTTCTCCTCAGTATACTACTTTCATCGCATCCTTCGGAATCCCGGTCCTCTCTGAGATTTCAGTAAGGATTTTGTCTACGTACACTTCCTTTGCTATGGTATGACCGAGCTGCCCTTTAAGATTCGTATTCTCAGGATTTTCTGAGACGTTTATTGCAAGCTGCTTCGGCTCGCTGAGCTCCTTGAAGGTAATTATCTCTATCCCGGTTATCTTCCCTGCTCCAGATGGTATTTCCACCTGGAACCTCTCATTCCAGCAAGCTCTTTTGCCGTTATCGAAGTATACGTATAACACGACCCTGCTTCCTTCATCGGTACTTTCGATCCTGTTTTCGAGCTCCTTTAACGCATTGTAACCAAGAGTCTCGAACAGTTCTTCTTTTAGACAGACACTCCTTTGATTCTCTCCCAATACTTTTTTGCAAGTGTATTTAGTCTTTAGTTGCTCGTCAAGTGATTTGAGGTTGAAGCTGTATTCCGTCGTTGGTTTCTCTTCACCATGTGTATATGTGATTTTCATCAAATCCAAGTTTTTATCTATTTCGATCTTATCGATGGAGAAAGCTGTATCCCCGTATCTGATCTTAACCTTTCCATCATCATAAAAGGAGAGTATGAAATTATTACCACATATGCTCTTGCCCTCGAGCTCCACATCAATGTGAAGCTTCCCTCCAAAGACGCCCGAATCCAAATGGCTAATCTTATAGATCTCCCCGTTGATCTCCAGCTCACTGTAGAAGGCAGACTTGAAGCTTGTCTTTATCCAGCCTATTCTGAAGCATCTCTTGTTTTCGTCGAAATCCATGTATGTACATTTCAGACGAGTTTCATGAGAGGCCTCTATCCGGGTAGAGAAGTTATTGGAGTTAAAGAACCTTCTGTAGTGCACGTAGAAAGGTTTGCCGATTAGATAACCTGATGTTTAAACTGCTTGCCAGAGAGATACTCTTTTCCGCAGTTATCACTGTCTTTATGAGATGGCTCTACCTTCTCCTTTCCAGGGCTTCTCTTATCGTATGGTATGCTTCCGTAACCTCTTTCACAGCCGTCTCGTCCTCCAGGGTTGTCACGTCGCCGAGAGGCCTGTTTGAAACCACCGCCCTCAACAACCTCCTCATGATCTTCCCACTCCTAGTCTTCGGGACAGCGTTGATGAAGACTATGGTTGCATCCGAAGAAACGAGGGGGCCGATCGTCTTCCTTAAATGCATTTTCAACTCGCTTTCAAGCTCAGGAGAACCCGTATAGCCCTGCTTCAAAACCGTGAATATCATTGGAATCTCCCCTTTCACCTCGTCCGGCTTACCCACACATGCGGATTCCGCGACCGCGGGATGCAGGATCATCGCCGATTCGATTTCCGCCGTACCTATCCTGTGGCCAGCAACCTTTAACACATCGTCAGCCCTGCCTAGGATCCAGAAGTATCCATCTGGATCCTTAACCGCATAATCACCAGTCCAGAAACACCCCTCCCATCTCTTCCAATACAGATTTACATATCTCTCTGGATCCTTGTAAAGCGTCATAAACATTCCAGGCCAAGGCGTCTTAAGAACGAAGTAACCTCTCACACCCGGCGGGCATGATTTCCCGTCTTCATCCACAACGTCAGCACTGACGCCAGGAATAGTGTAGCCGTTGGTTCCAGGTTTAAGCGGGAAGATTTTTCCCAACCCGGGGAAGTGCCCAGTGAGCATTTGTCCTGTCTCAGTCATCCACCAGGTCGAGGAAGAAACTGCATCGTTTCTACAAATATTTTTATATAACCATCTAAATGCTTCCGGATTTATTGGTTCGCCCACGGAATGTGCTATTCTGATCGTTGAGAAGTCGTGTTTTTTCACGTACTCCTCGGGGAACCTCATCAGCATCCTTATGGCCGTGGGCGTAGTGTAGAACACGGTGACCCCATACCTCTCTATGATGCTCCACCATCTGTCTGGGGCAGGGTAGTCTGGAGCTCCCTCGTACATTATGGTTGTAGTGCCCGTCATGAGTGGCCCGTAGACTATGTAACTATGTCCAGTAACCCATCCTATGTCCGCGGTGCACCAGTAAATGTCGTCGTCTCTAATGTCGAATATCATTTTCATGGTTGCGTATAGGCCTACGGCGTAGCCTCCGACAGATATCTGAGACCCCTTCGGAGCCCCGGTCGTCCCAGACGTGTAGAGCACGTAGGAGAAGTCGTCTGACGGGCAGGGAACCGCTTCGACACTAGCGTTCTCAGGCATGTCTGCTATCAGTTCGTGGTGCCAGATATCTCTCTCATCGTTGAAGGGAATATCCGTCCTGTCCGTTCTCCTGACGACGATCACCTTCTCTATTTTGTGGCCTCTGCTTTCAAGTATTTTAACAGCCTCGTCCACGACTTCCTTAAGCTTTATTATCCTCCCCCTCCTGTATAGGCCGTCAGCCGTAACTATTATCCTTGACCCTGCTGCCTCAGCCCTATCTGCCACGGCTACAGCGCTGAAACCGCTGTAAACAATGCTGTGCTTGGCTCCCATTCTCTGGACTGCAAGCATATAGAGGGGGAGCTCCGGGATCATCGGCAGGTAGAGGGTTAATATCTCTCCCTTCTCAACGTTAAGCTTCTTCTTCAGAGCTAGAGCTATCTTGCTTGACACCCTGTATAGATCGTAATACGTGTATTTCCTGACATCCCTGGGGGCTCCCGTAGCCTCGTCAACGGGTTCGCCCTCCCATATTAAGGCGAGCTTATTCTTCCTTCCTTTTTCAATCTGCCAGTCGGTGCATAAGTAGGCTAGGTTTGTCTCCCCGCCGACGAACCACCTGTAGAAAGGCGGGTTGCTGTCGTCAAGCACTTTCTCCCATTTCTTCATCCAAGGAAGCTGCTCCGCCCATTTAGCCCACCATTTTTCAATAGCCTCCTTATCCTTAACGGTTTCCCAATGGAACTTCTTAAAGTCCTCCGGGCTCCAAACCCTGTCTCTCCATGAAGGAGGTACGATGTATTCTTTGAACTCACTGTAGAGTCCTACTTCTTGCCCCATTCCTCATCGGAAACGCGTTTATAGCAAATGTCTTTTAAAGGTTTCGCCTTTGAGAAAAGCTGGAGCAGAAGCATACCCGTAGACACTAAGGGTTGAAAAAGGATTGGTGAATTACTCTTTTATTTCTTCTTTTTTGATTTTCAATCATCAAGGATGGCGGGCATGATGGCATCCTTCCGTCAGTTCTTGAAGCTTACCTTCCTTATAGGCTGCAATAACCTCTTTCACAGTACTCGCGTTAGCCCTCAGCACCGCCACCCTTGATGATTGAAAATC
>JAFNIQ010000050.1:9375-14875 GCA_017601395.1 Candidatus Brockarchaeota archaeon
GGTTTAAACTCTAAGATATTGTCGTGAGCATGCCCAGCACCTTTGAAGTGCTCGCCCACGTTTGAAACGGTTTGCACGCTTGAAACCTCATCGTTCTCATCAAGTTCTACGATTGCGAAGTAAGGGGCTCTACCGAAATGCTCTGCCAAACGCGAGTTTAAACCATTTTCCTCCACCACAGGCACGGCAATCCTGGTCTTCATCACGCTCTCCTCCTCTAAGGCTTTACGGGTTCCTTGGCATGTTCTTTTAACTCTTTTATTCTAGCCTCAACCCCTCTAAGCTCTTCCTCCAGATCAGCCTTATAAGCTTCCAAGGCTTCTATTTCTGATTCCGGTGTTATTCGGGTAGGGGCGTGTCTCCAATATGGGTGCATGTACTGCCAGCACCATCCCCGTCCGAAATACCACCCGGGTCTCTGCCACGGGGGCAAGTGTCTGAATGGCCCTCTGCCGGGCCATGGTCCAAACCAGGTTCTCCACACTTTTCCACCACCTCCTCCCTGCACGAATATTGTGCAATTGAACATAAAAGCTTTTCGGTAAGATTTGGGAGCGTCAACCGATAATCCTCTTTCTGGAGCCAGTATCCTCACCAGTAGGCGATGGAGGTTCAGAAGTAACTATGAGGGGGCGATGCTCGATCAGCATTCGGGCAACCTTATCCCGCGCGCTCTCTAGGCAGCGCCATAATGTTCCCCGCGAAATCTTCATGCGTTTAGCAGCCTCCTCCTGGCTCAGCTTCTCGTAATAGGTTAATCGAAAAGCCTCGTATTCATCGTAACTCATGTAGATTGGCTCACCGCCCATAGCAGGTGGAACAGCTGACGAGGGAACGAACACTATTGTCCCAGGCTCGAAACCTAGGAACCTAGGCCTCATCGGTCTTCCAGGCCCTCCTCGTCGACGACACCACCGGTACAAGTCTAAAGTAAAAACCGGCTTATCTTCTTAATTAAAATTGCTTTCAACGTTAGTTAACTCGGTGAGGCTAAAACCTTTACATCGGGTTCAATCAAAATCCGATAGAGAAGAGCTTAAAAAGCCCTTTAAACAATCTGATAAGTGCAAAATGGCTTTAAAGTTTAGGACGCTAGACGATCTCAACTTAGACGGGAGAACCGTTATCCTGAGGGTTGACATAAACTCTCCGCTGGATCCTCAAACACTGGATATAATTGACGACTCCAGGATAAGAGAGCACTCTGAAACCATAAGGGAGCTCGTCAGGAGAAACGCTAGGGTGGTGATTCTCGGCCATCAGGGCAGGAAAGGAGACCCAGATTTCACTGATTTCAGCAGGCATTACAGGGCCATGTTGAAATACGTTCCAAACCTGAAATACGTGGATGATATCACAGGTTTGAAGGCTGTCAACGCTATAAGGGGGCTGAAGCCGGGTGAGGCACTTCTGCTTGAAAACGTTAGGATGCTTGACGAGGAGACTGAGACGAAGACTGCTGAGGAGCATGCCAGGGGGATGCTGGTTTCAACACTAGCCCCGCTTGCAGACTTTTTCGTTAACGATGCTTTCTCAGCGTCGCACAGGGCTCACGCTTCAGTAATAGGGTTCACAGCAGTACTGCCCTCGGCGGCCGGCAGGGTTATGGAGAGGGAGCTGAGGGCTCTTGAGAAGGTTGTTGACAATCCCTCTAAACCATGTCTCTACGTTTTAGGGGGGGCTAAGGCTAAGGAGACTTTTAAAGTGATCGAGAACGTTCTGGATAAGGGTATTGCTGACAAGGTTCTCCTAGGGGGGATGATTGCGCAAGTATTCCATGAGGCCGCCGGCTTCAGGCTTGGCAGCGTCAACTCGAAGCTAATAGAGGAGAAGGGTCTGGGTAAGTTCCGAGAAGCAGCGTCTAAAATCTTGGGTAAGCATTCCCAAAACATTATGCTTCCATACGATTACGCTGTCGATGTGAATGGTGAGAGAGTTGAATACATGGTTTCCCAGCTGCCTGTTGAACACCCGTTGAAGGACATAGGGTCTGAAACGATAAGGGTTTTCTCGAGGGAGTTGCAGAAGGCCAGCACGATCGTCTTCAACGGCCCCGTCGGAGTCTTCGAGGAGGATGCTTTCGCAAAAGGCACCCTGGAGCTCTACAGGGCTGCGGCTTCTTCAAAGGCTTTCAGCGTTGTTGGTGGTGGCCACTCGATCTCGGCGCTTGAAAAAGCCGGAGTATACGATAAGATTGGTTTCGTAAGCACGGCCGGAGGAGCCTTAATAAGCTATCTGTCTGGAGAGAGGCTTCCAGGGGTTGAAGCTTTAAAGACTCTGCAATAGCTTAAAGCAGGAATCATCTTATAGATAGTAGTTGAAAACAGGGTCTACTTGAAGCAGAGCCTTACGTGACGGTACTCCCTAGCGGGAAGGTCTGCGCGAAGATCCTTCACGATCTCCTCCCAGTCGATCTTTTTCTCCACATTCTTTTTCCTTAATGCCATCTTTCTTTCACCTCCTAAAACAAGCATAGCTAGGGTAAATATTTAAAGCCGGCTCGCATTTCAAGCTTGCAACCCGTATTCCAGCACAGTAATCACATAATGTGAGTCTCATTCATCCGCATGTCCAACGCGATGCGGATAGCTCTCGCATGGCGGGGGCTTTCTTGACACAGCTCTGAACCCGGCGGTGGAGCCCTCAGGCCGAGGAACCAGAGTCGCTTGAATTTAGTCGCGGGGGTGTTAAACGTTTCCTCTAGCAACCCTCGCCGTGCAGTAGCCGTTGTACGCTATTTTGTAGACGAGTATGGAGACTGTTTTATTCGCTATTCTTTCAACACCACCCATAGTTATCCTCAGAAATTTGAATCTTGAAAGCACATCGTCAAGCTCCTTCTCCCTCTTCGGCCGTAGAGAGCTGAATGCTTTAACAAGTATTTCAACAGCCTCCTTCACATTCCTCCTCTGCGCCTCAATAGGGTCCTCCCTACCTTCGAAGAGGAAAGACAAGGCGTCCATGGCTTCAACCACCCGCTTAATGTTTAGGCAGATGCCTGCGAGCACAACCAGTCTCGACGCTTCTTCAAAGCTTACTGAAGCAATGTTTTTAACCAGTTCTCCCATAAGCTGGTTGTGTTTAGAATTCAGCATAGCTATGTTGCTGGACTGGCTGCTTCCAAGCCCCTCGGTAACCACTCCTATCCCCATAAGTATCTCGTTAATCTGGCTGAAGTAGTTCTCATACTCCTCTCCAGTAGCTTCTTCAAATATCTTTGAGAGCGAAGGTAAAATTAGGTCTGGCTTCTCCTGCAGACTTCTTGAAGGCCCTCTCTGCAGGAATGGGGCTCTAGTCAGGTATGGGCCCGGCGGTGGCTTATAGTCTAGGCAGCATCCTCCGACGTATTCGAGAAGGGTGCATCCGTTCCTGGGGCATACTCAGCCTTGCGGAGCAAGTCTACTGCGCCCCAGAGAACCTTGTAGAGAATTGACACCAGCTCCCTTTCCTCCGTCCTCCTCTCCCCAATGTTGACAGCTATCCGCCCGCTTGTTGTCACTAGAAACCTTAGGTTTCCGAAGAAGGTGTCGATAACCTCGACGCCATCACCGTTAACCCGCTCAGGCTTCCACAGCAAGCTGATAAGGTGGCGAGAAGTATCGTAATCCAGAAACCTCGTCGGAAGTTTTTCACAGTGTTCCTCGAAGTAGTTTGGATGCGCATACTTAGTCTTAAACCCTGGGACTGTGATTATTGAAGGCGAAGAGTGTACAACCCCCTTCTTAAGCATATCCTCTATCCTA
Organism: Candidatus Brockarchaeota archaeon; assembly: GCA_017601395.1. GTDB lineage: Archaea > Thermoproteota > EX4484-205 > EX4484-205 > JAAOZP01 > JAAOZP01. The sequence continues at coordinate 13,119 of JAFNIQ010000050.1, forward strand.
CTTCTGTTTTCAGAGTATCCTTCGCGCTGGAGTATCGGGCAGTCCGTCAAGCTGTTGACTCCAAGCAGGAGCCTGCGCGCGAACGTGGCGCACGTGGCGTTGCCGCAGAGCCCGCAGTCATAGCCCGGCATCATTCTTCTAAACCCTGCGAAACCGTATGCAGCCATCTGCTTATTCTCCTAAGACACTGGTAAATAGTCTTTTCCCCTTCCAAGCTGTTTTTCAGGTCTCTTCGAGAACCTGCTTTTCAACGTTTTTCCTAAAGTATGCCTCCCTTATTTCAGCAATTCTTTCCCCAACAATCCTGGCCTCCTCGACGGTGTTGAAAACCGTGGGAGATAGCCTCAGAACCTCCCTCCCGCCAGCCTTACTTATGATAGCCGGGCTGTCGAAGCCACCTGACTCTGCAAGTATGTGGAACTGATCCTCCAGAATAGTTTGAAGAAGGCTTGAAGGAACCTGGTCAAGCACTAGCGAGAGTATCCCTGTCCTAAGCTCTTTCGAAGCAGACTGGTAAAAGGTCACTCCTTCACCTGATGCAGCGTTCACGATTTCTTCAGCGAGGTTTTTCTCATGGTTTAAAATATCTTCGAAGCCCAGCCTGTTAAGATACTCTAAGGCTGCTGCCAGAGCCACGACGCCGATGCAGTTCTCCTTCTCAGCCTGCTTCACCACGAAGAAGCCCGTGGTCTTCTCAACCCTGCTACGCTTTTCCTCTGAAACATAAAGTATGCTCAGTCCCTCTATGCTGAACATGTTTCCAGACTTGAAAAAAGCATAGTCAACACCCATCTTAGGAGGGATGAGCCTAATTCTTTGAGCGGAGTAGGTAGCATCCAGAATGGTGAGAACACCCTTCTCCTTTAGAAACGGTATAACCTTGTCGATCTGGAGCATTGTTCCAGTTGCTCCTGAAACATGGTTCAACAGGGCTGCTTTAACGCTCCTCCCAACCATCGCCCCCTTAAGCTTCTCCTCAAAACCCTCCTCCTCGAAGTCCAGAACTTCAAGCCTACCCTTCATCATCTCAACATACTCCTTAAGGAGGCTAATAACCCCGCCTTGAGCATTGGAAGAAACTAGGAAAACCTCGTTTTTCTTAAAATCAATGCTTTGAAGGATCAGCAGTAGGCTTTGAAGGTTGCTCGACGTAAATACTATGCTGTCCTCACTCGCTCCGAAGTGCTCGAAAACCCTTCCACGAGCCTCCTCATAGATCTCGAGAGCCCTGTGGGAAGAAGTGTTTTCAAGTCCAGGCCTACTCTTAACCTCATTATAGTAAGCAAGTATTTTCTCTAAAACCGGGACAGGTATGCCAGTTGAATCAGCATTATTCATAAAAATGTACTCTCCCACAATACTCGGAAAATCCTCCCTTATCCTGTAAGGGTCCAGCATACGGTTTTTAACACTCAGTTAGCTTGTTTAAAGCGCCTTTTAAAGCTTATAGCAATGCCTGAAAGCCGTGGAACAGAAGAGCGGCTGCGACTGGAGGAGGCGGACATGCTCTTCGCAACCGGCTGTTAACCATGCAAGAGATACGGGGCTTACAGGAAGAGAGAATACCCGCTGTCAAGCGGTTGCTGCGTTAAGCTTATAATGTTTCTCGCTAAGATTCATGAACGTTGAGCAAGGAGCATACCGGCGAACACGTGTTAATGGGCTGTTTGCAAAGAATAAAGGGTAGCCTAAAGGTTAGGAAGGTTGAGTTTTCAGAAGGCACGGGTTCAGTAATCGTTGAAGTCGATTCGCTGAAT
>JAFNIQ010000132.1 GCA_017601395.1 Candidatus Brockarchaeota archaeon
AACCTTCACGCCCCTCTCCACAAGCGCATAGACTACATTATTGCCAATCACGCTGAGCAGGATCATTCAGGAAGCCTTCCGGCGATATTGGATTTATATAAGGATGCCACAGTTATCGCTACACCTAGATGCAGAGATATGCTTGCGGATTTACTTATGATCCCTGGGGATAAAGTGCAGGCTGTTGGAGATGGTGAAAAAATCTCTTTGGGCGATAAGACGCTTGAGTTTATCCATTTCCCATGGGTCCATTGGCCTGAAACTATGCTAACTTACCTGCGGGAGGACGCTGTGCTTTTCCCATGCGACCTATTCGGCTCTCACTTTGCAACCTCAGACCTATATGCTGTGGCTGCATCAACTATATGCTGTTGATGAGGCAGTGATATATGAGGCTGCTAAAAGATATTACGCTGAGATAATGATGCCCTTCAGAAACATGATTCAGAGGAACTTGGAAAAATTGAGGGGATTGAGGATTGATGTGATTGCGCCGAGCCATGGTCCAATGTATCATAAGCCCAGCTTCATACTTGAAGCCTACGGGGACTGGGTTTTCAGTGCGCCGCGGAACCTAGTTGTCCTGCCATATGTATCAATGCATGGAAGCACTAAAGCGATTGTTAACTATTTTGTTTCAGCGCTTGTGGAGAGGGGCGTGAAGGTTCAGCAATTCAACCTTTCCAGGATGGATATTGGGAAGCTGTCCATGGCGCTGGTTGATGCAGCCACAGCTGTCCTAGGCGCACCAACGGTTCTGGGCGGACCTCATCCAAACATCCTTTACGCCGCTCATCTCTTAAGTGCGCTAAGACCTAAAGTTATGTTCGCATCAGTTATAGGCTCCTACGGTTGGGGTACGACGGTGACGCAGCAGATAGCCCAAATGCTCTCACCTCTAAAGGTTGAGTTTCTTGAGCCGGTTGTTGTCAAGGGCTATCCAAGGGAGGATGCGTTAAGAGCCTTAGACAGGCTTGCGAGTGAGATTTCAGAGAGGCATAAAAAGCACGGATTAACTTAAACTGTGAAGACGCCTCCCGCAAAACCCCTCTTTTTTATGTTTTTGCCTGTGGGCTTATCTCATGTTTTGAGGTTTCAGAGTTTCTGTATGACGTCTTTTATTTTTATGTATAGTCTTCCGTCCATTTTATATAGTTCGGCTATTGCTAGGAATCTGCTGTTCTTTTTTATGAGTTTTCTCGGCCCATTGTAGTCTTGCGGCTCCAGCCTTGCTCTCCATTTGTCGTTTACTGTTACCACCGCTGAGCCTGGGTAGATTTTCTCTATGCGTATCTCGTATGATCCGCCGGGCTTGCGTTTAACTGATGATGTGGGGGCGTATTTTCCTCGTTTAACTTCTGCGGCGGCTTCGTCCTTCATTAGTATGTTTAGTGCGGCTTTCGCTATCTGCGGCGTTATGCCTTCTGCCTCCATCTCTTGGGCTATTTCGTTCAGGGTCAATCCTTCAGCGCCGGCTTCAAGGAGCCTCATGTATATTAGTTTTGCAGCTTTTGCGGCTTTTCTGTTGAGGTCTTTGAGCATTTCGGCTTCTATCTCTATCTCGTATGGTGCAGCTTCCTCCGCCTCTATTCTCTCTGCTTCCTTCTCGATCTCTCTTATTTCATCGGGGGTCATTGGGTTGAGCGGTGGTTTTGCTCGTTTCCTCACTATTGGCTGGAGCTTCATGCCTATTGTTTCAGCTATTCTCTTCATCTTTTCGGTTCTTTTTCTGCTTGCGTATAAGTATATCATGTCTAGGCTTTGGTTGGCTGCGAGTATTGTGACTTTCCCAGGGGCTTTCCTCCCCGTTCTTCCCCTTCTTTGGATGTAGCGTATCTCGCTGGGGATCGGCTCGTAGAATATCACGCGGTCCACTGAGGGTATGTCTAAGCCTTCTTCAGCTATGCTTGTTGCGACTAGAACGTTCAGCCTTCCGTCCTCAAGCATCCTTATCCTTTCCGCCTGCTCTTCTTGGCTTAAACCCCTATCTCCATTCCTGGAGGCTTGCCCAATGAACCTTTCAGCCCTGACCCCGGTGATCGTTTGGAGTTCGCTAACCAGGTGGCTTACAGTATCCCTGTACTGGGTGAAGACTAGCATGCGTGAGGGCGGATTGATCAGCAGTTGCTCGCCTATAATCTGCTTCAGCAGTTCAACCTTGGGGTGTTCCGGTAGGCGGCTTGGCTGTATAAGCAGTTCAAGCGCTTTATACTCCGGGTCGCTTGTTAATATTGCGTAGCTCTGCTTTTCACGCCTTTCAAGCCTAACCCTGTCCATGAAGGCCTTAAGCGTGTGCGGCCCTTGGGTTTCCAGGAGCTCAAGCATGTGGAATAATGTGAGCGCGATGGACTGGTTCATTATTGCGTTGAATATTCTTCCCCTCTCCTCCTCAACGCTCTCGGCTTCAAGCATGTATCTCAGCTCGTCTCCGGCTTCAATAATCCTCTTCCTAGTGGCGTATTCGGGTTTACATTTCAGTATGCCGCTTTCGTGGAGCCACCTCAGCCTCTTGTCAAGCATTCTTCTTATATGCGATTTCACGCTTATGTATTCCGCTGGCAGGTCCACCTGCTTCCACTCGACATCTATCGGGTGGATGTATGGCTTAACATCCGGGTCTTCCTCGCTTCTAAACTCTATGTGCTCGATGTATAGGTTTCTGCACACTTCCTGGACGCGGCTTATGTCTGAGCCGGGTGAGGCTGTCATCCCGAGTATAAGCGGGTAGGCTGCTTGGCCGACGTATATTCTCGCAGTATCTGTATAGGCGTATTCCTTGACGGCTCTGTGGCATTCGTCGAAGACCAGAAGCCCGTAATCCCTCAGGTTCAACCTGCCCTCTAAAAGGTCGTTCCTAACAACCTGAGGCGTCGAAAAGAAAACCCGTGCATTCCCCTCCCAGAACAGCCGCCTAGAAGCCGCCGGTATCCTGCCTGTTAAAACAGCCGTGTCCTTCTCCCTGAGCTTAAGGAACCTATGGAACGTTTCCCTATGCTGCATCACAAGAGGCCTGGTTGGAGCCATAACGAGAACTTTAGAGTCCCTGTAATTGTACAGCATGTCTGCGGCTACAAGCGCCGATATCACCGTCTTCCCAAGCGCTGTTGGCAGGATTACAAGCGTGTTCCTCTCAGACGCCGCTTCCGCAATGCGCTTCTGGTAGAGCCTGAACTCTAGGGTGCTGGGCCATACAAGCGGGTGTTCAATGTACTTCGGCTCCCCGGCGGATCCGGCCGCATGCTCACGCATAGGCTGCAGCTCTACAACCTCTATATCTCTATTACTTCCTCGCCTCTTCTACGCTTAGCCTCTTCAGCCTTAGGGTTCACTGACTCAAGCAGTTCCATGAGCTTAGCGAGCTTATCGTACTGGAATAGCTCCCTATACTCGTCGAGTTCAGCCTGAGACCTTAAGACTAATCCGCGCCTCTTCTTTGGGCTTCCATCCTCGCCTACCGGGTTAAGCTCAATCGCCAGCCTGCTTGGCGAACCCCTATACGCCGGCAGCTTGAGCACAAATACTCCTTGAACACTTGTCCTCATCCTGGCCCAGTCCTTCCCGCTCCTCAGGAACTCAGCGAGCTTCTCACCGGACAATCACATGCGCCACCCTTCAGCTAAACACTTCATATATTTTTCTACGTT
>JAFNIQ010000011.1 GCA_017601395.1 Candidatus Brockarchaeota archaeon
TGATTTCAGACACCTCTCCAGTGTCAACCCTTTTAACCCTTACTCCTTCCACGCGTTCCCCTCCCAGAATCTCCTCCACCACGCTGTTCCATACGAACTCTATCTTTGGGTTGCTGAATGCCCTTTCCTGCAGTATCTTTGTTGCCCTAAGCTCGCTTCTCCTATGAATAACCTTAACTTTCTCCGCGAACTTTGTTAGGAAGAGCGCTTCCTCCATTGCCGAGTCTCCGCCTCCCACGACCACCACAGTCCTGTCTCTGAAGAACGCCCCGTCGCAAACAGCGCAGTTTGAAACTCCTTTCCCCCTCAATCTTTCTTCACCCTTTACGCCAAGCTCCTTGGGAGAGGCTCCTGTCGCGATTATAACTGCATGACTCTTGTAAGCAACCCCACCAGCAACTACTTTGAAAGGCCTCCCGGAGAAATCTGCGCTCTCCGCGTCTTCGAAAATCATCTCAGCTCCGAATCGTTGAGCCTGCTTCAACATATTATTCATAAGGTCTGGCCCGAGTAACCCCTCCGGGAAACCCGGATAGTTCTCCACCAGAGACGTCAACATTAACTGGCCGCCCCAAGAGGATCCTGCGATAACGAGGGTTTTCAGCCTAGCTCTGCCGGTGTATATCGCTGCAGTTAAACCAGCGGGTCCTGAGCCTATGATTATAACATCATACGTCTCGCCTGCTGGCTTTGATCCTAGTACTAGAGGAAGGCTGCTCATACTCCTCTGTTAACCAGTCTAAAATAAAAAGCTTTTCCAAACAAATGGTGCTAAACGCTTCCAACAGCCTTCTTCAAAGACTCGACCTTATCCTTCATACTTCTCTCCACATCCCTCCTATCATCTATTTTGACGATTGTTACGGCACGTTTAACACCGTGTTTGAAAACAGCCTCATGCGCGACCCTTACCGCTTTCAAAGCCTCCTCAACACTCTGGGCCTCGAAAACGGTGCACATAGGGGTCAACTCATACTTAACCCCAATGCTTTCAAGCTCTCTTATTGCGTGAGCAAGTATTCTTGAAAGGCTTGTCCCCTCTCCAACCGGGACTATGCTGAACTCTACTACAACCACCATTTTTTCAAAATAAGTTAGTCCAGGGGCGGATAAGTTTTTCGCAATTCAAGGCTTTACGAACCTGTTTCAAAGCCTATTAGGCCTCAACAGCTGACAACAATCCCTTCCTCCAAGCCTGAGAATCAATCCTTTCTGTTTGACCAAAGGGGTGCCTGGTTACAATATGCCCCCATATATACTTGCCGCATATTTCCCCTCAGGGACTCGAAAAAGCTAGATTTGTTCTCAGAAAGGCGAGAAGGGTAAATTGGATTTTGATTCCAAAAAACACAAATATTGCTCTCTCATCTCCACCTGTTATCTTGATCGCCGCTTGGCCTTCTTAACCTCTATCCCCTTGCTTATCAGGAATTCGTTCATCATCTCCTCGTTTATGAACATCTCCCTAGCATCGGCGATTGCATCCACTCTTTTCATGATCTCGTTGATCGTTTGTTCCTCATCCATCCCCGCCGAGTTGAAGGCAGTTTCGAAACCGGATTCGTAATCTATATCGAATCTCGTTTCAAAACCATATTTGTTGCTTATCCTCTTGGCCACTTCAGTGCCCCACATGTGCTTTTTGGCATAATATGCGATGCTCCTCTCCATTTTCAAGTACTTCTCGTACCTTCCCTGCCTGAAGTCCTCGATTATCCCCTCCTCTTCCTCGAGTTCCTCCTTATTGATCTTTTCTCTCTCTTCTTCGGTCCTAGCCCTCTCATACCTTCGCCTATATTTCTTGCTATATAGGTAATCCGATATTTCGCTACGGGTGTGCTCGGGACCAGCATCAACTATAACCCTCCCATCTTCGTATGCTGTGATAGAGATGTCGTAAACACGACGTGACCTAACAATTATAAACCACTTCTCTGTGAGCGCAGGGCTAATTAGTTCGACTTTCTCACGTTCAAGCTTAAATCTCTCGGCCAGTAGGTTCCTCAACTTCTCCACGATGCTTTCGCTCATCCCGCTAGTTCACCCCTCGTATAGACTTCTATGAGCGGAGGTATGTCCGGTTCGCCGGCGAGGGCCCGTACCGGATCATACGAGAAACCTATTGCGACGCCATACTGAACATCCTTATATTCATCGAGCTTAATATGCTCCTTAAGGTCCGTATTCTTTACATCATCACATAGCTTTTTCAAATCTCCTCCCCTTACTGTTGACTCCATCTCTATTATTGCTATTGTGTCGCCACTCTTAAATACCACTTTACCATTAACCACAATGTCCTTTAGGGCGAATATTTTACCATCGGGTTTCCTTTTTCCACCAATGTGTTGGAAATTCACGGTATCCCTAACCCTAAGGACTTCTAGCGGTATCCCGGTTTTCTTGGAAAACTCCGCGAGGATCATCTCTCGATAATCTATCCCCCTGTATCCAAGGATCACGATACGCTCCCCTGCTATACCTACCTGAGTTTTCACTTTGCTCAGATCATCGGCTTCGATTACTTGGCGGAGATAAGAGGATGTCTCATCATCTATCAGGACTATCCTTATGTACCGTATTTCGCTTGCACCATCGGGTACATGAGCTCCAAATCTATCAGTTCCACAGTATGCCATTTCGCCGTTATCATACTCCAAGATGACACCATACTTGCTCCCAATGTCTCTCTCAAGCTCCTTCAAGGCGTTATAGCCCAGCAACCTGAATAACTTCCTTTTCAATCCAACACATTTCTGGCCTTTTTCCAAGGGTGCCAGGTAGGAACGCTTGCCTGTCTGCTCATTGAGAGACTTAAAGTTGAAGCTATACTCAGCTAGTTTCGGTTTATCCTCTATGTCATCAAGATATCCTATCCTCATTAAATCTAACATACTATCTAGCTCAATTCTTTTAACGAGATAAGAGTTCCCTCCAATCCTGATCCTAACTTCTCTATCATCATAGAAGAAAATAACAAGGTTGTTGCCTCCTATGTCCTTGCCTTCTAACTCCGCGTGGACATGGATCCTTCCTCCCCAAATATCCGTATCCAGCTCAAACTTGAAACTCTTCCCACCGATCTTCATCTCGTTTTTGAAGAGATCAAGCTTTATTTCTATTCCGCCAACTGAGAATTCTCTTGGGAAGAAGAGCCTGTAGTCGAGAAACTCAGCCTTAGTCACTAAAATCTCTACCTCATCACCCCCTATTTCATTCAACACTTGATCAACCTGATGCTCCGGTATACCCACACTTTTTGATCCCCTACTCTTAACCGGAAACTCCATCACCCCTTTCTTCTCCCCGCACTCCCAGTAGATCCTCGCCACATACGTCCCCGGACTAAGCTTATTGTCCTTCCCCATATTGAGAGCCCGATCCTCTCCCCTCTTCAGCGTAATCCTATGGGGCTCTCGAAACTCGAATACCTTTATTCCGGCGAGGAGTTCCTTCAGCCCGTCCGGCTTCTCGAGTATGCCTCCTATTTCCTTCATTCCAACCCCTGATGCGAGGAGCTTCTCCAAGCACCCGAGCTCATCGGAGCCTAACTTAGCCAGCTTCGGCGCTAGCTTAATGACCGCGTACTCAACCTCATTGCCTTCAGCGTTAAAAATCGAGCGTAACAGCTCGTCTACGCATCTCTTGCTTTTTTCACTGATGTTCTCTATCTCCTGGATGAACTTGTCCCAGGCCTCATCGCTTAGCCTGCATTTTCCATACGCTCGGAGCAAGCCCAGAAAGGCTTCCTCGCTCAATCCAAGCTTGCCAGAAACATCCAGAGCGTCATCTAGGAATCTCCCGGTGGATTCAACCAGCGAGCTCAGCGATTCCTCATCATCCTTAATCCTATTCAGGTATTCTTTGAAATCACCGCTCTCTCCAGAGATCGCCAGTGAGGCGGCAATCCCCCTTGCCGTAAGCTTTCCAGCTATGATTCCAATATCCCATAATGGCGGGGTTATCCAGTTGTAGACTCCCTTCAAAAATTCCTTTATCCGTCCCGCGCGCGAAAGCAGCATCGGCCCATTGCTGAGGAACTTGTAGTAGATGCCAACGTAGGTGGCAAGCGATAGCGCTGACCCCACCAGCCTTCCTAAGGCCTTACCCTTCTCATACTCTCTCGCATCTTCATTACCAAAAGTTACTAGCAAATCCCTTACCGTCACGTCAGCGAGGAGGTCTAGCGCTGTGTCGCCAACTATGTATCCTTGTTTCTCTTTAATCTTGCTCCTGAGTCCCTGGAATAAGTAATACGCGTTAAAGTATCCTGCATAAGCAGCCCTCTGGGAAAAGCCGTCGAGCTCTCCAGCTACTTCATCCATCTTTTTGTAGGCTGAGTAGGCCTCGAGGATCTCCCTGATGTTAGATGCTACCCCGACGGCGAAAAGGCTCGGAATTACTGCTGAGGTTATAAGGTTCTTAACATATGCCAGGAGGGAGCCGCCCTTCGTCGGCACTGCTAGTATGACCATTATCGTCGCTGTTATGATTATCCCTGAAAGCTTCTCCTTTATTCCATCCCAGAAGCCTCTCCAGAACTCCGAGACCTCGCCTGTAGCATGGACCCGAAGGAATACGACGATCCTGCCCTGATATTTCAAGTAGATTAAGACCGGATGGCTTGCGCTCTTACGTTGAATGAGGCTCAGAGGGATTGAGCCATGGGCCGGAATGCTGAGAGCAATGTTCTCCGGCAGATTCTCAGCTATTGGCCATTGGAGGATTTCGAGCTCGTAAACGATGTCCCATGCAGCGTAGTTCTTGACTAAAACTCCTTTGACTAAGTCCCCCTGATACATAAGTGGACGGTATACTAGCTCTATAGTTTTATCGTGCAGAACGCTGGCAATGGCTTTGTCCAGGTCCCATTTCTTAACCCCTGTATCCTCATACTTATAGTCGTGATCCTCCCAGCTGCTATACTTAAGCTTCTCGTAAAAATCGTCGTTAACCGTCACGATTTCGGACTGGTTGAGAACTTCTTCCTTAACCAGCTTAATCTCATAGCTTGGTGGAATCTTACTGGGTTCTAGTCTTTCATCTTCATTTATGTGGAAGAGCTTCTTAACCTCGTCCTCCCTCAAAACCCTCTCATAAAGGAAGCCCGGCTTAACGTCAAGGAGCATATACCTTACTTCGGGGGCTTCGATGCTGCTCGCATTACCTAAAGTCAGCGTGAAGCCCTTGGGGGAAATGGGGATTAAGCTTAATCCACTGAAGAAACTTATAGATGAAGGCGCCAGGCAATTCTTCATCAGGTAGAGCTTAACGTGTGTCGCGCACCGGTAGCCGGGGACGAAGACCCTCTTGGTTTCCTCATAGCCTTTAAACTCTATGAGGTATGTCCTCCACTCCTCCGGGGTTACAAAGTTTGTTGTCGAGATCGTCGTGAGTGAAGTACTGGTATGCCTCTTGCCCTCAAGATCGTGATAGACTGCTGTGACGTTGACTTTAGCGATCGGTGAGAGTAGCTTGGTTATCACGCTTCCCCGCCAGGTGTGCCAGACTCTTCCAACCCCCAGCTCTTTCTCCTCGACATCCCCGGTTACGAGCAGCTTAACACCCGTAGCCTCCTGCCCGCCGCTGTTGACCAGGGTTATTGTGAGGTTCGCAAACTTGGCTAGGGCCTCGGCTTCAACTTCAACCCTCAGCCTTGGGGCTTCTGGCAACACGGTAACAACGTAGGTTACTGTTTTCCCGCCGTTCCAGAACACTACATCTAGATTCTTAGGTTCAACGATGGCGAAGTAGATAGTAACCTGGTAAACTCCTGGTCTCTTAGCTCTAAGGTATAGATGTGATGCTGGGCATCCTGAGCCGTATGGGAAGCCTACTGGAGGAGGGGCCCAAGCTTCAAACGCGTCTTCGTCGGAGAACCTCGCACCGAGCAAGACCCTGAAATCTCGAGCCTCCTGGGGGTTCCTTATCCGAGCGCTTATCGTTATTACATCCCCTATTTTGACCCTTGTCGGAGAGATCGAGGTGTCTACAACGAGGGGATCGTGGGCTGGGAGCAGAACTCTGAACTCGCTTACCTGAGATATCACAGCCTCACGTGTTTCCTCGAAGTGCCCGGGCACTGCGACGATGAAGCTCTCGAAGCCGAAGCTGCCTTGAGTCACGTTAGAGAAGAGCCCGATGTTTATCCTAGCGGTCTTGTTAAACACTTCCCCGGTCTTCAGGTCTAGGAACGTGAAAGTGTAAGCGTCAGGGTCAACGACCCTAACCAGATATGTCCTCCTCTTAGGATACCTGCGGAGGACGTAGAAAAGGCTTGTTCCGTTGCTCTCATACTTTATTGAGCTTACGTCAACGTCTCTCCCCCGACCATCAACCACCTTATAGGGAATTTCTACGGATACGCTTCCATCGTCGCTTCGAATGATTCGAGCATCATCATACTTCAGGATTATCGTGTAGTTCTTAAGCTCGTAGCCTATCCGCATTGGCAACCTCAGGGTATCATTAGCATCGATTATGGCCTGGCGAATCTCACTGTCAGAGCAGCCCGTCGAGACTAGTTGGGCTATGAAGAGCCAGAGCCTCTTAGCGAGCTCGACTGGAAACCCCTCGGGTATGATGAAGTTGGCCTCGGTCACCGAGCCGCTCGGTATCCTCCCCTTCTCAAGCTCCTCCTCTATCCTCCTAAGGGTAGCTACCGCATCCGTCTCCTCCCCATGAGCTTGAAGGCGGAGTATTGCATCGAAGTGCGAGGTCAGTATAAGGATCGAGATGATTATAGCCAGTGCCTTTCTAAGCATTCTCACCTACCTCCTCTCCACCTGTAGAAGCTGAACTTGCATGGGATTTCCTCCCTAGGACAATGAACAAAAGGATCATGGAGAGACCTAAAAATCCCATTAAGAGCCTCATTAGGTTAAGCTCTTGAGCCAGCTTTTCAACTTCCCCAGCCTCCTTCAGCTGCTTCTTCTCATAAGCCTCAAGCGAGGCCTTCATAATCGTTATATCGGCCTCCTTACCTTCAAGCATATGTCTCAAGGTTTCCTGCTCCCTAGAGTTGTTCAGCATCGCCCTCAGAAACCAATTCTCATATCTAAGCCGGAGGTATTCTGAGAAGAGGGTTTCGCCGAGCTTAATGACTAGGTTCGTGGTTGAGTTTAACGTCTTAGATCTCAGTACGAGCCCAGCCGGCTCCTTGAGGCCCGAAAGCTTTGGCCAATTAACCGTCACCTCGTACAGCTCTCCCCTATGCATTACTTCACAATCCTCCGTTAGGAAACCCGTCTGAAGAGCTGCACTAACTTCAGTGACGTTGCTCGTAGCGATTACTCTGAAAAGGATCCTCAAGGATTCCTTCTCAAAGAAAATGGAATCGAGGATTATCTCGGCGAGGTCGGTTGCCTCTTCCCCCTTAACCCTTATCATCGCATTTCCCCCATCGAGCTTCCTCATCTCTTGTCTGTAACAATCGACGAGGAAGCTTCTGTCAGAGATCGTGTCGTTGTCGATGGCGATCCAGAGCTGAGTCTCGTTCGGCTCCAGCATGGGGTAAACGCAGACATAGAAGTTGCCCTCCACGATAACGCCCGGTAATGTAACCTTGGCCCAATCCAAGGTTGCATTCTTAAAGTAGTTAGGGATAGGAATGGAGACCTTGAAGACTACATTAAAATCATTATCCCTCACCTCTATGATGAAAGGTTTCTCGCCCTTAACTACAGCGAAGCCGTAGATGAGGACGGCTGTTATCCTCCACCTAAGGGCGGGAGGGGTGAATTTAACGGCTATCCCATTAGGATAGTAGTCGCTCCAGAAGCATTCCGCGCCACCATCGTCGTAACGTAACAATAGGCTTGAATCAGGATAAGCGTGTGAAGTTTGGGCTAACACCAATAGGATTGAAAGCACGGCTTTACCCACCGTTTGAGCTGCGGATTTTACCTCTCCTCCAACTCCTAATTTATCAGCTTCGCTCCTCATATCATTAGAGGAGGCTTGAGGATGTATTTTTATAGCATGAGGTAAGCGAAAATTTCCGCTGACAGTCAGCGAGAATTTACCGACGGAAGATTTATATCACTGTCCTCAGCAGGCTTGGCGAGTGCCATTCGAGCGCGAATTCTCGGGTGAATCAGGCGGATAAAGGCCACTAAAAGCGTGGGGGAAGCGATGATGGCTCACCGGAATTCTTCACTCACCAGCGGGTAAGCATCCGTTTACCCCAGGTAAATATCTGCTTACCATATTCGGCCATTCACATTGCTGGGTTTTAAACCCTAACGCCCTTCTCCTAAATCCTTGAAAGGCACTTGGCGCTTTAGGAGACGTTGCTAAACGAAGGCGAGAAACTAGCGCGCTATTGGATATCCGTAGCATTCCACATAAGGCGCGCGCTAAGCGGCTTCCAGTACGTAGCGAAGGCCAAAGAATCCTATCTTAGGGAAAAGAACATTAAGAAGTGAATAAGCCAGTATGCTACAATATGCCCCTCCATATATACTTGCCGCATATTTCCCCTCAGGGACTCGAAAAAGTTGAAATAGCCCTTGCTTGGGATGAGGGCGTTAAGTTGAACCCTAGGCTTAAGGCTGCTCGCAGAGCTTTAGAGATAGAGGGCGAGAGCTCCTTCCTAGTGCTGGGTAATGCGAAGATGCTTGAAACACAGGGCAGGAGGATAATCCATCTCGAAATAGGTGAACCAGATTTTACAACCCCGGCTAATATAAGGGAGGCTGCGATAAGGGCGTTGAAGGAGGGGGAGACCCATTATACTCCTACGCCCGGCATGCTGGAGCTGAGGAGGGCGATAGCTGAGAAGACTGCTCAGGATTTCGGTGTTGAAGTATGTTTCGAAAACGTTTCAGTAACGCTAGGCTCCAAGGAGGCTATTTTCGCAGCTTTAGCCTCGATAGTGGAGGAGGGGGACGAGGTGATCTACCCGAATCCAGGTTACCAGGCTTACGCGAGTGGGGTAATGTTCTTTGGAGGAAAACCAGTGCCCGTCAGGCTGAGGGAGGAGGATGAGTTTAGAATGACTCCCGACGAGGTTAACCGGCTGGTTTCAGACAGGACTAAGGCGATAATCATAAATTCTCCCCAGAACCCGACTGGGGCGGTTTTAAGCAGGGATGACGTTAAGGGTATTGTGGAGATAGCTAAGGATGCTGGAGCATACGTTATTAGCGACGAGATCTACAGGTACATAATATACGATGGTTTGAAACACTATTCGCCTCTTCAGTTCGACGAGAATCTGGAGAACACTATAGTGGTAGACGGTTTCTCGAAATACTATGCTATGACGGGGTGGAGGCTGGGTTACGTGATTACACCGGAGCATTTAACAGCCCCTCTCCAGCTTGTTTTAAACCTGGTAACAGCATGCCCGTCTTCTTTCATCCAGATAGGGGGTTTAGAGGCTTTGAGAAACGGTTCTAATGCTGTCCGAGAAATGGTTGAACAGTATGCTATTAGAAGGGGGGTTGTCATTGAAGAGGTGTCTAAAATGAGTGGTGTTCACATGGTTAGGCCTAGAGGAGCCTTCTACGGGTTTCTCAACGTTAAGGAAATAATCGGTAGGGCTGGAATTAACAGTTTGAAACTGGCCTCTATTCTGCTTGAGAAGTACGGGGTTGCAGTGTTGCATGGATCAGCCATGGGGTCTTTCGGAGAAGGCTATGTTAGGATAAGCTATGCTAACTCTGTTGAAAACATAAGGAACGGGTTAAGAATAATGAGTAAAGCTTTTAACGAGATAGCCGGGTTCTAAGCCTGTTTCCTACTCTAGCCTTGGAATGCTTTTCAGCATTCTCTCCAAATATATCTTGGCCAGTCTAACGTAACGCCTATCGTTTAACAGAGCCATCAGCCTTAGACCACCGCCCGATTTCATCAGGATAACACTATTCTTCCCGGTGTACTCGATTTCCTCTATCTCCCCTATCTTTAAAACACTGCCGTAGCTTTCGAACAGTTCAAACTGCTCGCCTATGAAGGCGGCTAAAATGTCTTCATCCATGTCGATGCGTGAGCCGAAGCTTAAACACGTGACACCGTCAGGCAGTAGGACGCTTATTGAACTTATCGATCCCTTGGATTGCGAAATGCAGTTTTGCATGGCGCTTTCAACAACTTTAACCCATTCGAAGGCTTTCTCATCCAGCATTTTCTCAGTCTCCTCGCTTGTAACGATGTCTTTCTGAATAGGCTTCGAAATGGTTAGCATTGGCTCCTCTTTCTTAACGGCTGCTTCCATAGGGGTGTTTTTCTCAACTGCTTGCAACGGCTTCTTCTCATCCACATCTTTTACATCCCGTTTAGAAACAGCCATTCTGTAGCGCGCTATGATTTTATCGAAGTCTGTTTTATCATCTTCAGCATCCTGCTCTCTTTCCACCATGGCTGGTAAACAATTGTAGACCTCTCTTATAAATTTTGCAATTATTCTTTCTTTCACTTTTTTACATACACGTTCTTATATAGTTCAGAACAGTTCAGAATGGTTCATTATGGTTTATCTGCCTCCGTTATTTGTTCCAGTCGAAAGCTAGCTCATGCGTTAAAGTTTTTTCGAAAGATACGCGTAGTTTAGAATAATATTTAACCGGTTTCTCATAACTTTCTTTTCGATTCCTGTCTGTTTAAACTCCTACATACATATGGTGATGAGCATGAGTCGGTAGGAGAAAAAGCGATTTATAATTAAAAAAATTAAAAGTGTTTTAATCGACAACGAAGCGTAGCGGCAACTCGCCATATTCCTCCATTATCTATCCCAGGAATTCTGTTTCAGGTTATACTTGATATCTTATCGCCATGGATTCAAACAATAAAATGTTACTCTGGGGTTGCTTATCTAAAAGTTTTTTAATGAGCATGATAAACCGTTAAGTAAAAACAGTAAAGGGCTATTTACCTTGAACACGGCTGTTGAGACTGTAAATCTGACTAAGTATTTCAAAGGGGACGGTGGGAAGGGGAGGATTGTGGCAGTCGACCATGTAAACCTTTCCATCAGGGAGGGTGAGTTTTTCGGTCTCTTGGGGCCAAACGGTGCTGGTAAAACAACTCTGATAAAAATTCTTTGCACACTGGTGATTCCTGACGGGGGCACTGCGAGGGTGGCTGGTTTCGACGTCGTCAAGGATGCTGAGAAAGTTAGGGAGTACATAGGCTGGCTGCACGGGGAAACGGGTGGGAGAGCCCTCTACTGGAGGCTTTCAGCAAGAGACAACCTAAGGTTCTACGCCTATCTGCAGAACATTCCTACAGACGTAGCCAGAAAAAGGATAGATGCCCTGCTCGAGTTCTTCGAGTTAGACAAGGATGCTGACAGGCTTGTGAAGGATTTCTCCACGGGCATGAAGATGAGAGTAATGCTTGCTAGGACGCTTCTTTCAAACGCGCCAATACTGTTGATGGATGAGCCGACTGTTGGGCTTGACGCTACTGGGGCAATAGAGACACGTAGGCTGCTTCAGGCTCTTTGCAAGGAGCTCCGTAAAACCATAGTTTTCACAACCCATAATATTTTTGAGGCTGAGAGGCTTTGCGACAGGATCGCTGTGATGAACCGGGGAAAAATTATTGCGGTTGACACGCCGCTCCGGCTGAGCGAAATAACGAGGAAGTACAGGGGTGTCGAGGTAAGGTTCCGCGGTTCCTCTGAAGAAGCGGTTAGGATCCTGGAGAGACTAGAGTTTGTGAAGAGGATTATGAGTGTTCAGCCCGAGGAGGACTACACTGTCATAAGGGCTGAGGTTAAAGACGAGGAGCAAGCGTTGTCAGAAATTCCTAAGGCGTTCGGCACCAACGGGTTGAAAACCATAGGAGTTCAAATCGCTCTTCCAAGTCTTGAAGAAGTATTCTTAAACCTGACTGGTGGGGAGCATGAATCAGCCTGAAATCCTCCAGTTATTCAGGGTTGAGGAGAAGCGGAGCAAGTCTAGTTTAAGACAGCTCTTCGCAGTGGTTTGGGCCCAGCTTAAGATGATGCTCGCCTATAGGTCTTGGCTAGTGATGGATCTTTTAAGCACCCTTGCATCTGTAGTCATGTACTACTTCGTCGGCCTGCAGGTCGACCCGCACCAGCTTTCGCGAAGCGGCTGGGGAACTAGTTACCTCGCCTTCTCCCTGGTTGGAGTCGCAACCTCAAACTATCTTTGGGCATGCTTAACAAGGCTGAGCCATTCTATCCAGCATGAAATAAGAGGAGGAACTCTTGAAACAATCGCGGTAACCCCAATAAACATGCTCATGTTCTTCATAGGCCTAACGGCACGCGGATACCTAGTTAGCCTCATCTACTTGGTGGGGGTGTTCGCTGTCGGGGTTTATGGACTTGGTGCAAAACTCTCGTTTACCCCTCAGTCGCTGTTCGTGTTCATAATCCTGTTTGTATTGATGCTTGTTTCAAACCAAGCACTAGGGTTAGTGGCTGCGGGAATAATAATGGTTTACAAGAGGGGTGACCCGCTAGTATTCATACTTGCAGCCGTCAACGAGTTTCTCGCCGGCGTCCTATATCCGTTGGAGCTGCTTAAACGCTTTCCAGCCTTACAGGTTCTATCAATGCTCTTCCCCTATACCTATGCCCTAGACGGTATGAGGAGGGTGCTGATACTGGGTGCCTCGGTTTTTGACGTGAACGTGTTGACCGACATCCTGGTTCTAGGTGTTTTCAGCATGCTGCTTGTCCCGCTAGGTTTAAAGATGCTGGGATGGGGTTATAATAGGATAAGGAGGGAAGGGACTACTTCATCCTACTAGGTGGTTAGATTTGAAGGTTGAAGACATTGTTAAATACTTGGCGGAAAACATTCCGCGGGGAGGGGTTGGGCCCTTTGAGAAAGCTGTTGCCTTCATAATTAGGGATTTTAAAATCTGGTGGACGTATAAGCTTTGGATAACGCTTGATATTCTGAGCTCACTGACCTTTGTGGCAACATACTACTTCGTATCGATGATCATTACTCCGCAAGCGTTGATTGAAGCAGGGTATGCTGCAGACTTCCTCACCTTTTCAGTCATAGGCATCTCCGTGCAGCATTACGTTTTCACCTCCGTTTCAAGCCTTTCAGACGCGATAAGGGAGGAACAGTGGAACGGCACTATGGAGACAATACTTTCTTCAACCACGAGCTTCAGGGTTTTTCTCCTAGGAGAGTCTGCTTTCAGGTTCATAATCGGCTCCTACTTCCTGCTTGCTTCACTCGGCATGGGGGTGCTTCTTGGTATAAGGCTTGTCTTAAACCCTGAATCTATTCTCGCCGCATTCGTGTTAACCATACTGCTGGTGGCGAGCCACATGGTTATCGGGGTTCTCGGGGCTGCGATGATACTCAAGCTTAAGCAGGGTGATCCCATAGTCTGGGCTTTCTCATGGTTAACCCAGCTTTTCTCAGGAGTCCTCTACCCCTTGGGGCTGCTGCCCGACTGGCTTAAATGGATTGGAAACGCGTTCCCGCTAACATACTCTCTAGACGGATTGAGAAGGTGTTTGATGAATGGTGAAGGATTAGACAGCCCCATGATAATGGAGAATACTTTAAAGCTTATACTCTTCATAGTGGTCGTACTGCCTTTTTCACTATGGTTTTTCAAAAAGTCTTACGACTCGACGAGGAGGGAAGGAGCCCTAGGCCAGTACTAAAGGCTTCACGAGGCATCCTTTCTCACGCCGACGGCCACCGACTTGTAGTTTGGGGTAAACGTGTTGAAAGTATAGTTTAAGGGGACAAGCCTGTTCACAGGCGTTTTCTCGGAGTGAATATACATCTTTATCGTTCCACTTATAACCGTGGCGTCCGCCTTAACCCTGACTTTAAGACTGCCACAGGGACTGGAAAGGATTATCGTCTCCCCGTCTGAAAACCCTTCTCTCTTCAAATCCTCAGGATTCATGTAGCATGCTTCAATATCCTTCCTGTTAGCATTCATCAGGGTTTCGGATAGAGATGTGAGCTCATTGTGGAGAAAAAGGAGAGGTGTTCTAACAGCGACCATAATATAAGGGTATTTCTTGCTTACGGGATAATCTACACCCTCGTAATGCACTGGAACATATCTCGTGAAAACGGGTTTCTTAGCTCCCCAACCGTCTTCACCACTGTACACTTCCTCCACGTTCACGTTCCTGTAGGCCGGGACGAGCTCAACTATTTCTCTGGAAATCTCTTTTTCATCACTGTAGGGAAAGAGTTTTTCGCAGCCAAAATATTTCGACAGCTCTTTAAATATGATCCAGGCCTGCTTAGCCTCCCCAGGAGGCTCCACTACCTTTCTGACTAGCCTTATGCGCCTCTCCCAATTGGTTATGGTTCCGTTTCCCTCGATCAGCATCGCTATAGGTAGAACCACGTTCGCGAAATTCACCGTGTAGTTGAAATGGTGGTGGAGGAGAACAATGAACATTTCCTTAAGCTTCTTATGGAGGCTTTCTAGGTCCGGGAGGGAGAGAGCAAGGTTAACATCGCAAGCGAAAACCGCTTTAACAGGGTTTAGATAAAGGGCTTGAATCATGTTTAACCCAGCTTCCTCGCTCAACTCCACCCCCCAAGCCTCCTCCAGCCTGTCCCTGGATACGAGGGAGGGCAGGAAGCCTGGTGGAACGCCTCCGACATCACCCATGCCCTGAACGTTTATCTCACCCCTGCCTGAGAGCAATACGCCCCCCTTTAGAATCAGGAGGTTTAGAAGGGAGACAACGTTTAGAAAACCGTTTCTGCTCTGAGTCAAACCCATTCCATGCATTATTCCGAAAGCCTTGGACGAATAAACTGTTTCGACAACTTTTTCGAAAAGCTCCTTCTCAATCCCACATATCTTCGAAACCCTTTCTGGAGTATATTCCGATACTGCTTCAGCAAGCTGTTCGAAACCCTGTATGCTCTTCCTATCCTCCGGAACCCCCTTCCTGATAAGCTCGTTTATCAAACCGTTTATGAAAACTAGCTGCGTATCGGGTTTCACCTGAACATTAATGTCGCAAAACCTTGAAGTCTCGTTCAGAGGGGAATTTACACCTATAAGCTTAGTGCCCTTTGCTTTAGCCCTAACTATTCTGCTGAAAATAACAGGATAGTTTGAAGCAGGGTTTGAGCCTATGACCAGGATGAGGTCGCGCGTATCAGCTTCCTCAATCCTGCCGGGAGACCCGTTTATTCCGAACACCATGTTCAACGCACTTATAGTGTTAGCATGACAAAGCCTGGAGCAACAACCGTCAACATTGTTGCTCTTCAGAACAGCGCGCGCAAACTTCTGCATAACATACGCGTTTTCATTGCTTGTCTTACCTGATGGAATGAACAAAACCTCGTTTCCCTCAAGATCCTTCAGATGGTTGAAGATGAACCAGTATGCTTCATCCCAAGAAGCCTCCTTAAAATCCTCCTCCTTAGTTTCCCTTATCAACGGCTTGATTATCCTGTTTTTACGGATAACTTCGTTAATAGTCAAGCCTCGGAGGCATGGGAAACCCTCGCTCACGTCATCATCCTTAACAGGCTCTACTCTAATGATTTCGCCTTTTTCCGCAACGTAGTTTAGTCTGCAGCCGACCCCGCAGTATATGCATTCCGATTTTACTTTCTCCAAACCGGTCTTGGGAGGAGGCGAGAGAAATATAAGTGTTTTATAACATTCGTCTAGAATGCTTGCAGTCTTGATGTGTCCGGTGTTTAAGATTTATTAACTGATGTCTTTCAATCTAGGTGATGTTCAAGAAGATTCTGGTTGCAACAGATGGCTCTCCTACTTCAGATAAAGCTGTCGAAATGGGTTTAAAGATGAAGCTTCAGACACCCGAGATCGAGGTCTTAGTATTACATGTTTCTGAAGAGCTTTCGAAAACCATGGTGGAACCAAGTGTGGAACAGCCCTCTAAACTAGTAGTTCTCCCGGATTCCACTAGGATGAGCCTGATCAGGGAGAAGGATGAGATACTGGAGAAAGCTAGAATAATAGCTGAGAAGATGGGCGTTAAAGTAAAGCTTTTCAGTAGGGTCGGTGATCCCGCGTCAGTCATAGTTGAGGAGGCCGAGAAAAGGGGGTGCGATCTTATAGTTGTTGGAGGCGAGGGGCTCGGGAAATCAGGGCGTATTCTCGGAAGCGTCGCAAGCAAAGTTGTGAACCGGTTCAGAGGATCTGTGCTGGTAATTAGGTGAGCCTAGAAGCTGTTAAGAAACAATAGCGCGCTTGCTTTAAGCATCTTTGTAGTTGAGAGTGATATTATCAGGGTTATTTGCATATTAGGCAGGAGCCACGTATTTTATGTTGTTTTACTACTGCAATGGGTTCTCATCTTTTCTGCAGCCTTGTCGATAACGTTTTTTCATGAAGTTTCAGAGCTCCGACCGTAAACATGATTGTAAAGATAATCACCATCATGATGTCTACCCATTCCGGGAAAAAAGCGTTGCCTGTATAAAGCCGCCTCAAAAGGTCTGTGGGGTATGTTAATGGTGATACTGCAGCTATTGCTAATGTCCAGGTTGGAAGCTGCGCAAGTGGCACAAGTACTCCCGGTCTCAACCATTGGGCCGGATTTAATCATCAAGTCATCGGGCTCCCTGTCTCAACCATCTGACCACCGTTTATTATAGCAATCCTGTCGCAAAGCTCACCAGCCTCCTCCACGTTATGCGTTGTCAGAAGGACTGTAACCCCATTCTTCTTGGCACTTATCACGTCGAGCCCAGACGTAGCTCGTCTAAGAGGAGTACCTTTGGCTCGCCGATTAGCGCGATAAGCATTCTGGCTTTAACAGGATCCTTATGAACATCGTAGCCCATTATCTTGGCCTCACCACTGTCAGGCCTTAGTATGCCTGTCAAAATACGGATAGTCGTTGTCTTTCCGGCGCCGTTGGGTCCTAGGAAACCGAATATTTCTCCCCCTGTCACGTTGAAGCTAACGCCGTTCACAGCCGAGACGTTTCCAAACCTTTTATGTAGATTTAGGGCTTCTATAGCTATAGTGCTCATGGACCTATTCCTCTTGCGTTTGCCTATCCCTATCCTCAGCGAGAAGGAGGTTGACTAGGTTTTTAACCCTTCTAAGGTTTTCCAAGGAGTCTCTAAGATAGTCTAACCCCTCCTCAGTAATCTTATATTTTCTTCTCGCCGGTCCTCCGCCCTCAACATCCCATGAGGAAACCAGGAAGCCAGCATGCTCCATTCTCCTCAACAGACCGTATATCAAGGCCTTCGGAGCCTCAACATTGTATTTTTCCCTTAAGGCCCTGTATATTTCCGCTCCATATATTGAGCCGTTTTTAATCAAGTTTAATATCGATAAGTGTAGGAGTCCTCTTACAGGTACTTCTCTAAGACAGATATGCTTCTCCTCTCCGTGGCACCACTTCCCGTGAGGATGCGTCTTCCCGCCACACATTATACATCACCTACTTAGATATGTTACATACTTATATATAAAGGTTACTCTTCCCCTGGCAGCAACAATTTTTGGCTCAGTTTAACTATGTACTGGCATGCAATGGTAAAATAGAAAGAAAGGGGGTGCCTATTTTTTTCTAAAAAATGGCTTCAGCGTCTGTTTCTCGAGGAATCATCTTCCCTCCCCTTCGTGAAATGGCTCCGCGTTTTCTTTAACGTAGTCCACCACCTCCTCCACACGTGCAAACGCTAGTGAAACATATGTGTCTGCAGAACCATAGTAGAGGGCGATTCTGCCGCTTTCAGCATCAGTTAAAGCTGCACATGGAAACACTACGTTTGGAACAAAGCCGACTGTCTCATACTCCTTCTCCGGCGTTAACAGGTAGTCCCTACACCTGTAAAGAACCTTAGAGGGATTGTTAAGGTCTAGTATTGCTGCACCACAACTGTAAACATAACCATTGCACGTCAGGACCACCCCATGGTAGAAAAGGAGCCATCCTTCTGTTGTTTCGATTGGTACTGGGCCTGCTCCGATTTTAAGCCCCTGCCACCAGCCTGTTCCCCCTCTTCCCATGACTCTCCTATGCTTGCCCCAGTGAATCATGTCAGGGCTCTCACTCAGGAAAATGTCTCCAAAAGGGGTGTGGCCAGCATCACTAGGTCTTGAAAGCATAACGTATTTCCCATTGATCATCCTCGGGAAGAGGACGCCATTTCTATTGAATGGGAGGAAAGCGTTTTCAAGCCTTATGAACTCTTTAAAATCCTTGGTCACACCTACTCCTACGGATGGGCCGTAAAAGTCCGTGCACCAAGTTATGTAGTAAGTGTCTTCTATCTTAACAACCCTAGGGTCGTATGCGTAGTTAGGCTGGTATATTCTTCCCTCACTATCCCTCCACGTGATCACCTCGTCTTCAATATCCCAAGAGATGCCGTCGTCGCTCCAACCAACGTGAAGCCTAGCCTTACCATCCTTATGGTCCGCCCTGAAAACCCCTGCGAACCCTCCTTTGAAAGGCACTATGGCGCTGTTGAACACTCTGGCAGTGCTCCTAGTGGGGTTCCACTTGGTCAGAGGGTTCTTATCGTACCTCCAGACAACTCCCTCATAGCCTTCAGGCTTATCCTGCCAAGGGATGTTACTAAGGCTTTCTCCAATAATCCTTGCTCCACCCATTCCTTAAACCACCGTTTTTTCAACGCGTGTAAAGTTATAAAACTTGGCTTGCGAAAGCTTTGGCTAACGGGGTTCAAGAGCTGGAATCGTTAATCCTGTAAGCCCAAGTAATCATCATTTCTTCTTGAAGAAGAGCCAAGCGTTTTCCCCGGCTTTCTCAAACCTCATCAGGATGAAGCGTCCCCTAAGACGCTTTCCCCGTATTTCAACCTCTATGCTTCTATCTGTCCTCTTAACGAGGTCATAGTCGCCGTAATCCCATTTTTCAACCCTGCCCGAGCCATATTGGCCTTCAGGTATGACTCCCTCAAACTCGGAATATTCTATGGGATGATCCTCAACCTGTATCGCTAGTCTTTTCACACCGGGCTTGTCCTCCGGCTCCTTGGGTATGGCCCAGCTTTTCAGAACACCGTCCATTTCAAGCCTTAGGTCATAATGGAGGTGAGTAGCAGCATGCTTTTGAACAACATAAATCAGTTTCCTACGGCTCATTTCCCAGACCTGGAGAAACCATCATATGCTGCCCGCCGTCCTGTTCTGAATGATCCTTCGAAGGGTTTCCACACTGCTTTTCCGAGGAGTCCTTTTCTTAGTGTTCAGGTCGACACTGTAGAGTCCAAACCTCATGCTGAACCCATGCGCCCATTCGTAGTTGTCAGTCAAAGCCCAGTGGAAATATCCTCTTAAGTCGAGGCTTTTCTTACTAACGATCTCCTCGAGAACCCGCAGGTGTTCAACAATATACCTGGGCCTAAGCGTGTCTTCAGAGTCGGCGACACCGTTTTCAGTGATGAACATGGGTATACCGTATTTAGACATTTCGAACAGCGTCTCTGCAAGCCCCTCCGGGTAAAGCTCCCAGCCGAAATCCGACGTGGGCCTACCGTCAAGAGAAACATCTTTAGCCTTGCAGGTTAAGCCGTAGCCCTCCATAATCTCCGGAATCCCCTGGATGCCCATGAATAACTTTGCAAGAAGAGATTTTCTCCCCTTCACAACCATCCGCGTGTAATAGTTTACTCCAAGCCAGTCCAGCTTCCCCTCAAGATGTTTTTCAAACTCTTCACCTTCCCTAACCATGTTGAGATTCGTATCGACCCATCCTGATGAGACTGCCTGTATGAACAGGTTGTTGTGAACATGCCTCAGGAAACGTGAAGCATGCGAATCCTCCTCTCTGGAAGGGTCTAGCGGCATCACTGGAATGACGTGTTGAATAACGCCTATCGATGCTGGAAGTGGACTGTCTGGATCAGCCCGTTGCCCGTCAAACTTCTTCAAGGCTTCGAAGGCTCTTGCATGTGCAACAATCATGTTCACCAGGACGCGTTTAAAATTTTTTAAAGCGTTTAAAGCGTTTGCTCTAACGCTCGGCGGGAACCCGCTTCCAACCATGAAATAACCCGTCTCCGCAACGATATTCGGCTCGTTGAAAGTAGCCCACATGTCAACCCTTCCTCCAAGCCTCCAGGCTAAAAACGCAGCGTACTTAGAAAACTCTACGATCGTCTCCTGATCGTACCAGCCTCTAGGCCCCTTTCTAAACCCTGAGTCCCTCACGGCAATCGGGTCGTGAACCCAGATTGGAAGAGTGAAGTGGTTTAAACATACTATCACCTTAAACCCTTTCTCCCTAAGATTGTCAATAATCCTCTCGTAACGATTTAAAGCATCCACACTAGCCAGGTTTTCAAGCTTCTCCAGAGCCTTATCATCGATGTCGATTCTAACTATCCTCCCCTGCTTAGTCTCCACGTCAACCTTGACTTCAAAAGTATTCTTAGGGAATATCCTGCTCCACTCCACTCCAAGCCTGTAAGCGTTCATGCCCAGTCTCTTAGCCAGCTCATGGTCAGAGTCGTAAAGCTCCCAGTAGTTTACTCCGTTCTCGGGAAGATCGCCGCTAACAATCTTGCTTCTCACGTTTACTGGATCGTGAACCCATTTAAACCAGTCAGTATTCGGGTCCACGTTTTCGCCGAGAGGGTCGCCCATTTCAAACTGGAAGCCTGCTTCTGAAACCCCCCAGAGAAAATCCTCTGGAAACATGAGCAGCAATAACCCTGTGGAAATATAAACTTTAGAGGTTTAAAAGTTCCTAGCGGTAGGGTTAACGCCTGGCTTGAACAATAAACTTGCAGGCGGGATCCCCCTTAGCGATGCACTCCGCCTCCACTACGCTTACGCTTTCGTTCAAAACGTGTTTAAAAACCCCTGCTAAATATCCTCTGAAGAACTGGCTGAAGGCCTCCCCCTTCTTCCCTTTGAAAGGCAGGCATTCGAACAATTCTCTGACTATCAGTGTCGCTCCATCGCTGTTGAACTCAGCCACTTCAGCCATACACCATCCTTTAGCAGTTCTCTCCGCCAGTATCAGCTTTAAAGCTTCCAGCTTATTCATGGAATGCTTGTTCAAAACGCTCATCGCCTTGTCCTCCCCAGCTGACACCCCCATCTGGTATAGCACGACAGCCGCCCCGGTTCCAAACTTCTCGTAAAGACTTTCAACAATTCTTCCAAAGGTTTCAACTCTGAACGTGAAGCTTCTCTCGCCGGAAACAAGGAGTGGGAAGTGTAAGCTATCTATCATCAGCTCGTTAAACTTTTCATCAGAAACATTAACCTCTAAGACTCCTTCAATGCTCTCCAGATCCGTGGCGATATCCTTTGCCTGCGCATCACTTTTTGAAATATCTATGAAAGCACCTATGAGAGCAGTGTCATCCTCCCTGCTTACCGTGTGGAAGCCGGAGAAAAGCCCAACCCTTCTTTCATAAAGAGTCCTAACAACCTTTATGAAAACTCCCGGCATTCTTCTCATCTTTACAGAGATCTCGATGAGTTTAGCATCAGGATGCTGCTCAGCACATAAAACTTCCTTAGGGTTAAGCTTCTCGCTCTTTCCACCGCCTAGTTTTTTAACAGGCTTCTCCTCCATGTTCCCCGTCAAAGCATCATTTTAACCATATAAACTTTCTTTTCAATCCTGGTAAAACAATTCCATGGGCTTTAGAATCGCGCTCTTTTTAAAGTTTAGCATGGTTTAAATACGTTTAAAACAGTTTATAACACATATTGTTCGTAAAATCTTTAATAAGGCTAGTGTTTTTTTAAAAAATGTGATGCCTATTGGAGTATGTTGAGTTGGGTAGAAGCGGTTTAAAGGTCTCCGTAATAGGCTTTGGCGCTTGGCAGGCCAGTGGGAAAGCTTGGGGTGCTGATGTTGAGGACGATCAAATAGTGAAGGCGATAGTCAGGGCTAACGAACTAGGGGTTAACCTTATAGATACTGCTGAAGCATACGGCGGGGGGCATTCTGAGGAGGTTGTTGCCAGAGCGATAAGGGAGGTTGGAAGGGAGAACCTTGTCATCGCCACGAAGGTTCACGGCGGGCACTTGAGGTACGACGATGTTTTGAAGGCTGCTGAACAAAGTTTAAGGAGGCTCGGAGTAAGAGAGATAGACCTCTACCAGGTTCACTGGCCAGACCCGTGGGAGCAGGTTCCGCTGAAGCACACTATGCGCGCCATGGAGAGGCTTTACAAGGAGGGTAAGATAAGAGCCATCGGTGTTAGCAATTTCGCCGTCAGAGACCTGGAGGAGGCGAGGAGACACCTGTCTGAAGCAAGCATCGTTTCAAACCAGGTTAGGTATAACATGCTGCAAAGGGAGATTGAGGAGGAGGTTCTGCCCTACTGCAGGAGGGAGAACATAACGGTGATCGCGTACAGTCCTCTGGCTCAGGGAGCGTTAACCGGGAAGTATGGTTTAAGCAATAAGCCTTCAGACAATATTAGAAGGGGGAACAAGCTTTTCACGGATGAAAACCTTGCTGAGATAACTCGTCTCTTGAAAGTCTTGGAGAAGATCGCTAGGGAAAGGAGCAAGACTATTGCTCAGGTTGCTATGAACTGGCTCCTGAGGGAGGGGAATGTCGTGCCGATACCTGGGGCGAAGAACCCTGCGCAGGCAGAGGAGAACGCAGGCACAGCAGGCTGGAGGCTGAGCGGGCAGGAGCTCATGGAGATAGAGAGCGTTCTCAAAACATTGTCGTTAGACTTCTTCTGATTACCCTGAAATGGTGGCGAGAAGCGGGCGATTCGTAAAAGCCTGAAAATCTGTCTAGGCGACTCAATTGCTCTTAATCCTTTTAGAAGAAGGCTTCTCATCCATCCTGATGAAGAACAACCCTGAAGCAAACCTTCCGGCTGCTGAAATGAAATAGCCTATTTGAAGGCTTAAACGTCTACCGATATGGAGGCTAATGAACTCGTCAACGTTCCCTCCAACAGCCGAGCCCGCGAAATGCGATATTCCAGTTATCATGTTGTATATGGAAGTCAGCTCGCCAACACGGTCTTCAGGAATAACGTCTAGAATATACGGGAGGATTGTCGCATTGCCCACGGACAACATAATGCCGAGGTAAACGCTGAGGATGGCAAGGTGGAGAAAGCCTTGGGCGAAACAGTATGCTAATGGCACTGCGGTGAGCGAAACGTAATATAGAACTATTAGGGGCTTTTTGCCCTTTACGGCGGCCAAACGTCCCATGAAGGGTTGAGCAATCAGCGTGGCGATGGTTTGAATCACTGAGATGGCTCCGACTTCAGTCATGCTTAGGTTAAGGATTGACGCGGTAGTGATGGTGAAAAGGGGCCAAGCGTAAGACATGAAGAAACCCTGGAGTGCCGACATTTTTAGGAAGAACTTGAAATCGCTGCTCTCGTTTATTAAACCAGGTATGTCGGATATTTTGAATACTGACATGATGCTTTTGAAGCTGGTTTCACGAATCCTGTCCTCCCTTATCATTAAGAGTATTAGGGACCCGGATAGGCTTACGGAGACCGCTATCAAGGAGGGTGCTAGGAGGCTCCCCCCGGAGTAGTCTATAAGCCATCCTGAGAATGCTGTTGCAACCAGGCTTCCCAGGAGGGAAGCTATGTTCATGTTTGAAATCACTATGCTTCTCGAAGAGGGCTGTGTAGCCTCCCTTAAAAGGGCGTTCCAAGCAGGGACTGCGGCGGAGCTCAGGAAGAAGTATAGTGCGACAAGGATTAGGAATGTTTTCGGCTCAGCCGTCAAAGCCATAGGTATCCAGATTAGTGATGCTGCAATGCTTGCAACAACTATGATGCTGACTCTTCTCCCAAGCATGTCGCTGAGCCTACCCCAGGGTACTTGGAGGCTGCTTACGAAAAGGTTGTTGAAAGAATGCATCCAGCCTATTTCTCCGGGAGAAGCCCCGATTCTAGCGGCGTAAACATAAATGAAGGGGGTTACCATGCTGTTGCTCAGAGAGCTGGCGAAAGCCCTACCGTACATCAGTCTCAGCTTCTCCCTGTTTTCATCGCCAGCCATCAGAAGCAGCGGGGATAATCCGCGGCTTTTAAACTCTACTTTTAAACATGAAGTCCATATATAGTGCATACTCGTCTCCGGTAGAAATGCTGTGTTTTTCGGACGCTTACTCAACGTGTTGCAAGCTAACTCTAATGTGTGACGAGCATGCGTAGTGCGATATGAATATACGGGGCTGGCTTAATCAAGCCCTGAGGCCTATAGGATGGTCCCAAGTGGGATGAGCCGGAGCCTCTTCGCTAAGGCGGAGAGGATTTTAAAACTCTACTGTTGAAAGAGGGGTCCGTAAATCTTATTAAAAACCTCTTTCTAGCCCGGTTAAAATGAGCAGGATCAAGGTGGGCATAGTTGGTTGCGGCGGAATAGCAAGGAGCACTCACGTTCCATACTATAAGAAGATTAGTGAAGTTGAAATCGTTGCCTGCGCCGACGTTGATTTTAACGCTGCAAGGAGCCTTGCTGAGGATTTTAAAATACCTAGGTATTACACGGATTTCAACGATATGTTTGAGAAGGAGGAGCTTGATGCGGTAAGCGTCTGTACTCCGAACATGTTCCACAAGGATCCTACTGTCGCAGCGTTGAAGGCTGGTGCACATGTTTTGACTGAGAAACCTATGGCTGGTAACCTTAGGGACGCGATGGAGATGTACGAGGTATCTAAGAAGACGGGCGGAATCCTCATCATAGGGTTCCAGACGAGGTTTAGGCCTGATTTAAACATTCTTAAAGACATGGTTAACGCTGGAGAGCTTGGTGAAATATACTATTCCAGAGCACTAGCCTTGAGAAGGTGGGGCATACCTCCGAAAAAAACCTTCATAAGTAAAACGCTTGCCGGAGCAGGCCCGTTGTTCGACATAGGTTGCTACGCGGTGGACTTTACGATGTACATTATGAACTTTCCTGAACCTAAGTCGGCTTTTGGAGTATTATATACGAAGTTTGGCAATAATCCTGAAGCAGCTAAGCGGGGCTGCTGGGGTGGAACATGGAACCCGGTGGAGTTCGAGGTTGAGGATAATGCTTTTGCCTTAGTCAAGTTTAAGAATGATTTCACAATGCTTCTTGAGACGAACTGGGCCTCGTTCATAGATAGAGACAGATTTGGCGTTGAATTACTTGGGACGAAAGGCGGAGCCCGGCTTGACCCCCCAGAAATATACATGGAGATTCAGGGAGTTAGAGTAAATGTTAAGCCACAGGACCAGCCGCCCAACATAGATATATACGAAATGAGGATTAAGAAGTTCATAGAGTCTGTTAAAGAGGGCAGGCCATTGTTCTCTCCGGCCATCGAGGGCCTGAGGGTCCAAGCCATCCTTGAAGCAATATACAGATCCGCAGTTGAAGATAGACAGGTACCTGTCGAGTGGAGCTTTTGAACGCGCTCCTGCATTAACCGCTAAGTGAACTCCGAAGCCTTTCAATGAGCTCTTCACCGTGATTTTACTCAAATCTTTAAGCTCTGTGATCACAAGTCGATACTCGGTCTCTTCGTGGTGATCTTTTCAGTGCCACCGAAGGGGACGTGTGTTTCCAGATGGTTGTCTTCTCGGGTTATTAAGCCCTTCGTGGCAACGCTGCAGGCCACTATTATCATCGCTGGCATTCAGAACTATCGCGTTCATCAAAGTAATGCAACGCTATTTCAGGAAATGTTACACTCGTTTAATCAAGTATTCCTTTATGGATTCTGCTGCAATCAAACCGGATTTTAAAGCCGGCCCTATTAGAGAGGGGCCTGATTCAACGTCTCCGGCTGCGAAAACACCTTTCCAACTCGTCCTCCTCTTATCGTCCACGATTATCCTACCGTCTTCAGCCACGTGGATCTTGTCCGCGTTTTTCTTGAAGGGCGGGGTGGAACGCCCTCCAGTCGCTACTATTACTGAATCTACTTCGAACACTTTCTCAGACCCGGGGACTGGTACGGGAGAGGGCCTCCCACTCTTGTCAGGAGGGCCGAGCTTAACATCCATTGTGACCATCTGCCTAACCCTCCCATCTTCACCTTTGAATCCGACAGGGGCCTTAAGCTCAACTATTTTAACACCCTTCTCCTCAAGCATTTTAAGCTCTTTTTCACCCGCCGGAGCCTCCCTCCTGGTCCTCCTGTACACTAATGAAACCTCCTTAACGCCGATTTCAAGAGCCAGGAGAGCCGAGTCTACTGCTGTTAAACCGGCTCCGATTACCGCCACGGAGCTCCCTAGGCCTGGGAGGCTTGAAGGCGGGGAGTAGCCGAACTTCGTCAAATAGTATTTTACGATATACGGTGCCGCGTGGAAAATGCCGTCGAGCTCCTCTCCTTCAACGTTCAGCCTCCGCGGCTCCCATGCTCCTGTTGCTATCAAAGTTGCATCATAATTCTCCACTATCTCGCTGAAATCCACGTCGAAGACCTCTGAATCGTGAACCTTCTTGCCGAGGTGAAAGTAAACCCCTTTCTCAGAAAGCTCCTTCACGCCTTCCCTGACCCCTTTCTTCGGTATTCTAAACTCAGGAATGCCGAATAAGAGTAGGCCTCCAGCCTCTGGCAACATGTCGTAAACATCAACCTCGACGCCTTCGCAGATTAAGAAGCCTGCTGCGGTTAACCCCGCTGGCCCAGCACCGATTATTGCAACCCTTCCCTTTAAGCGTGGAGCTACCTCTCTACATTTTATGAATTTCAAGGCGTTTGCAGAAGTATTCTGTCTTAAAAAAACTTTTTGATACCGATATGCTTCTAGCGCACCCTATAATATTCGAGAGGAAAGGCTTATTACAGGGCTACTGTGATTTCCGCCATGCGTACAAACTACATATTTGTAACCGGGGGCGTTATCAGCGGGATAGGAAAGGGTATTACCGCAGCCTCGATAGGTAAGATTCTCCAAGCGAGAGGCTATAGAGTAACCGCCGTGAAGATAGACCCTTATCTAAACTATGACGCTGGCACCCTTAGACCAACTGAACACGGCGAGGTATGGGTTACTGAAGACGCTGGCGAGATAGATCAGGACCTTGGACACTATGAAAGGTTCCTAGACATAAATATTCCTAGGAGGAACAATATTACAACTGGTCAAGTATACGGCGCGGTTATCGAGAGGGAGAGGAGAGGTGAATACTTAGGCAAGACTGTTGAGGTTATTCCGCATATAACTGACGAGATAAAACGCAGAATAAGGGCTGCAGCTGAGGAGGCGGAAGCCGATTTCACCATTGTCGAAATAGGGGGGACAGTCGGCGAGTATCAGAGTGAGATCTACTACATGGCTGCGAGAATGATGAAGGGTGAGGGCGACAGGGTGATATTCATACACGTAGCGTATCTTCCGATTCCCAAGCACCTGGGCGAGATGAAGACCAAGCCGGTTCAACAATCTGTAGAAAAGTTGGGTGAGCTCGGGATACAGCCTGATTTCATAATTTGTAGAGCTGAAGGCTTCATAGATGATGTGAGGAAGGAGAAGATATCAATATTCTGTAACGTGCCCAAAGACCATATTATCTCAAACCCAGACTTAGAGAACGTTTACGAGCTTCCGTTAATATTTGAGCAGCAGAACCTTGGAAAGAAGATCATGGAGAAATTCAGTATGGGGCTGAAGGAACCTAAGCTTGACGACTGGAAGCAGTTCGTCGATGCTTTAAACAATGCTACGCGGAAAGTAAAGATAGGAATAGTCGGGAAATATTTCGAGACAGGTGGATACAGGCTTCCAGACGCTTATATTTCTGTAATAGAGGCGGTTAAACATGCTTGTGCAACCAATTTTGTGAAACCAGTATTAGAGTTCATAGATTCGACGGACTTCGAAAAGGATTCTGACAGGCTTTCGATTCTTGATGAGCTTAACGGGGTAATTGTCCCAGGCGGGTTTGGTACAAAAGGTATTGAAGGAAAAATAGCTACAATAAAGCATGTTAGGGTGAAGAAAATACCTTTTTTAGGCCTCTGCCTAGGGCTTCAGCTTGCTGTCGTAGAGTATGCGAGAAACATTATCGGTCTTGAAAGAGCTAATTCAACGGAGTTCGACCCCGATACGCCTCACCCTGTTATAGATATTCTTCCGGAGCAGAAGGAAATATTGAAAGAATCAAGATATGGGGCCTCAATGAGGCTGGGTGCATACCCTGCTGTTTTAAAACCTGGAACGCTTGTCTCTAGGCTTTATGGGGGGGCTTCAATAGTTTACGAGAGACACAGGCATAGATATGAGGTGAACCCTAAGTATCATGAGGCCCTTCAGAACCACGGGATGATTTTTTCCGGAGTATCTCCGGATGGTAGGCTTGTGGAGTTCATAGAGCTCGATAACCACCCGTTCTTCGTGGCAACGCAGGCGCATCCTGAGTTTAAATCCCGGCCGCTTAAACCCGCCCCACTTTTTAAGGGCTTTATAGATGCCTGCTTGACACTCTTCTCTTAAGCTGGAAGACCCTCTGTTTTTAAGCCTTAATGCTTCACCATACTGGTTCAGGCACCCGCACATGCTTCTTTGACTATTTTTCCTTCTTATGAAGGATATCGATTATTATTTTTGCTCTTGTCTATGATTTTCTTTATCTTGCCTATGGCCTCTTTAACGCGAAGCTACTCCCAAGATGGAAGAAGTGCCTCCTGACCATTCTAAACTCTTTAGCGTAAAGCTTTGGGACCATGTTGTTCGAGTTAACTGTATCGTGCGTCACCACTTTTATTTTACATCTGAAAGCTAATAAAGTTAATTAACTTCTTGAATAATCTTAGTGAAAGCTTGGAGAAGGAGAAAGAGGAGGGGAATATAGAATATAAGCTTTTACTTAATGCAAGTGATGAAAAGAGGCTTCAACAGCTCGCCACCCAGTTGAACTATAGGCTTAACGAAGGCAGGGGGGAGGCTTTCTACGAAATAGGTGTAAGCGATGAGGGTGAAGTCGTCGGTCTCACAGATGAAGAGGCGGAAGAGTCTTTGAAGGCTTTAGATATGATAGCTAAGACGATTGGTGCCTCCTGCATGATTACTAGGGTTGAAAAGGGTAGAAGGGGGAAGGTGTTAGAAGTACTAATACGAAGAACCACGGATTTTCCGCCTGTTCAGGTTTCAGTAGCTCTCTTAGGAAATGTGGATTCGGGGAAATCTACATTAAAAGGGGTGTTGATATCTGGCAGGTTAGACGATGGTAATGGCGCTGCAATGAGCATGGTTGCGAGATATCTTCATGAGATTAAGTTTAGAAGATCCTCCTCCGTTTCAATCCACCTTCTAGGTTTTGACTCTAAAGGTAATTCGATAAATGATTCGCTGGGATCTTACGATGAATCCAAGATTTTTCTGAACGGTTCTAAGATTATCTCCCTCATAGACCTGGCTGGCCACGAAAAATATTTAAAAACAACGATAAGAGGTATTCTTGGAAATCTGCCCGATTACGTTTGCATAGTTGTAGGAAGCAATGCTGGCCCTATAGGGACTTTTAGGGAACACCTCGGGTTGTCTGTTGCCCTAAAAATACCTGTCTTTATCGTTGTGACCAAGATAGACATTACCCCGCCGGAGGTTCTTTCAAGGACTCTTAACGATATTGAAGCAATTCTAAAACTTCCTGGTGTTAACAAGATACCGTTCCTGATTAAAAGCGGCAGCGATGCTTCTCTTGCGTCAAGGGTGATGCCGCATCTAAGGGTTTGCCCAATATTCTTGGTTTCAAACATTACTGGAAAAGGTTTAGTTGAACTGAAAGCATTTTTAAATGCCCTTCCACCCAAAACGGATTGGGTTGAAAAATCCAATATGGAAACACTCTGTTTTATCGATGAGAAGTTTTATGTTGAGGGTGTCGGCCTCGTTGTAGGCGGGCTCGTCGAGCAGGGGGTTGTTAAGAAGGATGAGATGCTTCTACTAGGGCCTTTCGACGACGGCTCCTTCAGAACAGTGAGGGTTAAGTCTATTCATGTAAACAGGGTTCACGTGGAAAAGGCTACTGCGGGCCAAATAGCCGCTTTAGCAGTAACGAATGTTGACTACGATGAGATTAGGACTGGCATGGTTCTGCTAGACGTGGCGGCTAAGGCTTACGCGGTGAGACGTTTTACCGCTGAAGTTAGAATACTGCACCATCCAACCACCATAATGCTGGGCTACGAGCCTGTTATACAGACTAGGACTGTTAAGCAGGCTGCTAAAATAGTCAGGATGAGGAAGCCTGCCCTGAGGACTGGGGACACAGATGTTGTCGAGTTTGAATTTATAAAGAGGCCTGAATACATGAGGATCGGCGACACCTTTATCTTCAGAGAGGGGAGAACCAGGGGACTGGGTGTTGTTAAGAAGATTAACGCCTAGTTTTTTCAAACGGGTTTAGTGAGGCCTACTAGGAGCACCCTGAAATGGTCTATTGAGTCTTCACACCTGTCGCATGTTTCTTCAATAGCCTTCAAAAACTCTGAGAGAAACAGGATTATCCTCGGGTCGACGTCCGCGTATTCGTCGCCCAAAAGCGTTTTCCTGGCTTGAGCGTAAAGCATGTCAACCCGCTTCTCTTCTTCTTCAACCCTGTCGCTTAAACGAACAGCTCTATCGTAATCCATTGATACTAATGCAGCCAAGGCGTCTCTAAGGCTTAGCGCGCATTCCCTTGTCTTGCTGCACATTTCCTCAATCTTCTCCTTAATGTCCTGTTTCAACCCGCTTAAGGGTAGAAACGTAAGTATTCTGCCTGCTCCGTGAGCATAGTCAGCAACCATGTCGACTTCCTTAGACAGCTCCATGAAATACTTCTTCATGTCTGGTGAAAGCTCGCTTCTAGCAATCTCATCCATAACTCTCCTCCTGAGAAAATCCGCCTCCCTCTCCATCTGGTCCTGCCTCGCATACGTGATGCTCACCTCGTCTGTCTGAGCATTCATAGATGCTCTGGCGATGTTGAGAAGCTCGTCAACCGCTTGAAAAACCTTGGCCGCGTGAGACGCCAGTAGCTCGAGTGACTTCGCCTTCCTCCTGTCTTTAAGCCACTCCTCCAAGTCTCTATACGGCAATTCTAGCCTAATATAGCGAGATCTCGCTATATAAGTCTCTCCCCGGATGCTTATAGACTAGGACATGCTCCTCTGGAAGCCTTATGTTTACGGATGAGCCTTCTCCTAGTTGTGCAACATTAGAGTAGGGTTGTTTGACAATCATCCTAATGCCTTTGACATCGAGAATAAGCCGGCTGAACAATCCTTCCAGAGTTTTCTTCAAAACCCTCCCGCTAATGTGCCCCCCCAGCTCTATAAGCTCGGGTCTCACCATCACTATAACCTTCTCGCCTGCTTGAAATCCTGTGTTTCTAGCCGTGATCGCTAGGCCCCCCAGGTCTATCAGGGCAGTGTCCTCGTCGGCCTCAGCAACATTCCCCTCGAAAACATTGGACTCTCCCAAGAAATAGGCTGTGAAAATCTTCTTGGGATGCAGGTAGAGGTCTACTGGCGTACCGTCTTCAACTACTCGCGCCCTCCTCATAACTATTATCCTGTCAGACACCGCCATAGCTTCCTCCTGGTCATGGGTCACGTGGATAGCTGTTAAACCAAGGTCTTTAACGATTCTCCTGAGCTCGTATCTCAGCTCAGTCCTAACCTTCAAGTCTAAGAGCGAAAGGGGCTCGTCCAGGAGCAGTAGCCTAGCGCTTGATGCTAATGCCCTGGCTAAAGCTGTTTTCTGCTGCATTCCTCCGCTTAAAGACCTCGGATAATCGTGGTAGCGCTCGCTCAGCTTCATAAGCTCAAGCATCTCCAGTGTGGTTGTTCTCACAATGCTGTTGCTCAATCCCTTGGCCCTAGGACTATAGGAAACGTTTCCGCCGACGCTCATGTTCGGGAATAACGCGATGTTTTGAAACACGTATCCTATTCCTCTCTCCTCCAGCGGCTTAGCGTCGAAAAGCTTCCCGTCAACGTAAACATGGCCCTCGTAATCCCCTATTATGCCTGCGATTATTCTCAGCAGAGTTGTTTTTCCACATCCCGACGGGCCTATTATGGAGACATATTCCCTGTCCTCCACATTTATATTTACTTTATCCAGGGCTGTAAAACCCCCGAATTTCATGGTGACGTTCTCCACTTTAACACTGGGCATTTTCAGACAGCCTCTATCTCTCCCGCCAAACCCATTGGCGGCTGCTTAAACAGGCGGGTTCTCTCCCTAGGTATGGATAGCTGGAAGCTTGCTCCAATCCTGAATTCCTCTTCGATGAATCTTGACAGCGGTATGTTAGCCGTTATTTTCAACCCCTCGGGGAGTTCGAAAACCAGCTTGGAAAAGCTGCCGAGGAAGTTGATCTCCTTGAGGCGTGCTGTTAAGGGTCCTCCCCCCACCTTTATGTCTTCACATCTTACGGCAGCCACAGCCAGCTCCCCCCTGTTGAAACCGTCACCGGACAATGCTTCAATAATCGTGCCGTTTCTAAGCTCCAGGGTGACGACCCGCCCGTCAACCCTTCTAACAATGCCTTCGAGGAAAACGCTTTCCCCCACGAAATACGCTGAGAAAACACTGTTAGGCTTGAAATAAACCTCCTCAGGAGAGCCAGTCTGGACGATTCTCCCGTTCCTCATCAGGATGAGCCTGTCTGCGAGGGATAATGCTTCCGACTGGTCGTGGGTTACATGGATCACCGTTAGGTTAAGCTCTTCAGCTATTCTGCTCAGCTCTCCCCTAACCTCCAGCCTAAGCCTAGCGTCGAGAGCACCGAGTGGCTCGTCTAGAAGTAGGAGTCTTGCCCCGGTCGCTAGGCACCTGGCCAGGGCCACCCTCTGCTGCATTCCTCCGCTAAGCTCCCTCGGGTAAGCGTTTGCCCATTCTCCGAGTTTAACTATTTCAAGAACCTCTGAGGCCTTCCTCCTAGCAGCCTCCTCCTCGAAGCCTCTTGCGGTTAAGCCGAAGCTTATGTTCTGGCTGACTGTCAAGTGGGGGAAGAGAGCATAGTTTTGATGCATGTAGACAGCGTTTCTTTTTTCAGCCGGTGTTCCAGTAACCCGCTTCCCATCTATGTAAACATCGCCTGAATCGGGTTCGACAAGGCCCGCTATGATTTTGAGGAGCGTCGTCTTACCGCTTCCAGTCGGGCCCAGGATGCAACTGTATTCCCCGTCGTCGAGCGTCAGATCTATTTCGTCTAAAGCAGTGATCCTCCCAAACCTTTTAGAAACCCTTTCTAAAACAACCTTAGGCAAGCCCGCCGCCCCCCTTAGTGTAGATGTATCTGAAGATTACTAGGAGGATTATTGAGAGGAACATGAGCACCAGAGTGCCGGCACCGGCTTCAACCCTCATGTCGGGCGACTTAACCCATTCAACCAGCAATACTGAGACTGTTTTGAATGTTTTTGAAACTGCTAGCGTAGCGCCGGTTTCGTTCACGCTTCTCGTAAAGGTGAGGATTACTCCGGATAGGAAGGAGTACTTCGCAATCGGGAGCACGATTGACCTGAAGACTTTGAAGGGCGTGCCCCCAAGGGTTCTTCCCGCTTCCTCAAGTTCCACCGGTATGTCTTCAAGGACTGAAACCATTGTTGCAACCATGTAGGGATAGGTGATGCATAGGTGTGCTAGGAGAACAAGGATGAAGTCTGATATTCCAGAAGCCCCCCAGAAGAGGCTTAGTGAAACACCTAGGGCGACTGAGGGCATTATTATGGACGTAGTGCTCAAAGCCTCTAGAAGTCTTGAAACTAGGCCTCCAAGCTTTCTCCTGGTGATTATCACCGCCGTCGGCAGGCTGAACACGACGTTTATCAAGGTTGTCAAGAGAGCTATTACGTACGAGTTTAACACGCTTATCCAGTATGTGGACCATGCTCCTCTGAGGGTGAAAATTTCCCCCAGCAAGCCGTATGAAAGCATTAGAGGCATCCTAGCGAGAACCATGAAGCAAGCGGGCAGGAGTACTAGAAACAGGAAGATGATTATTGCAGACAGGTCTCTAACGCGGGTGACGCCTTCCCTGCTTAAAGCCGCCTCAATTCTGTAGGCTTTTCTAAAAGGCATTCTAAACTTGAAGCCGAAAAGCCTCAAACCCGCTAGTATTAGTATTGAGAGAACTATCAGCACGAGGCTTACGAAAACCATTGGCGGGACTAGGCCAGCATCTATAGATTTCTTTATAAACACTGGGCCGTTTTCAAAGCTCCCCGCAACCATTATCGTCGCGCCGGTTTCGGAGAGCGACCTTGCGAAAGACAGGATTAGTGAGGCGATTATTCCTGATTTGAGCATTGGGATTGTTATTGTCCTCGCGGTGGTGAAGGGGCACGCGCCCAGTGTCCTGGCTGCAGCCTCGTAAGTAGCCTCAATATCCATAAGCTTGCCGGCGAGAATCCTTACGACCACCGGGTAGGAGAAGGCGAAATGAAGGAGTAAAACAGTTATGAAACCCGGTGAAACCCCGGTGAAACCAATAATTGAGAAGGGCGTTTCCTCGCACCAGAGCAGGAGCGTCGAATAGCCCAGTATTACCGTCGGAACTATCAGGGGGAAATCCACTAGGGAATCCACGATGTTTAGCCACCGGTACTTCTTCCTGGCGATAATCCAGGCGAGGGGCAACCCGGCTGCTACGTCCAGCGCTGAGACTATGCCGGCCATGATTATGGACGAGAAGACTGCTGAAAAGGATCTGTTCAGCAGCTCCGGGTTTGTCACTACATTCATGGCTGTGTCAAGCTTAAGCAGTATTCCGAGCAGAGAAGGGAGGAGAATAATGCCGAGGAAGAAGACTATTGAAGCCAAGTAAAGGGAGTAAGCGACTGTTTTTTCCTCGGAGAGCTTGTCCAGCCGAGAGATAACCCTCCGGCCAATCCCTCTAAACCGGCTGGTTTTTTCAGCTTCGACTGCTGGCAAGCTCTGGCAACATTCGAAGACTAGTGTTTAAAACCTTTATGGTTGCGCAAGCTTCAAGCTAAATCTGATGCTAGGGTAAGTTTCTAGCAGAGGTCATGTGTTCTTTCGATTCTTAACCGGCTTACTGAAGAGTTTTAAAAAGATAGTAGAAGACCATAAACAGTTATTAACGGGATTCCAACCGTAAGCGTGAATCCTAGCAGTATTGTTGCAAACTCTAGGTCTAAGTTTTCAGCGGATGCATGCACAATCGTCATGAATGCTGGGGGGAGAAGAGCCACCATAACTGTAACTATTGATGCCTTCAAATTTAAGCCGAATAGGCTGGCTAGGGTTAATCCAGCCATGCCTCCAATAGGGATTTTAATGGCTGTTGCCGCAAGAACATGTTTAACAGTATTCTTCGACGGAAGCCTTATGAACGCGCCCACCGCGATAAGCATTAAAACAATGTTTGTAAACGAGATGATGCTTGTAAATATCCCGAATGATTCCGGCAGCCGTAATCCGCAAAGGTTAGCTGTAAGGCCGAGGATTATCGAGAGAATATAGGGCTGTGTGAAAAGCCCTTTAACGCTGCTCTTTAGAGATATTTCTCTCCGGGAAGGGTTGAATCCTGATGCGACTAGAAACGCTATTGAAAAAACGTACAGCGAGTTACCTATGTCGAGCAACGAGGCTGTGGCAACGCCCTCAGCGTTGAAAAATAGCTCTATAAACGGTAAACCTATTATGCCGATGTTTAAAGTACTGCATCCCAGTATGAAAGCACCTCTCCTGGCCCTATCCATGTTCAGGCTTCTCGACGCGATGAACGCTATGGCTAGGAGTAGAAGGTTAAGCACCAGTCCGATTACTGGAAGCAAACAGTCCTCCAAGGATATTTTTACAGCGGCGAAGGAGCGAAAAACAATGATGGGCAGGAGGAGGTTAATGGATATTGATAAAAGTTTCTTACAAAACTCTTCACTAATCATGCTAAACCTTCTTAAGAGCATGCCTAGTGAAAGTAGCGCAACTATTACGAATACCGTTTCAAACAGGCCCGGCAATGCTCAAGCCTCAGCCGAAGGTTTATTAAACCTTTAGAACGCTCTATGTAAAGAGATTGAAATTAAAGCTTTTTATAAAAACCGGTTTTGATTCTTACAGATAAAACTGCTATGAGGACTGGAAGAGGCGTAAGGGTTAGAAAGCTGTTTGGCGAGCATGTGCTGAGAATACTCAGGGCAAGAAACCTCGTTGACAATTCTCTCCTGATTAAAAGAAGAGGAGATTTTCTAGTTATACCTCTCGCCGGGGAGGTTGAGAGGGAAGAGTTGAGAAGGCTGGGTGTTGAAGCGGATTTAGTGGTTGAAGAGTTTGAGGAAGCCACCAGAATGCCAAGCCTATTCGAAAACCTTAAGGGTATTCTGTCCGAAGATGATCTCGAGATCATTCCCCGATCGTATGATGTGATTGGCGATGTCTGCATTCTTCAGCTTCCCAGAGCGCTTTACGATCGCCGCAGGATCATCGGGGAGGCGTTTCTAAAATCCATGAAGAACATTAGGATAGTGCTCAACAAGACTGAGCCTCTTTCAGGCGAGTATAGGGTTGGGGGGTACGAGGTTTTAGCCGGCGAAGGTGGTACGGAGACAATCTACCGGGAGCATGGCTGCGTCTTCAAGCTCGACGTTTCAAAGGTTTTCTT
The DNA here is from genome assembly GCA_017601395.1 of Candidatus Brockarchaeota archaeon. Lineage (GTDB taxonomy): Archaea > Thermoproteota > EX4484-205 > EX4484-205 > JAAOZP01 > JAAOZP01. The sequence goes on from JAFNIQ010000011.1 coordinate 36,463, forward strand.
CACGCCGCGGCTCTCAGCTGAAAGAATAAGAGTGGCCTCGCTGGTTAAACCTGGAGAGGTTGTCTGCGACCTTTTCGCTGGAATAGGGCCCTTCAGCATAATTATTGCGAAGAAAAATCCCAGCGTAAGGGTTCATGCTTGCGACATAAACCCACACGCCTACCAATACCTTGTTGAGAACATAAGGTTGAACAAGGTTGAAGACAGGGTTAAAGCATATCTGGGTGATGCTAGAGAACTATCTGCGAGGGATTTGAAAAACGTTGGGGACAGGATTATTATGAACCTGCCGATGAGTTCTGAAATGTATCTTGATGCTGCTAGAAACGCGCTTAAAAAACAGGGGGGTGTAGTGCATCTCCACGTCTTCCTGGGAAAGAATACTGATCCTGTTGAAAAATATGCGAGTATCGAAGAATCGTTCAGGAAGCTTGACTGCGAAACAAGGCTCTTGTCGTCGAGAAGGATAAGGGAGGTTGCTCCCTTCAAATACCACTGGGGTTTCGACATAGAGGTTAAGCCGAAAAGCGGTTAGCACACACGGTTTGCAGCAACCCCTTGCTAGAAGTAGAAATTCCGTTTACGATACTATTTTTCCCTCGCCTTCCTCATAATAATGAAAAGTGTGCGGGAACCGGATGGAAACAGCTTCCTCAGGACTCTTCTATGACGTTACAAAACCTTTCAAATAGCCTTTCGGCTCTGGCTTTCATCTCCTTTGGGAGATGAGGGTCAGCGTCCAGAGTGCTTTCTTTATATTGTCTAAGACGGACCCTAATCCAGAAATAATCCTTTTTACGGAAAGCGTATTCGAGTTCAGCCTCCATTGCCGTCAGATGCGCATCATAGATCATATTCCTCGGCGAATCCACGATTACACGTTTATTGATGGCCAGCGCTTTCTTCTTCAACTCGGTTATTTCCGCCAGCTCGTGAACCAGCAGATACTCGTTGCCCAATACGTCTTCGAGAGTAATGGTGTCTCCGGAGAAGGTTTCTCCAGTCAAATAATCGTAGAATTCTCGACCTGAAACTTCCTCAGCTAAATAACCGATGGATCTAAGCGCTTCCCTGGCTTTTTCAATTTTATTTTCAATCTCCTGCAACAAAATCGAAATGTGAACTGGAGGCTGATCTTAAAAGCTTTCCGGCTTCGATTAAAAAGAGGCCTAGAACCCACTGGTCTGCATTAGCAAAGCCTTATCCAGGTTTATTTTGACAATAACCTTTCTTCCTATCATTCCGGATATGGCTTGATACTGGTGGAAATCGTTTCCTGAGCATTCAATCATGCCTTGGCTTGTTTTCACGCGCGTAACCACGTTTCTACCTGCAAACATGCTGTTTAAAAGCTCGCCCTCCAGCATGCCTTCCCCCTCTAAGCTTATTGAAGCGTCTTCAGGTCTAAATAGGACAGTAACCTTCACATCAGCCTCCGGCCCATGCCACCTGGTCCTAAACTCGCCTCTCGGGAAAACAAGCCTAAAGGTTCCCGAGCCTAGGTATTCCGCCATTGTCTCAAGCCTGTTTACGAACCCTAGGAACCTCGCAGTCTTCTCCGTAGGGGGCTTCGCGTACATCGTCTGCGCATCAGCGTAAGCGTCTATGGTGCCGTCGAACATTGTGGCTATGAAGTCGCCCATGGCGAATGCTTCAAGCTGGTCATGCGTAACATATACTGTCGTAATGCTAAGCTTCCTCTGAATCGTTCTTATCACGCTAGATATCTCCGCCCTTAATCCAGCATCCAGAGCAGTAAGCGGCTCATCCAAGAGCAGCAGCTTAACCTCGGAAGCTATTGCCCTGCCTATCGCAACCCTTTGCTGCTGCCCCCTGCTCAGCTCGTGGGGCCGCCTCTCTTCAAGCCCGGAGAGTTCAACAAGTTCCACAACCTCCTTAACCCGTCTACCGATTTCCTCCGGCCTCTTGCCTCTGGCCTCCAAGGGGAACGCTATGTTCTCTCTTACCGTAAGGTTTGGGAACAACGCTGGGCTTTGAAAAACCATCCCGACTTTTCTCTCCCTTGAAGGTAATTCAGTCACATCCTTTCCGTCGAAGAAAATCCTGCCGGAATCAGGCTTAAGGAGCCCCGCGAGTATTCGAAGCGTGGTTGTTTTGCCGCATCCACTGGGGCCCAGGAGGACAAGTATTCTCCCAGACGGGATGATGAAGCTGACACCCTTTAACGCTTCAACGCTTCCAAACTTTTTCCTCAGACCCTGTGCTTCAAGCCTCATTTAAATCAGCCTCAGCCTCTCCCTTGAGAACTGTGACCCGGCTGTTTCAACAAGGATCACAAGCATCGTGAGGAGCGAAGTCAGGGCTAGTGCAAGGTTAAGCCTCCTGTAGTCTATCAGCAGGTTAACGGCCACTGGGAGCGTCATCAGATTAAGCGTGCTGAAAAAGGTTGAGAAGGTGAAGTCGCTTAAGGACGAGGAGAATCCCATTAGGAGTGACGCGACCACGGCTGGAATTACAAGAGGTATTTCAACCTTTACCAGCCTGAAGAAGGCTGTTGCACCATGGGCATCGGCAGCCTCACGGTATTCCTTAACCATCCTGCTCCAAGAGGCTTCGATAATTCTCGCCGCAAGCGGCACCACTATGGCCGACTGGCCTATGGCTATGAGGATCCAGCTTCCATAGAGCCTTACGATACCGAAGCCGTAGGAAAGAAGTATTCCGAGGGCGAGGGATGAGCGGGACATGGTCAGGGGCAGGGCCATAAGTATGCTTACGGCTTTCTCCAGAATACCCCCTGAAAGCTTTGAAGACCATACTATTGCGACGGAAAGCAGGGTTGAAACGGCTGAGACGATTAACGCTATTGATAGGCTTTGAAGGAGAACCTCGTCGAAGCTTAGGCCGAAGCCGAATTTAAAATCGTAAAGCTCTTTGAAAAGCTCCAGGAAGGAGTCGCCCAGCTTCAAAAACGGGCTGATAACCGGTATTGCAACCGGTGCAAGCTCGAAAACATAGATGAACACCACGTAGGCGGCGAGAAGAATCCCGCCGGGGCTGGAGAAAAGTCTCGAAACAGGTTCCTCAACAGGATGGCTAGTTGAGAAGGGAGTATAGTATTTTTCCCTGAAAAGTATGATTATGATCGACACTAATAGTGTTAGCAATAGTTGAAGCAGGGCTATGGATGATGAAAACGGCTTAAACTTGGCAGCGTATATCTCGACCTCAAGCGTTGTAAACCTTCCCCCCACGAGCATTGGCGTCGAATAGGTTATGAATGAGAATGCAAAAACAAGAAGCGAGGCAGCACCCATATACGGTGTTAAAAGGTTTAAGTAAACGGTTTTAAAAACTCGTAGAGTCGAGCCTGAGAAAACCCTTGCCGCATCCACGAGGTCTTGATTCACAGAGGAGAAGCCCTGTTCGAGAATAAGCGTTGCCAGTGGAACATAGTATATTACGTGCGCAAGTACAACGGCCCAAATCGAATAAAGGATTTTAACAACTGGTTCACCGGTTGCGAACAGTTGAGAGAGGAGAGAGTTAACAATACCCTTTTCTCCAAGCAGCACTATAAGGCCCTCCGCTATGGTGAAGGCGGGGACGAAGAAGGTTGTCAGCAAAACATACTCTAAGGCCCTCTTTCCTTTAAACGAGTATTTGGCTAAGAAGAATGCTAAGGGTAAAGATAGTATGAGGGTAAAAAGTGTGGAGAGTAAGGCTTGCGCAAGAGTCCCATAGAACAGCCTGTGAATGTAATCATCGCTCAGAACACGTATGAAATCATTTTGGTTCACGTTGCCTATTAGAAAGAACAGAGGTATTATGTAGAATAAAAAGAGGAATATAAAGAATGGCGTTAGGATTAGAAGCCTCTTGGCTGGGCTCATCCGGTTTTTACCTCTCTCCTCCACCTTTCAAGCCATTGTTCAACGCTTCCCGCAATCTCAACGTTGAAGGCTACTTTCTCCAAAGGTATCGGGGCATAGCTTAACAACTCGACAGAAGCCTTTGGGTTAACAGGATACATGTATCCTTCTGGTGCAACAAGGTTCTGCGCCTCTGTGCTTAAAACGAACTCTATGAACTTCTTAGCTATCTCGGGATGCTTAGCGTTCTTAACCAGAGCTATGCCCTCCCTATAGACGAAGCCCTCGACAGCCATGCTTGTAAGGCTAGGGGTCTCCTCGTAGCCCACGTCCGTGTTAAACATGGGTCCGATTGCAACCTCGCCGTTTTTCAACGCTATTATGGACGAGGTCCAGCCTGAGGGATGCGTCTTAATGTTTTGTTCAAGCTGCTTTAGGAAGCTGAATCCTTCTTCAACACCCTTGACCGATAAAACCCATACTAGGAAAGATAAGCCGGTTCCGCTTGAAGTCGGATCCTGATAGAACACTAGACCCCTGTACTCAGGCCTAATCAGGTCGTCGAGTCTCTCGGGCGGCGGGATGCCTAGTCTGGCGATAATGCTACTGTTGAAAGTTATTATGACGTAGCCCTTGTCCATAGGTATGACTGTGCCCGTATTATCCCATATTTCCTCCGCAGGTATCAGTGAAATGTTCTGGGGCCTATAGGGCTCTAAAACACCCGCGTCTATCAGGGTCTTCGCGTAGAATTCGGGAACACCCATTATTACGTCAGCCACGGGACTATCCTTCTCAAGGATGAGCTTGTCTGCAATCTCGATCGAACCCATGCCGTAGCTTACGAAAGTCACGTTCACATCCGGATGCCTGTTTTTAAACTCTCTAACAAAAGCTGTTGCGAGGCCAGATATTCCCCTAGGCCCGTAAATTATCAGGGTGTCTTCAAGCTTGGGCTGACTGAGTTGAAGATACAGTATTGAAGACACTATGGCGAACACTGCAACCACTATAGCCAGTATTGCTCTCCACCCTATTCTCATTTTTCACCACCTCCTTTCATACGGGGCGGTAGAAGAAGGAGCGTCAGGTAGCTTCCCTCCGCCAGCATTACCTGGTTCAGGTTCAGGGGTCGACCCCCATGCAGGGTCCTCTCAGCCGGGCTTCCCCAGCTCCCCCAGCTACCGCCGTTAAGCTTCTCATCGTGATAATTTGTTTATAAATATTACCTTCTCCATTAGACTTGAAAACATTAAATAGTGTTTTGCTGTTACAAACGGGTAGTTGAATACTTCACTGGTCTAGAATAGCTTATTAAGGATATCTTGGTAATGAAACGCTGAGGCCGTCGGCTGTTAAATCGAAACGATTATCTGAGAAGTTTGGTTCTGTTTTTAGATAAATAAAGGATGGTGAAATGAAGGTGTTTAGTCTAGAGTTTTGAACCCATGAGTTT
>JAFNIQ010000052.1 GCA_017601395.1 Candidatus Brockarchaeota archaeon
TGAGGAGCTCGAAGGCTTCTCCCAGAGAGCTGCCTACGCCGGGTATTTGAACACATACTCCTTCTTCCAAGAACTTAGGAGCAGGATTAGGGAGAATCAGGGACTCATAGTTGGAAGCACGGCGCTCGACCTCGTTACGGACGTGACAATAAGAGACGTCTTCATAGTGTTTGGAAAAGATGGTGCTACGGAATATGAAAAGGGTAAGGCGATGGGAAGGCTCGTTGGAACGGCTTTATCGCTCATTGGTTACGCCACCACGTACTACAGGTTCCTCAGCGAGGGGCCGAAGCTACTTTCTCTAGGAGGGAAGATAAGGGCGTTCTTGAGGGGAGTCTATAACTGGATAACCCCGCCGCTGTGGGATGTTGGAGTCATAGCCGGGAAGCTCACGGCGAGGGCGGTCGCCGCCTCCCTAGCAATCTCTGAGGGGAGCGATGACTTCAAACAGCGCCTGAATGAGATTAAGGACGATGAGGGCTCACTAAGCTCGCTGGTCGAGTTCACCGGGAGGTTCCTTGACGATGCCTTAGATGTCTCGAGCAAGCTGGAGCTGAGCGAAGAGGCTTTCTTCGGTTTGCTCTGGGCGTATGGGAAATGTGAGCTGAGCGAGGGAACTTGGGGCAAGTTCATCCAAGAGGTGGAGCGCATAGGCGGAAAGAGCAAGAGATGCGCCGACGAGCTGTTGCGCTCGATCTTCAACGCGGAAGGTGCTGAAGTGGAATATGCGGTCCTTAAGTTGGCGCCGAGGCTCGCTGAGTTAAGCTCCGAGGAGATCGGGTGCTTGGAGAAGTTTCTCGCGGCGGGAGTTGGGATGAAGAAAATAGGAAGCATACTCGAAAGGCTGGGTGAACTTACGGAGCTCCTTACCGGGATAAAAAGCTTCGACTTCCAAGCGAAGCCCAGAAGGATTACGCTGAAGAAAGGTGAATCGAGCTGCATGAAGATAGGGAAGGACAGTAAGCTGGAGGCGGGAACATATATAGTTAAAGTCTGCTGGGAATATGGCGAGAAAAGCGGGGTAGCGGAGTTTCCGATTACAAGGACCGTTGAATCGGATCAAATTATCATACAGGAACACGTGGTGGACCAGATATTGGAAGAGATAGGGAGCGACGATGCGGAAGTATCCATAACTAAGGCTGAGTTTTTCGACTATAAGTTCTTCTTCCCAACGGAGTTCTCCGCTGGAGGCAAGAGGATAGAGGTCGACCTCTTCTATAACGAGATGACGATTGACAGAAGAAACTATCGCTTTGAGCCGCATACAGACATTTGGAGAGGAAGACTCCGTGTAGATGCAGAATTTGAAGGCAAGAACATAGAGGGCAAGAACCTCTTGTTGTCTTTCTATAAGGACGGAGAAGTCAGGATCAGGTATGGCGAAGATTCATTTCTCATCAAGGAGATAAGCGCGGATACCTCGATTGAGCTGATGACAATTAAATATAGGGATAATGTGGCAGAATATAGTTTTAACCTGAAACACCTCGATGAACAAACGGGCAGACTCTTTTATGAGATACCGGTAAAAGAGGGTCAGACGCATGTCTGGTTGAAAGAGCGATTGTTCAGGCTATTCGGTTACGATGCATTCGAAGAGTTAAGGGAGGGCATTGGAAGCAAGTACGGAATTATCGTAGGATATGATAATGGTAAGAAGGCATACTGTGGAACTAAGGGATTTGGGGCAAGTATACCTAAGGGCGCGAGCAAAGTGGAGTGGATAAAAGTAATCACAATAGAGGGGAGAATACCTCAACTTCTTCACGAGATAATTGAGGCTAAGGATTTGAGTGATATGGGGCCCAAGATAGGGGAGGCCGGTGAGCGCATCGTGGTATTTGGATATGAAGGGATAAACTATCTAAGAGGACTCCTTGCAACCTTTTCTGAGAAAACTGAGATCCCGCTCAGCGTGCTCGAGGGTAAGAATAGCATGAATGAAGATGTCGTAAAATTTGAGTATTTAAAGGAAGGTAAAAGTGGAGAAGAGAGTAGTGGGAGAAGCAAGCCGGATGCTCTCATGATAGCCAATGATGATATAGTGGTCAACGGTAAAGTGGCGTTTAAGAAGGGCGAGGTAATGGCAATAATAGAGGTGAAATCCTCGGTAAGTGAAGAATCGCCAGATGATCTATGCGAAGTGGCGATGAGCGAGAAAGGCCTTGAAAGATACGTTGATATAGAGGAGTATAAGAACGTTAAGTACGGCATAGCTATAGGCTTCTCCTACGACCCGGAAGACATACTTGTTGGGGAGCCTGGCAGGATTAAAATAGAGGTTGTGGAATTATGTGAGTTGAGGAAATGAGCGGAGACCTCGCCATGAAGTTGTGGGACATGCTTGCAGAGAAGTTCAAGGGCAATGAGGACTTCTATGGGATTAAGATAGAGTCCAAGTCGGAACACAAGTGGCACTTCATCATCCACTTACATGCTTCTCATAAGATCGACATTATGCGCCAAGTTAATGGGAAAGTAAAGATTAGCATCGGCCTCAAACACGTAGGCCACGAAATAGAGGAAGTGCTGCGCCTCTATAGATACAATAAAAGGTTCAAGGAGGCGAGCGCCGAGGAGGAGGGGAGGATTTATCAAGAGATGAGAAATGAGAGGGATATGATCTTAGAGGATTTCAAGCAGAGGAAGTTCGAGAAGTATTTCGACTGGGATGTGGCATATCCGGCGAAGAAGTGCGTCTGGGCCGGGGAGGTCGCAAGAAGGGTTAGCGAGAAATATGGCTTGGACGTCAATTTTGAAATGGATAAGGCGATGTTCACCGGAACCTTCGATTCGAGCGGCATGAGCGAGGGGCAAGTGACCGAGGGAGTTAGGAGGGTACTGGATGCCATGATCGAGGCGAGGGAGATGCTCGAGAACGAAGTGATGATGAACGAGTTCTTGACAGAGAAGGGGATTGGACCATCCTCCACGCCCAGAATTACTAACGAGGAATTAAGGAAGATAACAATCGGAGTCGCCGGGAGACTAAGGGACTTACTGTTCGAGAGGTTCAGGGGAGATCAGAATATCTGGGAAATTAAACTTCGACAACTTCCTTTGCTGAAGGAGAAGTGGTCAATCGTAATTGACAGACATCCCCATGGTTTCAGTATTACGGCATATGAGGATGGGAAGATAGAGGTTGCCATGGGCCCTGTCGACCACTGGGATGGGATAGGGGACGTAATATGGATCTACAAGTACAAACGGAGGTACGAGAGAGCGAAGACGGAGGAGGAGAGGAAGAGGATCAGACAAGAAAAGAAGGAGTTCGAAAGTAGGGCTTTCGATGATTTCATGCAGAAGGATTACGAGAGGTACCTGAAGGATAAAGCCTTAGACTATACGGCTAGGCAACATATCTGGGCCAACGAAGTGGCCAAGAGGCTGAGCGATAAATACGGCCGGAGCATCGAGTTCTTCGAGGACGAGAAGCCCGGCTTCGCAGCTGAATTCAACTCGACAGGGATGGGGGAGGAGCAAGTGATTGAAGAAGTCATGAAGAGAATTGACGCCATGATTGAAGTGGAGGAGATGTTTGATAATAAGGACATGATGAACGAGTTCCTGATAAGCAGGGGGATAAAGCCCGTTAGGCCTAGGCTACTGCGCTTTTAAGTTGAAGCGAAAACGGGCCCGCTGGGATTTGAACCCAGATCATTACAGCTCGCCCCCAACAGTCTTTCCCACCATGATAGAGGGCTCGGCTTTTTAGTCTGCCGCCATTTCTAGGCGATGCTGTCCAGGTTAGGCGACGGGCCCGGTTGTCTTTTGCGTGGAGGGGGGTTAAAAATGTTATTAATTATGTTAGGTGGTTACTCTATTATTATTGCTGGCCTTCCAGGCTGTATTGAGAATTTCTTTGCAAGAAGCGCTTTTATCCCTTCCATTGGAGCGGCGTCCTCGTCGAGTGTTTCTACAATGCATTTGAACTCCTTCTCGAAGAAGGGCTGCGCCTCTTTCAGTATGTTCTGCTCGCCTTTATCCAAAACGTGTTTCAGAGTCTTCCTGTGTTCCTCCGTCATCGCTGGCAGATTCTTCATCACCTGCCCCATGAATCTTCCGAGCTCCTCCTTGCCGACGCCGGCCGCGTGTCGAGCCAAGATTCCTCTTATTTTCTCAGGATTAGTCTCAGCCGTCTCAACTATTTCTCTGAACGCGTTATTCTTCCATCGGGCCGCGGTTATGAGCCTCAGCCTGGTCAGCGAAGCCTTTTTCATAGCCTTCAGTATTTGATACGTGTCTTCAACAAGCTGCTCCAAGTATTTCTCTACTAGCAGGGGTTTCTCATCTGTCTCGACGACTGTAGGCCACGGGTGGTTAGCGAGCAGGTTCTTCTTACCCAGCTTGCTCCACAATTCTTCGGCGAGATGGGGTGTAAACGGGTAGAGCAGGTTAAGCCATGTTTCAACCGCTTCCTTCACAGCCTGGGAATCAGGCGTCTTAACCCTCCTCAAGTACCATCTCAAGTCGTTTCTTAAACCGTAAAGGGCTTCGCTCGTGGCAGCTCTTATCTGCATGTTTTCAAGGGCGTCTGTAACGTTTTTAACACGTTTCCTGATCGAGTTTCTCAACCAGTCCTCCATGTGACCGTTACACGCCAATCCTTTCTCTTCCAAGAGTGAGAGAATGAACCCGTAGATGCTTCTCAACAGCTCAATGTTTTTCCTAGCCTTCTCACCCTCCCAATTGGGGTCCTCCAAGCCCTCTGCAGAGAGAAGCAGAGTTATTCTTGTCGCATCCGAACCATATTTTTCAACAGCTTCCCTTAGGGAGATGAAGATTCCTTTAGACTTATGCATAGGCTGCCCCTCTATCCTTAGGAAGCCGTTCACCGATATTTGTCTAGGCCATTTCTCCTCCGGGAAGATGGCAACATGATGGAAGATGTAGAACGTTAAATGGTTTGCGACAAGATCCTTGCCTGAGTTCCTAAGGTCAACTGGATACCAGTAGTCAAACTCATACCTAAGCCTCTTTAGAAAAACCGCTGGTACGCCTGTCTTACTCTCAACCTCTTCAGGCACGCCTATGCCGAGCAACACGTAGTCGTAGAACTCTTCAGTAAGGTTTTCAGCTTTTAACATCCCGTTGTTAACGTATTTTGAAATGATGTAGTACGCCATGTACACGGTGGAGTCGCTCAATGTCTCAACGATATGGTTTGGAAGCCATGGAACAGGAGTCCCGAGCCCGGAGGTTCTTGTAAAAGCCCAATCATCATACCAGTTTATGAAATAAATAAAGTTCTCCCTAACCTCCTTTGGGTATATGCTCATTCTTTCCAACGCTTCCAGGGCTTTAGCCTTCCATTCTGGCCAAGAGTATCTTAAGAGATACTGGTCCCCCAAGATTTTAACGTGACACCTCGTGCCACATCTGCAAACCACCGGTGACGGTAGCTCTAGAAACTCGTCTCCCGCACCGGTTTTCTTCATCTCCTCTATTACAAGCTCTTTAGCCTTCTGGACAGGTAGGCCTGAAAACCTGCTGCAGTTGCTAAGCGTCACACCTTTGTGAAACTCCTCCTTGTAGACTAGGCTTGTAGCCTCCTCCAGCTTTGGGTCAGCCTGGTTTTTTATCTCAAGTTCTGCAATAAGTTTCTCAGAGGGATTTGAACCATACTTCTCAGTTGTTATCATGGATATTGGTTTTATAGAACGGATTTCAGCCGGGTCGAGACAATACTCCTTTAGAACAGCCTCGTTTCTCTTCAAGTCTTCAAGCGCCATGTAGTCGTATGGCGCATGCGCCGGAACACTGTAGACGACGCCTGTTCCGAGAGAAGGATCTACGAATGAAGCCGGTAAGACTAGGACTTGGCGGCTCGTGAAAACAGCCTCAACCATCTTGCCTATGAGCTCCCTACCCTTGAATTCACGCATCTTGCGAACCGTTCTCATCTGATCGACAAGCTTATCAAGTGTCTCAACGCTTACAATCCATTTTTCACCGTCGACCATCGCCTCCGTGTAAACAGCATCCGGGTTGACCCAGACATTCGTGACCCCAAAGATCGTCTCCGGCCGGAAGGTAGCGGCAACAAGATGAGAGTCTCCAAGTCTGAATTTGACGAGATAGAACTTCTCTGGAAAAACTCCTTCTCCACTAAGCCTGTCATGATCCCCGGTGGAACTCTTGCATCTCGGACACCATACGACCGGGTGCACCCCCTTCGTAATGTAACCCTTCTCCTTAAGTTTCAAGTATTGCCATTGGACAAAAGTGCTGAAACCAGGGTTCAAACTGGAAGTATGGAACTCTCTACGCCAGTCTACCGCCAGACCGTAATCCTTGAGGGCGGCGCGATTCTTCTCAGTATAGTATTTGGCGAGGTAGACAGGGTCTTTGAAACGCTCTATCTCTTCCCTTGGAACACCGTCCATCTTCTCAAGTATCCTAATTGTCTCCGAGTCTCCTCTCCTTATTCTGTCAGATATACCAGCGATCGTCGTCCCAGTCCAGTGGAACGCAAACGGAAACAGAACGTTGAAGCCTCTTTTACGCTTATACCTCGCAATTACATCCAAGCGGGTTAAAGTATATGCAGTTCCTAAATGAACGGGGCCCGACATGTAAGGGAAAGGGAAGGTTACGAAGAACTTTGGCTTAGAAGGATCTGGTTCAGCCTCGAAAACCTTCTCCTCTTCATACTTTCTCCGCCAATTCTTCTCGATCTCTGAGAAAGAGTACTCAGATTCCTCCAAGGTTTTACTTCACAAGTCTCTAGAAGATACTTAAAGATTTAGGGGAAACTCTTTCAAGCTCTTAAGCATGCGTACTAACTTCCACGGCTTGCCACGGGTTTTATAAACATACCTTCTTTTAGCATACGCAAGTTTCTACTTCTGCCGGAATGTTAAGGAGGCATTCTTCCCTCTATTTTACGCTCGAATGGCACGTGCTATTTTAATAGTGAAACCTAGTTGGGTTCCAACTAGTTCCTTAAGGTGGAAACAGCTTCTCCCCATATATTTCAAAAGCACGAATACGAGTTGGCTTTTTGGCTAGAGCGTTCATGACGAATCTTTGGCAGATATCCTATGTGGAGAAAACCTATCGGAAATTCTTAATACAACAGTTAAGATCGAATGGGAAAACTTTGTTTTAGACCACATAATACCTTCGTCGGTGGTTTCCCTATGGAGTATGGTTTTATCCATCAGATATGATTTGACGATGAAGATCCGTTGGATATTATGGTGCTTAGCTATGAGTCGCGGGAAGTCTGTTGCTCAGTGAATGTTAGGATTATAGGTGCCATTATAAATGGAGACAAGAGGGAACATGAATCCAAAAATATTGTTGGTGGACGATGCAAGGTTCGACGGCTACAAGGATATAAGCGATGTACACCCTCATAAACCAGGAGAAAACCAAGGGTTTTAGCGCACACTATAATGGGTTAAATCGAGTGGAAAATTTACAAGAAACCCTTAAAATTGTAGATTATGCCGTCGAAAAATTACAAGAAATAAGGAAAAGGATAACGTAAGCAGGCTTTACTATGGTTTCAAACACATTGTTGGAACATGCTTGTTAAACCCTTCTTCTAACCATTTGGAAGGACGCTGCTTACGGCTTTTAAAGCCTTTGACTCGAAAGTCTTAGTGTCAACCTTGGCTGCTAAACCTCCTTTAGCGAAGTTTCTCCTGCCTCCGGCTCCTCCGCCAACCCCGATTTCGCCAAGAATGCGGCGCGCTAGCAGAGAGCAATCGACACCCTTTTCAAGAGCCTTCTCGCCGGCGAACACGGCGAACTGCACAGTTGGGACGGGGGACATCACCACTGTTACGGAGCTCGGCTCCTTCCTGGAGATTTTCTCGCCGAGGCTTATGAGATGGCTTATTTCTAGTTCTTCGGAACTATAGAGCACGATCCTAACACCAGACTCTTCAACGGCCTTGGAAAGCAGCTGGTCTGCCAGCATGTCAAACTGGTTCTCTAATATTCTCTCAACTTTCTTACTCAGGTTTTTCAACTCATTCCGGACTCTTTCAGCCTCCTGAACTATCTTGTCCCGCGGAACACCTAGAATGTTCTCCAGGCTAGACATCTTGTTTTCAAGCGACCTCACGTAATCCAAGGAGGAGAAGCCTACTCGAAAAACTATTCTTTCAACGCCGTCCTGGATCCTCTCAACCCTAACTATCTTCACCAGTCCAACGTCCCCAGTCTTGTTAACGTGAAGCCCTCCACAGGCTTCAGCGTCAAACCCATCTATCTTGACGATCCTAAGCTCTTTACCAGGGACAGCGCCACCTTGGTATATTCTGAAACCGTACTCCTTCTCGGCTACAGTCCTGGGTAGAACCTGTATTTTAACATCGATGTTCAACATGACTATTTCATTAGCTTTACGCTCTATCTTCTCAATCTCTTCATTGGCAAGCGGAAGGGGATGAGTTATGTCAAGCCTGGATTCAACCGTGTCTTTCTGGGCACCCGCTTGCCAAACATGGTTTCCCAGGACCATTCTGGCAGCAGCGTTTATAATGTGCGTAGCGGTGTGGGCTCTTCTAAGCTGGAGACGCCTTTCAGAATCCACAACCATTTTAACAATGCTGCCCACACTAGGGACAGGGCCTTCGATGAAATGGATCATCCGGTTATTCAAGTTTTTAACGTCCTTCACCATGGCCTCTTTCCCGTTGAAGATGAGCTTACCCTTGTCAGCAGGCTGGCCGCCGCCCTCCGGGTAGAAGATTGTCCGGTCGAGAACAACCTTATTGCTGAAGACTCCAAGCACCTTGGCTTCTAGCTCCAGCAAATCAGGATCCTCATAGAAGTATTTAACAGTTTCTGGGAAAGCCTTCTCGTCGAAATCTAGGGTGACCACTTCCTCTTCCCCAAGACCCTTAGGCTGTTTATGTCTGGAGGCTATCATGCTATAGAAGTCATCCGGAATCCTTACTTCAACACCCTTCTTTGAGAAAACTTCTGCAACCTGCTCAGGCGTAACACCGTGAGAATCGTAAAGTTCGACAAGCTTCTCAACGCCTAATGACTTGGATTCTTTAACAAGAGACTCCACGCGTCTAACCCCCTCTTCAATGCTCCTCCTGTATTTCTTAAGCTCTATTTCGACAAGTCTCAGAATACTGTCTTTAAGCTCACAGAGGCTCGGAAAAACCCTACCCCAGTAGTCAGCCTCCCATGAAACCATGTCGAGCAGGAGAGAATTAACGCCAAGCCTATCCAGAACCCTGGCTGTCTTCCTTAAGAGCAACCTAGCCAAATAGCCCACGCCGGTGTTAGAGGGTACAACACCCTCTGAGAGAATGAACACTAGGCTCTTAACATGATCCAGAGCCTTGAAAACATTCTCCATTGCTTCAAGCTTAGCTGAGAAGGAATCCGGGAAGCCAAGGTCCCTGACAAGCCCAATCCTCTCAGCCGGGCTTAGAAACTTGTCTTCAGAAAGGGAAACTCTGACCCCATATTCTTTAAGAAGCTCCTGGGGAACATCGATGTCAACCAGTTTAGAAACCTCGTGGAGAAGACTACCGTAGAAAGCATGAAAACCGGTTGGAGCCCCGCTTAAAAGCCAGTTTATCCTCTCCATCCCGTATCCTGTGTCAACCGTTCTAATAGGCAGCTCCCTCAGAGAACCGTCCGGGTTAACCTTATACTTCATGAAGACTAGAGTAGCAACCTCAAGGCCGTGTGAAATAACCTCGAAGCAGGGCCCCGCGTTTCCACCCCCGCTCCAAGCACTTTCGACGAAAGTAAGATCTTCACCCTTAACCCCCATTTCCCTGGTGAAGAATTCGAAACCGTATCTCACAGTATCCTCCTTCCAGTAGACCTCTTTTTCCTCGCTGTTGAAAGCATGATGGCCGCCCATCTCGAAAATGGTGAGGTGTCTCCCAAGAGTCTTGCCGACCAGGTCAATGTCAACCAGACGAATACAGGGCTGGGAAATCACCAAGGGATTAGCCGGGGGAGGAATAATACCATCTGTAACATAAGGCTGGAAATCAACTATGCTCGCATCAGTAAGGTAAAGATCATCCCTCCACCTGCACACAACAGGATACGGTGAAATAACCTCGTGACCCCTGTTCTTGAAGAAGCCCAGAAAAGCACTCCTAACCTGGCTTAAATCATCCATACCCCTGCCTACCCTCCTGCCTATGAAAGTATAGGGTGAACATGGAGACTCTCCGCAGTTATCCCTAGACGGGTTGAGAGTCCAGAAGAACCTGCCGCATTTACCACACCTCTTTCTAGTGAATCCGCCTTCGCTCAGGAACTTCAGACGGTACTCGTCCTCGCCGAAATCGTGTTTCATCCTTAAATCTCCGAAAAAGGGAATACAGGCATGATTTATGTCTTCCTACCAGGACCGCCTAACTAAAAAACAGTATGTACGCTTCATTGCTCATCAACCTGAATAGAAACCGTTAAGAAATAGGGACGCGCTTGGCGAACCCATAAAAAGAAACTTTTGGTTTCCAGCTTAAGCACATCGAAATTTCAACTGTTTTCATAGTCTAGTTCTAAACCCTCATGATTCACCCTAAGCCTAAGCTTTCCTCCCCATTCTCAGGATGTTGTAAGCCTTCTTGAGAGAATACACTAGCAACAGAGCTATCGATGCGGTTTCGAACGGCAAGAATATCATGAGCTCCACTTGCGATTTCATTAGAAGAAGGGATATTAATCCGAGTAGGAAGAATACGTTTGAGGCGAACAGGAGGGAGAATGAGAGGAGTGTTAGACCCCTGTTCTTGACGCCGAATCGTTCAATGAAGGCGCCGATGCAAAGGGCTATCGCGAACAGCAAGATAGATGCGCTGAACTTCCAGTCTCCAAGTCTTAACCCATAGAGATAGCCGGATGCTTCAATCAGAACGACCAGTATGATTGCAGCGAGCGCCAGAGGCCAGAGAGGCTGAAAAGAAAACGGCTTCCGCATCCATTCTCTTATACCCTCTATTTCCCTCAACATTTGTAATTCGCCTCTCTTACCTCTTTTAACCCAGCCCCTTCTTAACCAAAGCGCGCTCGCGCGATAAAAGTAGCACGTGAATTCCAAACTTTAAAATATCAAAAATGTTTCCTACATTTCTTTGCGGAAATTCTGATATTCTGCTCTTAGACATTGTCTCGCCCTCAGTATCCTGATGCATGTAACAGGTTATAAGCAATTCTAAGTGAATAAAGAATTGCTGCTCCCGCCAATATTGTGCTGAATGACATAAATATTAAGGAATCTAAAATGGGCACAGGTTTAGTTAAGAAACTAAATGCAAGACCTAGAAAAAAGAATACGTTCGAAGCGAAAAGAAATATGATGGTTAGGATTTTTAAGCAGGCCCCTTTAACGTTAAATCGATATATAAGACTGCCGATAGAATAGGCTGTTACAAGAGATACAAAAGAAATGAAAAATACCGATTTTTGTAGACCCATCGCAACATCGTAATAATAGCTAATTAAGCTGAGCAAGACTGCCGTGGTGATTAACAACATTACTGCTCTTGCCGACAAAAACATAAATGGCTCTCGTACCGGCTTTTGCACGTAACATTTCATTCCTTGAATTATTTTTCTATAACTTAGTATCTTCCTAGCCATAGCATACTGGACACTCCATACACGCTGCCACAAAGCAACTAGCGGGGTTGCATGAACAATAAGTCCATTGGAAGTTCCCGCGCGCAACCACTAATGGTTTCACGCTCCCCAACTCCTAGGGATATTGGGCATAGCTAGCATTTATTTTTTTATTATGAATATAAAATAGTTGTGTACGGAAGATTTGGTTTTCATTTAAAAAGAAAGCATGTTTATGGAAGCATCAAGCCCGCTTCTCTCAGGGGAGGAGAACTTAAACCAGCAAGCCGTGTAGCGCGCGCCAAGAAGCGTCTGTATCAACTTGCGTTGAGATGGGGCGAGTTAAAGATGGTAATGAATAATTAGCTAAAGTTAAAAAGCACGGTAGAAAATCCTCGGGCGACACCACCCTTTCTTCCAGCACTTGCTAAGAAAATTTCATTTACAAATTTAGTCAATCGAATTTACAAACCGTTTTGAGTTCAGGGTCATCCACCACAATAATACAACCAATATTAATTTGTCTCCTTTTCAGAAGGCAGGAAACACCATGACTCTAAAATGGCGAAAAACGCGTTAAACAAGCCTAAAAAACAGAAAACAATAAAAAGCATTACTAACGCCATGAAAGAGCAAAATTAAAATAGAAGCCTAAACAATAAAACAAAACTAGGCGAGGTAGCTCAGACGAGAAAAAATATGGCTCGGAGCAGCCTGGGAGAGCGCCCGGCTGAAGACCGGGGTGTCGGCCGTAAAAACGGGCACAGTCGGTTCAAATCCGGCCCTCGCCACAATCTCCAACGAGCCATTTAGCGTTGTTATTTTTCCCGGATTTAACAATTATGCTTAATAGTCTTGTCCGGTAGTGATAGTACTTGGACTCTTTGTAAACTCATTTGATCAAACGCTCTTTTCCCTCTACGTATTACGTTGATGAGGTTGTGAGAGAAATATTGTAACTTTAAGTACGAGTTATATCCATATGCGTTTTATCTCTTTCATCACGTCGAAATGAGGATCGTCGGAGAGAACTTTTGCCCTCTTCTTAACCGCAATTGAGGCAATTATGCAGTCACTCATGGGAATATCTCTGTATCGACATTTAAGTAATCCCGCGTCTCTGGCTACATCAGGCGTTAACTCTTCAATATGAAGGCCGCTTCTTAAAATTGATAGGTAACGTAAATTTGCTTCTTCCTTCCCCCTTCTCTCACATGTGATTTTGATAATTTCCCCCAATACTAATGTGGGTATTATCCCTTTAGAGTATTGCGTAAGCTCCTTCAGCCTCTTAGAAGTCTTGGCCTTCACATCGGGGTCATCGGAATAGAAGTGTTCAATCAGAAATCTTGTGTCTACCACTTCCCTCAATCTACCACTCCTCTCTAAGTTTTTCTATTTCCTTCTTTACTTCTTCTGGTTTTGCGATTTCCGCATCTACTCCAGCCAACTCTTCAAGTCTGGGTATTATCTTAATTATAAGCCCTTCTTTAGCGTCCTCAATTAAAAGTTTATCCCCCTCCTTTATTCCATATTTTTTCCTAAGCTTTACCGGAATTGTTGTTTGTCCCCTTCTCGTCACTTTTACTATAGATCCCATTTGATGAATTACATCTTAAATCCTACATATAAATTTTTTCCTACTTTAATAAAATAGTAGGATTTTTAACTTCCCTTCCTTCAAAAAGCTCCGTCACACCTGCTTTCTTAACTTACCATGTTTTCTCTAGCACGATGTTTTTCGACTCAAATCCTTCAACGCTCTAATAACCTTCCGGGAGCTCGATCATATTAGTGTCAAACTTCCTGTAGACCTCCTCATAGTTCCAATAGTATCTTGAAATAAGCTTGTATTGCCTTCGACGTCTTGAAAACGTTGAAGCTCCTCCAGCATTTGCACGCAGTCTCTGCATTCTCCTCAACGCCAGGACTTCCAGGGCTGAGAACAGGAGTCTGAGTATCCTCTCCATGATGTCCATCGGCCTGTAGTCTTGCTGGAGCCACGCATTAATGTCTTATTCTCCTCTCTAGTCTTCTTTTCAGCGATATGTAGAGGGTGCCGAGTATCGGTGGGGATACTGCTCTCTCGATGAACGTTAGGGGTTTCTCATCCCAGTATAGTTGGAAGAAGACGTAGATGCTCCTCTTAAGTTCCTCGAGCAGGAGTTGAAGGTCATCCCAACGAAGGCCTACGTGGAGAGGGATTGGCCAGTTTTCGCATAACCTGAGGATTGAAAACGTGAAGATGCATGCGAACATGAACAGGATTGGCCGAAAATAGCTCTCTCCGTAGAGCGAGACCGCCTCATAAAAAAGCATGATGAGCCTTTCAACAGCATTGATAATTTCTTCCGAATGCCTCTCCCGCTAGACGCTTTTCCGATAAATCTCCTTTTAAGCCTCATCTCGTTGACGAAGAACCTTCCGGAATCTCCATACTTCAAGTAGTAATCATGATTATCCCTGAGAGACCTGTAGACTGTCAGAACATTGTCCAGCTTCAAATCGTCATCTTCTGAAAGCCTTTCCAATCCTTCTAATCCTTTATTCTCCAGATCCTTGATTTTGTTATTTATTTCTGAAGAAACTTCTTTCTTCGATTCTTCTAGTTCCTTATTCAGTTTCTCTAGTTCTTTATTGAGCTCCTCTAGCCTCTTACTCAATTCATTAAGAGTTTTCTCCTCATTTTTAGACTTCTCTTTTTTCTCACTCAACTCATCTTTTTTCTCGTTCAACCTCTCTATTTATATTAATACCTTACGAACCCTTGGCTCGAGATTTATCTCCCTCTCCACCCCCCCATCTTTCTTCTCGCCACTTAAATGCTTCAGTATCCTTTCAAGCTTCTCCCTGCATTCCTTTATGAAAATTTCCCTCTCTTTTTCTTCCTCCTTAAGTAGGAGCAGCTTTTCATCATATATCCTGAAATCCTCGCCCCAGTCCACGTTCCTAAACTCATTCTGCTAATATCCGTATGGATGAAGGAAATCCTTCTCATGTTACAGCCATCAAACACAATTTCTCCCTTGCCATTAGACCTTTCACCAAAATCGACGCGTCTAAACTAAACAAGACTCTCGAGGGGGTCTAAACACCTATCGAGAAAGTCGGGCAGGAAAGTCGAATCTTTAAAAAGAACGCTTCCCAAGAAA
>JAFNIQ010000051.1 GCA_017601395.1 Candidatus Brockarchaeota archaeon
TCGGTTATAATATTTAAACGTTTTCCGAAAAATAATAGAACATCCATAATGTTGCAGAGCGATTTTCCACCCACATACATGCTTAAACGAAGATTTTCCTCATAATTGTTAGCAAAATTTTTATATAACCACGTTATAAGAAGGGTATGGATATGAGTGATCCACTGAAAATACTAGAAGAAGAGCACAGAGTGATCGAAAAGGCTATTGGAGTTTTGAAACGCATGGTTGAGACCATGAAGTTGGGCGTTAACCCGGCTGTCGACGACCTTAGGAATTTAGTGGATTTCTTGAGAACGTTTGCAGACAGATGTCATCACGGTAAAGAGGAAGACGTCTTGTTTCATGTTTTAGAAGAACGCGGAGTCCCCAGATCTGGAGGACCAATAGAAGTTATGCTTCAAGAACATGAGCAAGGTCGGAGCTTGGTTAAAGGAATGTTGCAAGCGATTGAGGCTATAGAGAAGGGAGATAAGCATGGCTCCATAGTTTTTTCCGAAAAAGCATTGTCCTACGCTGAGCTACTCGAGAACCATATTTCAAAGGAGGATAATGTGCTTTACCCCATTGGGAGAAACGTTCTCAGCGATGAAGACATGGAGAGGTTGTTAGATGATTTTGAGAAGATCGAGGAAGAGAAGGTAGGGCCTGGAGTTCATGAGAAGTATCATAGGATAGTGGAGGAGTTGAGTCTAAAATATCGGTGAGCACGTGCCATCTTTTCTAAGAATACGAAATTTAACCTTACAACCGTGCTCCATGCTTTTTCAACAACTTGATTACTGTTTCTCAGCTGAATAAACTTTTAACGATTTTTCTTAACCCTCTCCGATGACCTATAAATCTTCTCTGTTTCCTCTGCTATGTCACGCGCTACACGCCAGAAGGTGAAGAAACTGCCTTCTAACAGTTGAATAAAAAGAACAGCTCTCAAACTCTTAAAGTGCAGTCAGGGGCATGTTTACCTCAGGCTCTATGACTGAGATATGCACCAAATGCCCACTCACTCTCACCATATGCTTCGAAGTTTTAGGAGGCAGAAGCTCCCCGCAACGTCCAGCCCTAATTACTAAATCCTTGGGAAGCTCTTTGTCTCCACTCCTGGAGAGCACCACTATCCGTGGAGAGGAGTAATCTACGAGGAGGCATGGCGCCTTACTGCAACCGATGAGCTCTAAAGCCTTCACCCGATGATGCCCATCAAGTATTATACGAGTGTTCCGATCAACCGCAATTGCCTTTTTTAGAACACTATCTGTTTTAATGCTCTTCACTAATTCTTCCAATATTTTTAAGTCTACGCTTTCATGAGGCTTTAACAATAACAGGGGGATTAGTGTTAACTCCATTGTTTCCCCATTGAGAATTATCTGTCTAAAACCATACTGCTTATCGTTAAATTGTTTAGCCCTCAGAGTTTTAATATTTTTCATGGCTTTTACTGATATCAAACCTTTTTAATAGCAACGAATTACCGACGACACAAATATCACTTAAAATCATTGCTGATGCGGCAAGCATGGGAGATAAGACTAGAGTGTGGAGTAACGGGTATAAAATTCCAGCAGCTACAGGGATTGCAATAATGTTGTAGACGAAGGCAAAAAACAAGTTCTGTTTAATCTTACTCATGGTTTTCCTACCCAATTCGATAAAGCAAACAACATCTCTTATGTCTTCTTTTACCAGTATGACGTTTCCAGATTCCATGGCTATGTCTATTCCAGAACCCATAGCTATGCCGATGTCAGCCTGTGTTAAAGCAGGCGCGTCGTTAATACCGTCCCCTATCATTGCCACAATCTTGCCCTCTTTCTGAAGCCTTTTTATCTCCTTTGCCTTGCCCCATGGCGAAATTTGTGCCAAAGCTCTGTCGACGCCCAGCTGCTTTGCTATCGCATTAGCAATCCTTTCATTATCTCCGGTCATCATTATAACCTCCTTCCCCGTTCTATGTAGCAATTCCACAACCTTTCTCGCATCCTCCCTTAACCTGTCAGCTACGGCAATTATGCCTACAGCTCTTCCATTGAAAGCCAAGATCATCGGAGTCTTACCTTGCTCTTCCAGCTTTCTAAGCTCCTCCTCTACATGTTGTATCTCAACCCCCTGGTTGAGCATGAACTTTCTATTACCAAGCATTATATCTTCTCCATCACGCTTGGCTTTCACGCCATAACCAATTATCTCTTCAAAACTTTCAGCATCCGGTATTCTGATCCTTTTTTCCTCCGCCTCCCTTACTATCGCTTTTCCTATAGGATGCTCCGAATACTTCTCAGCGATAGCGGCCAACTTCAATATCTCCCCATTCTCATATTCGGAAAGCTTTATTATGTCAGTAAGCACAGGTTCCCCTTTGGTTAGGGTGCCAGTCTTGTCGAAAATAACAGTCGTAACCTTTCCAGCAATTTCTAGGGCCTCGCTTCTTTTTACTAAAATTCCATGCTCGGCTCCCTTCCCAATGCCAACCATAATTGCCGTAGGCGTAGCTATTCCTAGAGCACAGGGACAGGCAACGACAAGCATCGTGATGAAGACGGTTAAGGCGAACAATAGTGTTGAATTAAGCCAAAGATGCCAAACTATAAATGCTATGAACGCTGACAACAAAACCAGGGGAACGAAATAGGAGACTACCTTGTCAGCAATTCTCTGAATCGGCGCTTTAGAAGCCTGTGCCTCCTCAACTATTTTTATTATCTGAGCTAGTGCAGTATCTTTGCCAACTCCCGTCACCTTGATTTTCAAAACCCCCGATTTATTTATTGTCGCCCCTATTACCCTGTCCCCTTCTTTTTTATCCACAGGCATGCTTTCCCCTGTAACCATGCTTTCATCTACAGCAGAATGCCCGTCTACAACTACGCCATCTACCGGTATTTTTTCCCCTGGCCGTACGATCACCATGTCTCCAGTTTTCACATGGCCTATGGGGATCTCAGTTTCTTCACCTTCCCTTATCACCCTGGCAGTTTGTGGTTGTAGTTCCATTAGCCTCTGGATGGCCGCACCAGTTTTACCATAAGATATTCGTTCTAGGATCATGCCCAGAGTTATGGTTGTTATCACTGTTGCAGAAGCCTCATAGAATGTTGGGCCACTGATGAAGAAGGTTGCAGCAACACTATAAAAGTAAGCAGCTGAAGTACTTAAAACAACCAGAGTGTCAACGGTCGCATTCCTAGTTTTAAGGGCTAGGTAAGCTCTTTTATAAAAGGGATAGCCGGCCACGAATTGAACAGGTGTAGTTAAAATGAAAAGTAAAAGGTTCTTTCCGACGAACTCTAGAAAAAGTTCTACAATGAGTATTGGGATGGTTAGAAAAAAGCTGAAAACAAACAAACGTAGCTCCCTTTTGGTTTCTCTTTCTTCAGTTGCAGCCTCCGGTTTAAATTCTTCCGCCCTATAGCCAGTATCTTCAATTACTTTTAGAATTTCATCTATACTCACCTCCTTAGGATTATATTCTAAAATCGCCTTACCAGTTACAAAGTTCACGCTTACGTTTGAAACGCCCTTAGTTCTAATCAAAGCTTTTTCAATTGTAACGGCGCAGCCAGCGCATTCCATCCCATCGACTTTCAGACTAATCTTTTTCATTTCCCCATTTTTCCACGTCAAAATTATAACCGGGTTATATAAACTTTCTCCGTCAACTAAAGACGGAATTATTAATTACCTGTGATATTCGCCCGTGCTTACACTTCCAACTCTAGACCAAATAGAAACAAGCCATTAAATGATGCTGGTGTACTTGTCTTCCAAAATTTAGAGAGGAATTAGCACGTCATTATCGGTTGCTTTTCTTTAAACTTTATTTCATTATATTACCCGAGATAATATTGTTTGATACTTCTTCCTGAACACACGAAAAGGTTTTTATAACCATGTTATTTTCAGCGATGCAAGGTGGTTTAAGAAAATGGATGAATCGCTGAGGACAATAGAACACATAAACGATAAGATATTCAAAGGCGACGTTACGGTTTTAACTGCAGAAGAATTTGTGAAACTGGCGGAGAGTTCAGGGCTTGAGAGGGCTGCAAGGGAAGTAGATGTTGTTACGACTGGAACCTTCGGGGCCATGTGTAGCTCCGGAGCATTCCTGAACTTTGGGCATGCTGACCCGCCTATAAAGATGACGAAAGCATGGTTGAACGATGTCCCCGTGTACAAGGGTTTAGCGGCAGTAGACGGCTATATTGGTGCGACAGCGTACAGTGAGACGAGGGGCATAGACTATGGTGGGGGGCACGTCATAGAGGATTTGGTGAGCGGCAGGGAGATTTTTTTAAGGGGGGAGGGCTATGGGACTGACTGCTACCCGAGGAAGCATGTTGAGACAATAATAACCATAGAGGATTTGAATCAAGCGGTTCTAGTAAACCCCCGGAACGCTTACCAAAGATATTTTGCTGCAACCAACTCTAGTGATAGGACGCTCTACACTTATCTTGGGACGCTTCTTCCCAACTACGGTAATATTGGGTTCTCCGGCTCAGGTGAGCTCAGCCCACTGTATAAGGATAGGGATCTGGAGACTATAGGAATAGGGACAAGAATATTTCTAGGGGGAGGAGTGGGATATGTCATAGGCGAGGGGACGCAACACTATCCTTCCAAATACTTGTCGACGATAATGGTTGCTGGAGATCTGAAGAAGATGAGTTCCGAGTTCCTTAAAGGGGCGACGTTCTACAAATACGGCGCCACGCTTTACGTCGGCGTGGGCATACCGATACCCCTGGTTAACATGAATGTCGCCAGGAATGCTGCAACCCCTGACGAGCAGATTTTCACGGAGATAATTGATTACAGCGTGCCCTCTGTTAACAGACCGGTTTTAAGAAGAGTTAGCTACCGGGAGCTTAAACATGGCCTGGTGGAAGTTAACGGCAGGACTGTGAAGGCTGCGAGCATGTCGAGCATCAGGAAGGCGAGGGAGGTCGCCGAGACTCTTAAGAAATGGATTACGGAGGGCGGTTTCCTTCTGACTAGGCCGGTCGCCCCGTTGAGCAGGGAAAGCGTGCAGAAAACAATGCCCCTCAGGAAACACGAGCCTAAGGTTGCCGAGTTGATGAGGACCAGGATACCTACCGCGAGGCTTACCGACTCTATCAGAGAAGTTTCCGCTAAGATGGTTAGGGAGAATGCTGATCATGTTCCGGTGGTAGATGAGGAGAACAGGCTTATGGGTATTGTTACGACATGGGACATCGCTAAGGCTGTCGCCGCCAATGTTGAAAGGCTTGAGGCAATCATGACGAGAAACGTTATTGTTGCGAAGCCGCATGAGACCATCGATATGGTTGCTAAGAGAATGGAGCAGTATGACATCACTGGGCTACCGGTGGTTGACGACGATAATCATGTGCTCGGGCTCATAACGAGCGCGGACCTCTCAAGGCTTTTAAAGGCTTCTGAAGGAGGTGTCGTCGTTGAAGGTCAGGCTTGAACTCAAGTATTCTCCAACGCATGTTAACAGGCCGATACTGGCTAGGGCGATACTGGAGTCCGGAGTACCCGTTAACATTCTGAACGCTAGGCTGACTGCCTCCGAGGGGCTGATGACTATAGAGATGGACGCCGACGAGAAGGCTGTTGCAAAGATTACTGAAATACTGAGGTCGAACGGTGTTCAGATTAAGGAGATACCAAGGTATGTCGAGATCGACAGGAACAGGTGTATCGACTGCGGAGCATGCACCAGCGTCTGCCCGACGGATGCTTTAACGCTTAGCCATGAGGGCAGGCTTACAGTGAACGAGGAGAAATGCGTGCTCTGCGGAAACTGTTTGAAAGCATGTCCAGTTAAGGCGGTGACCCTGTACAGGTGAAGAGTCAACCGGCCCTCACGTTTAGAAACGGCCTTTTCTACATGAGGACGAGCTACAGGGAGGCGGACCTCCTGTTAGCTTGCGAGCAGGCTTCGCTGATAAGCGTTGGTTTAAGAGAGTTCATAGAGGCCAGGGAAAAAGTGCAGTCCTACGTTGAGAAACACCCTGAGTTTCTATACAGCCTTGAGCCGGTTAAGCCTGACGATGAAGCCCCCGGGGTAGTGGCGGCTGCCATCGATGCCTCCATTAAGGCGGGCGTCGGACCCATGGCAGCATTGCCAGGCGCCCTGGCGGACAGAGTATTGCAAGCCATGCTTGAACACGGGGCTAAGACCGTGATCGTTGAAAACGGCGGGGAGGTTTCGATGAAGATCGACAGGGAGGCGGTAATAGGGGTTTACACGGGTAAGGAGCTTAACCTTGGGCTCATACTGGATGGCTCCCGGGGTAGAGTGGGGGTCTCCACAAGCTCTAGCGGTGTGAGTCATGCTCTCTCCCTCGGCGAAGCAGACGCTGCCGTGGTTGTGGCTGAGAATGCTGCGCTGGCAGACTCAGTCTCAACCCGTGTGGGAAACATGGTTAAGACGGGTTTTAGAGAGTCCCTGGAGGAGGCTGTGAAGCTGGCTCTCTCAGTAAGAGGCGTGGAAGGATGCGTCGTTTACTCCGGAGGGCTGCTTGGCTTCGGCGGCTGCGTTAAACCAATTATGCTCAATGCGAGTCGCTCAGAGATTTTAGAAACCATGATGCTTAAAGGCCCGTTTTACGATTTCTTTCTAACCACCTAGCAGCCGAGGCTAATGCTTAGGCGCGTGCGGTAGGGCTTAAACCCGGTTGAAACTTATAAGTGTGAAGTATACGGTATGGCGCGCGCTTTCACGGTGGAGGATCGTGGTCGACTCATACGCTTGGATTTAGCTTTTCATAGGTTCTTAACGCGAACCCTATTACTGGCGTGAGCAGATAGTAAATAGAGGCCGAAGTAGTCTGGATCAGCGGCGAGGAAGGCTCAAGCTAGCAGACCGCTCCCCGGATAATTGGGCTCCGTTAACTTTTTAAACCTACAGCCGATCATGTTTTCAAGATGTCTGTAGCGACTATTCCTCCTGAGTTCGCCTGGATTATTCCAGTGGTCGTCCCGTTCATCATCGGGCTTCTCGTAGGCCTGATAATTAAGCGGGCCTTAACGCTGGTACTGGCTCTCCTGATACTCATAATAATACTTGTGGCCACGGGCTACGTGAGCCTGACTTTCCAGGATCTTTTCGACAAGGCTATGGAGTTCCTACCTAGGATAATCGAGCTTGGCGGCAGCCTTCAAAACGTGCTTCCATACTCTTCAGCTACTTTTCTCATAGGGCTGCTGCTGGGCCTTTGGAAGGGGTAGGGCGCCATATCCTGTTGAGGGCGCTCCCAATAGTCCGTCTGAATTCTAAACGCTTTCCCCGGGTTTAAACGCTGAACCCTTGGGATTCGAAACATAGTTTCTGATGATTTCTAGGACTGTTTCACCCTTCTGTCTCAAGGCCTCCCTGGTTTGAGCGATGCTGTGCGGGGAAGCAATCACTTTCTCGTGGAGTGCGATCTTCTCAGACGAGTTGTTAACCAGGGGCGGCTGATGGTGGAAAACGTCTATAGCCGCGCCTGCAAGCCTGCCTGCCTCCAATGCTTTCAGCAGTGCTTCCTCGTCAACAATCCCGCCTCTGGCAGTGTTTATCAAGTAGGCGCCGTTCTTAACAATGGCGAGCTCGCGTTCACCAATCATCCCCCTTGTCTCCTCATTCAGGGGAACGTGAATCGTTATAATGTCGGAGCTTGAAAGAAGCTCCTCAAGCGTTTCAGCAAACCTTACTGGCAGACTGTTCTCAAGCTGGGCCTTAGCGTCCTTCTCGTAAACAATTACCTTCATGCCGTTCGCCAGAGCCTGTCTCGCAACCTCTCTCCCTATGCGCCCGTATCCTATTACTCCAAGCGTCTTACCCTCCACCCTGAATCCTACGAGCTCTTTCTTCCTCCACTCGCCCCTCTTCATAGACCTGTCTGCGGCAACCATGTTGGTGGCGAACGCGAAAACGTAGGCCATCACGCTCTGGGCGACATCGTAGCTTTGAACAGGCGCAGTCCTGTACAGTATTCCCCGTTCCGCAAGAGCCTGCTTGTCAATATGGTCCTCGCCGTGCGTAGCTGTCACCACAAGCCTAAGGTTCGGAAGCCTAGATATGAGCTCCCTGTCAACCCTCGTGTTGCTCCTAACTATAAGTATCTCAGTCTCCTCCAGACGGGTTTCGTTCAGAACCTCACAGTATTCTTTAAGCCTTTCGAAAAACTCCTCGTCGAAACTGTCCAGCACGAGAACCTTAGGCTTACTCTCAACCATCTCCTTAGTGCCCTCCGTCTTTTCAAGCGGCCCCCGTGGAGAGTTCTTAAACGTTTTTGTACGAATGTGCGCATTCATACATAGTACGTGCCCAAAGCCATAGCTTGTCATCCTTCGAACCCCATGGCTTATGCTAAAAAATTCTGGAAAGGCTACTTATAGAAAAAGCTGGGGAAGAAGAAATATCTCATAATTATTGAGGTGAAAACAGGAAGAAAGCTGCTGACGGAACCTGCCCTATCGCAAATCACAGGGATGCTTACTATGAAGAAGCATGGGTGTACCGCATACTACTGTTTCGATCAAGCACCCGGCGAGAAGTGGTGTTGCGCGCTGCAATACTTAGGCAAGATAAGGCAGGTTTACTTAAAGTGGAAGCTTTCTGGTTAGATGTTTATGATAGTTAGGAGTAGCGCGTGCTTAACGCACCGGCTCCTTTCTTACGCTTAACATACTCTGGCGAGCTTAATTGTTCAAACCTGGTGGCCAAGCAGCCAGACGGAAGGTTTGCTTTCGATGCTGAAACGTGGTTTTCTGAGCTAAAGCTTATATACGGTGTTTGTATTACATTTAACGTAATGTCAGAAATTGTAACCATACGGTTAAGCAGGGAGCTTAAAAGAAAAATAAAGGAGTTGAATATAAACGTGAGCGAAATAGTCAGGAAAGCACTGGAAGAGGAGGTTGAAAAAAGGGAAAAGGAGGCCCTGCTTAAATCTCTGGCTGATGCTAGAAGAGTGCTTTCAAAACTCAGCGATGAGGAAATCGTTCAAGCCGTAAGGGGTTCCAGGGAGGAGCGATGAAAGCAATCGTTGACGCAAGCTCCCTGCTGACGATGATTAAGAATATTGAGGGAGAAGCCTTGTTAAGCAGGCTTAATGGTCTTGCAACCCTGGATATGGCTTTCTACGAGATTGGTAACGCTCTGTGGAAACAGGTTTCGATAAGAGGTGTTGCCAGCCGGGAGGAGTTGAAGCGCGTCGTCCTGGCCGTAGGCAAGGTTTTCCTTATGAACAGTTTCATTAAGATAGGCTGGAGGGATCTGGATTACTCCGCCGTTTTCGATCTGGCCGTAGGCAACGGCATTACTTTCTACGATGCCAGCTACCTTATGGCCAGCATTGTTTTCAAAAAGCCGCTTGTAACGGAAGACGAGAAGCTGAAAAGAGTTGCAGCTAAACATGTTCAAGTAATGTCCTGGAGGAGTCTTTAGCGTACGGGTTTCTTTTCTCCAAGCCGCACACCATCTCTTTAAAGCATGATGTCTCTTAGAGAGATTAAGCTTTCAGCGTATGCTATACATAAGTCGCTTCACATCCTTCAACATAAAGTTTTATATTTTGCAGGTTATGATCTTTTCAAAATGAATAGGGATGCGCTTGAAGCCTGTCCGTGTGATTTAAAGCTTTTCGAAGACTGTTTTGAAGGATTCTCGCGCGAATGGATTGTGAAAAAATGGGTCTCAGCCTCATATCTTGGGATAGATTTTTGCTTTGAAGACCTTGACGCTAAGGTGCAAAACATTGAACGCAACAATTGTTTTCTAGAGGGTTTCGGAAGATTCTGGATGGAGGAAGGGTTTTTCGAAAAGTTTCTGAGGCTTGAGGATTTTAAAGTCTTCTCAAACCCGGCTCCAGAGGAGTTTCAGAAGGGTTTAGCCGAATCCGATTTGATCGTCCTCCTCGACTTCAACTCGCAACTCTGGGCGATGCTTAAACGGGAAGTCCCTGTTGAGCACTTGAGCAAGGATGTTTTACTCTTCCGTCTCCAGCAGCACAGCAGTCAGAGAACAGCGCTGGTTGTGGCCACAAGGGATCTTGCAGAGTCGAGAAGGCTGTTGGAGTTGCTTATTGAAGGGAAGAATGTTTTGGACACGCATGAAGTCTGGAAGGGATGGCCCTTCTGTGCAAGCGGCAGGTATATGGTGACACCCTTGCCTAGGCACCCTGGTAAAATACTGGCGGATGCTCTCAGAATGGGTTGCAAATGGGTTTTCCTAGTGGGCCCCGGTGAGGATTTGACTGTCAGAGAGCTATCGTCGAAGATAGAGGAGCTCGGCCTTGATTTCACTGTTTTCTCAGGCCAGTTAACTGGCGACGGCAAGTGTCTCATGCTTAACTGGAAGGAGTATCCTGACCCCCAGTCCTCCGATGCGGTAGACGCGTCCAGGATGAAGAAGCCCGGGGAAATGCTCTTCGGAGTGTTCAATAATCTTCTGGATTCAGATGTCGACGTGTTGGAGAATCATTTGGACGGTTATGTATTCCATGAGGGTAACAGCGAGTACTTGGAGAAAATGGGAAGGCCCTTCTTAATAATGCCTCATAGTTTAGAATGGGGGGAAGCATTCCCTTCCATGTGGCTATTCGTTGACAAGGGGGATCAAGGGTCATCATCTGCGGAGAGGGTTGTGAAGGCGATCCTTTCGCGGAAGGCCGTTGGAGTTTTCGAGGATGGTAAAACTGTGGGTCCTTCAACGCTCGTAAACCTATTAAGAATTCTCATTGCTGACAAGCAGCATCTCCGCAAAGTTTTCGGGGCATGTTTCTCGCTCTCCTCTGAACTGGATGGTACATGCCTCAAGGTTTCAATTGAGAATAGGACCGATGAGCCTTTAGAAGGAGTTCTTAAAGTCAAGGCGAGCTGCGGCATTGTGGTGGATCAGCGGAGCAGCATAGTGGTGCGTTTAGAAAAGGGAGAAAAGAGGAATGTTGTACTCGACGTTTCCGTTTCTGAGGAGTTAAACGGGGATTACGGCCTGCTGCTCGTAGAGTATTCCGCGAAGGAGGGTTGCTGGAGGAGCCTGTGCTTCTTAGAGGTGCCGCCCATGGTCTCCACCTTTCCCCTCTTGATTTCTGAAGGGAAGGTTGAAATACCGGTGTCCATCTGGAACAACACGGGCGCTGAAAAGACCGACTTGAAGATAAGCGTCTCATCAAAACGAGGCATGTTTTTGGAAGAATCCCTGGGGATTCAAGCTCCCCTGCGCAGACCGTACAAAACAGTAGTACCGCTGGACCTGAATGCTGGGGACTACTTGGTGAACGTTTTTCTTTCCTCGGCCCGGACAACCTGCAGGCTTCTGGTACGAAGGTTTGAGGGAAAGGCCATAGCTTACGCTGGGGACTTCGACAGGGATGGTCTTGAGGAAGCCGTGCTTGAAAACGAGCATGTGGTGGCCAAAGTGATCTCCCCGGGCGGGAGATTGCTACAGTACAGGTTGAAGAAACGGGAGGCAGACCTGCTGTTCAAACTATACCCGAAGAAGCCTGAGGACTGGAGGGTTTCAGGTAGGAAGAGAAGGTTTTATCCATTCGGAGGGTTAGAGGAATTCATACAACAACCGACCGTCGAAGGACATGAGAACTTCGACATTAGAATAGTTAAGAGCGAGGGGAATAGTGCAATAGTATCTGCCGAGGCCGATATGAATGGTAACGTTTTGAAGAAGACTTTCAAGCTTTTCGCAGGTACTCCTCTGCTGGAGGTGAGATATGAGGCTGATTTTGTTAACCCCGAGCTTAATGTAATTGGCGTCAACCCCTTGATCAGGCTTGGAAACAATGTAGACGCAAGCCATGTGATATACTATCCTTCAGACAACGGCATACGTAGAGAAAGGTATAGGGGCAGGCTTTACGGTAAAAGGCTATTCCTAAAGGAGGATTGGATAGCTTGCTACGACGAGCAGGAGGAGCTCGGGCTAATAATGGCTTATGACGCGAAAACCCCGTTTTTAACACATATTTGGATGAATACTCCTGATAACGGTGAGTCGCATTACTCCTACATTGAGGTTCAGCCCTGGATAAGGGTTAACACTGGCACAACGACATACTTCACATACTATCTTTATGGCTTCAAGGGGAATTTCGAAGCGGCCTTGAAAACTCTTAAGGAAACTCTATGTATAGATTGAGATCATCATGAGAAGCCTGTTCCATAAGGCGTGCACCTATGATTTATAAGTAGAACTGCCCAACATCGCTGGGTGAAGAAGCTTAAGTCAAGCTTTTGTTCAAAGTGGCGATCGAAGCAACGATTTATTTAGAAATCCTTTTAAAGGGGAGCCGTTTTGAATATAGCCAAATGATTCAGAAAAGGATAGATTGCTATAGGACTGAAGAGAAGATAAGGATTGATGGCTTTCTAAAAGAAAGAGCATGGCGGCGGGCTGCGAGGACGGAGGACTTCGTAGATATAGTTAGCGGAGAAAAGCTCAGGTTAAGGAAATGGGTAAAAGTCCTATGGGATGATGATTTCCTCTACGTAGGATTTCACATAGAAAGCCCGGACGTATGGGGCACTATCGTGAAGCAAGATGATATTGTTTACAACGACCCCGATGCTGAGATATTTATAGATCCGGACGGTGATACCTTAAACTACTATGAGTTTGAGATGAATGCCTTAAACACAAGATACGAGGTCTTCTGGCCCAAGCCCCTATACGACATCGAAAAAAAGAGGTGGTTGAGCTTTGAGGAAGCAGGAGGAAATTTCAAATGGGATTTAGTGGGGATAAAGCATGCCGTGCAGATCTACGGGACCCTGAACTATCATGATGATGTTGACAGGGGCTGGACCGCCGAAGTTGCTCTCCCCTGGTCCGGCATGAAGGATTTAACAAAGGGCTCTTTACCGCCTAAGCCAGGAGATGTATGGAGGATCAACTTTTACTGCCAAGAATTAGAGGACCTGAGCAAAAGTGTGGTTTATCATTACATTTGGGCTCCGGCCGGAGTCGTCTCCTGCCACGTGCCGTCCACATGGGGATACATCAAATTTTACGATAAAACCGTTTGAAAACATAGCTAACCATGATTTAATCGCGCGCTTATAAAGGTTAAATATCAAGAACTCATTTCCTATTGAGATTATGGAGGATTTGAGGCATTAGATTTAACATTGTGTTGAACCTTTACTATCTCTTGGAGGAATTTAGATCCGGAAGGGTCTTTTATGTTACGGGCTATGCAAGTGTAGACTTTTTAAAAAACGAGCTTTTTCTCTCCACTACTAATTTTAAATACCTTAAGAGAATACTGTGTATGGGTTGAGCATCATTGGAAACCTACCGTAGGAAGTTCAGCTCGGTACGGGGTTGTAACTATATTCCTCGCACTGCGGTGAACACTATCGAAATGTGGCAGGCGGAGACTTTTGACGAACAGACGATAGATGAAGAACTAGGCTGGGCGGAGCAAATTCGCTTGAACAGCGTCCGCGTGTTCTTGCACTACCTTGTTTGGGAAGCGGACCCGCAAGGGTTTAAGAACAGAATAGACCGTTTTCTAAACACCGCAAGCATGCATGGCATTAACACTATGCTAGTGCTTTTCGACGACTGCTGGAACCAGGAGCCTAAGCTGGGACCTCAGGAGCCGCCCGTACCCGGCGTACATAACAGTCGTTGGGTTGCCAGCCCAGGCCGATCTCGAGTCCTCGACAAAACCATGTGGCGTGGGCTGGAGGAATATTTGAAGGACATCGTTGGCAGCTTCGCACAGGATGAGCGAGTGCTCGCTTGGGATCTTTACAACGAGCCAGGTAATTCGGGAATGGGTGAGAGAAGCCTACCATTAGTGGAAGCCTCCTTCAAATGGGCGCGGGAGATCTCGCCATCCCAGCCTTTGACGGTCGGCTTGTGGGCGAACTTTCAAGACTCTATGCATAAGCGTTTTATAGAGTTATCTGACGTTATTTCGTTCCACGCATATGACCAGCCGAATGTCGTTCGGGCTAAGATTGAATGGCTGCAGCAGTTTAACCGTCCAATTTTATGCACGGAGTTTCTCCGCCGGCAGGTAGGCAATACTTTCTCAGCCATCTTACCGATCTTCAGGCAGCATCATGTGGGCTGGTACTTCTGGGGTCTGGTGGCGGGTAAGACGCAAACCTATCTAGATTGGGGGTCGAAGCCAGGCGATCCGCCGCCTAGAGTCTGGCAACACGACCTGTTGCATCCCGATGGTACGCCTTACGATGCCTCTGAAATAGAGCTGCTCCGCCGTTGGGCTGAAGGCGAAGCCGATCAGTAGGGGTTTAGGCAGTAGCGCGTCAGTCGTTTTCAGACTTGGCGTATGCCCTTACCAGCCGGAGTTTCAGGCCCATCGCCAGAATACTAGAGCCTTCCGGCTAACCATCTGACGGCCTGTCTCCAGAAGACCTCGTAATAACTCCACTTCATGAAGTTTATACTCGATGCTGCGCCGCGCTTCCACCTACGCTTCCCGAAGGCGTTCGCGGCGGGCGACGTGAGCTTAGGACCCGACTTCTACAAAAATCAGCTGAAGATTGACGAGAGGGCCTATAAGATTATTAAGTGGGATCCGGGTGTCTCCAAGGGAAGGCTTCACGTTGATATGACGCTTGAAGGCAAGAACATAGACGGCAATAACCTCGTGCGACGGAGGTAACTATAACCGTAGCCAAGATAGAGATAATCCCCTTCACGGAGCTACCGGTCTAAAGCAGTCTGCAATAAAAGTCTTAGACGATGATGGGGAAACG
>JAFNIQ010000135.1 GCA_017601395.1 Candidatus Brockarchaeota archaeon
CATTCTTACTCTAAGCCTTGAGCTTAACCGTCACGCCATTTTAAGGGTTAACACTCAGACTGAGGATTTCGCGAGCAGGCTTGAAAACTATCTTGGAAAAGCTATTCCCGACGATCTTCTCGCTGAGGAGTGCGAATACGTTGTTCCAGAAGGATTCAACTTGTCTTTTGCTGAGAGGCTTTGGAGGGATTTCAGCCTCCACGTTAGCGCCGGCTACACTACTGATGAGCTTAGAAGCAATGTTGAAAGGCTCCACGATTCTCCGCTCATCAACGCGACGCTCTCCAACGGTGAAACCATAACGCTGAACCTTAGCGGCATAAGCATTGAGAGAAGCCTTGAGAACGGGAGCGTCAGCATAAAGATACCCGTAATCTTAAAGAGCAACCTCAGTTACGCTCGGTACAACTTCACTAAGAAAGCAGGCTTCTACGAGGCCTGGAACAAGACCCTCGTCAGGGAATACAGGGTTTGGAGGCGTGAGCAAGGATGGTATAACTACACTTTCGAGGACCTTGAGACGAACAAGAGCTTCACAGTCGTCTCAAGAATCTGGGGTGAAGCATCCAGGGTCGAGGAGTATTGGCTTGAAGGCCTTAGGAAGATAGGCGGGGGAGCCTGGAACGAGCCGGTAAGATACCTGCCTTTCTTTGAGTACACGAAGTGGGGATGGTTGCGTACAAGCGGCCCAGTCATAGCAGTACCCGGGCACTACGAGGACGTTAGAGTCATCTATCCAGAGCATGAGAGGAGCTTCAAAGTATTGTTCCCAGCCTACGACCCAATAATCATAGAGGGCTGGATAATCCATGTTAACATTTCTTCAACAAGCCTTAACGTCGGCGAGACCCTTGAAGCATCTTATCTCGCGGAATACTGCTCACCATGGGGCGGCGGGCCTGAACCTCTCAACGCTACACTAATCCTTGAAGCCCCAGACTCCTTCGAGCCACTTAACAGTCTTGAGAGGAAGCTGGACGTCACGCATACTTCAGGGGTTTTCAGTCTTAAGGCGGTTAAGCCCGGAACCTACAACATTACCCTGAGGCTTGAAGGCAACGCTGTCTTCGCAAACACCGGCAGCAAGAAGGAAACATACGTTATCCAGATTGTTTCCCCGCCAGCACCGTCGCTAAGCGTCGAGATAGTTGAGCGAGACACCTCAGTGTTGAAGCACGCTAAACTCGTCCTGAGGCTTAGGAATAGTGGCGGCGGCCCCGCTAGAAACATTGTTCTAGAGGCGTCTGGCAGCCACTTGGAGAATGTTAGCAGAAGCCTGGGGAGCATTGAAGCAGGAGAATCTAGGGATTTTGAGCTAACTCTAAGGCTTCTTCAACCATCATCCCTAGCTAGGATAGTGGTCAAGTATAGTGACGACGACGGCAACCCCTACTTGGTTGGTTTAGAAACAATGGTTTCAACCGAGACTTTCTGGGTTCCCGAGCATTTCGAGGAGTACACCGTCATTGTTCCAGAACACGAGGAAACTCTGAGAGTCTTCGTGCCGGGGTATGAGGCTGCTACCCATGTCAGGTTTTACGCTCTCTGGGATGAGAGGATCCTCGGTGAAGCAATTTTCTACGCTGAAAGAGTCCACTCTCCTTTCCCCTATGAAACGAACCTGAGCATGGGGCTAATACCTATTCCTGTTCCAGGTTTAGGAGTCGAGCTCGGTATTGGAACAGGCAGACAGGCTTTAACAGAGGCCGGGGTCAAGATTATGGTTAAGAGCATAGAGCCATACTACGAGTATCTTGGCATTCTAAATGAGGACGATATTCTTACTCTAACCGGTGCCGATAAACAGTCTCTCAGAAGCGGGAACATTTCCTCAGACTATAGGGTTGAACCCTTGAAGCCGTACTGGGTTGAGAGTAGCAGCGTTGTGTTGAACGCTACGCAGCTAGCCCTCTACCAAGCTAAAATGGAGGGGGTGAAGAAGACTAACCCAGATATTGACTACGACTACAAGGAGACCGTTGCAGACGTTAGAACCATGGTTGGGAGGGCTGAGCCCGGCTACGTTGCCCTCATCTACCGTCCTTTGAAGATTGTTGGAGAAGGGCCTCTTAAAACGGTTAGGGTTAGGAACCTCGCTAGAATAGGCTTAGACTACAGGGTTAACGTTGAAACATTCATACCTACGGTCTTCGGAAGGGTTAGCGATGAGAAGGGTTGGAAATACCTCTGCCTCAACGGGATGGAGGACGCCGTCCTACTATCATCATCCTTAGACTCCTACAAGCGGGAGGTTAATGTTAATCTCACTTGCAACGGGAGGCTTGTCGCCGGAGCCAGGTTCATCCTCGACCCCGAGTCCTCACCGTTCTGGAAAGGCTTCTGGGACGGCTTAGCCTCTCAAGCCTGGAAGATAGCGTTAACCGGGGTGGTAATGGTTGTCCTCACGGTGGCTAGCAAGGGCACTGTCGGCGCGCTCGCCCTAAAGCTGGCGGTGCTCACAATCCTGTCGGCGACGATAGTTATCAACGCATTCTCCCAGTATAATGAGCTTGGCCAAATAGTCTTCACGTCGCACACGCTTAGAGAAATCGGCGGCATAATCGCAAACTACGCTAGCGAGTTTAAGGCTCTCGGCTACGTCGAGACAACCAGTATTCTCAACAGGGCTGCGGATGATGTTCAAAAGCTGGTTGAAGCCCTTGGCACAGACCTGGTCTCCATCCTAGACTTCCTCTCAAGAGTCTGCGTAGACATGAGCATCGATGAATGGGGAATACTGTTGGGGCTCAGGGAAGCGGAGCCGTACAGCAAGGGCCTCGCCTGGGGGAAGGCTGTTGGAAACGCGATAAGCCTACTAGTTTTCATCGCAGGCTTCTGCCACCTCGCTACGAGCGGAGCCACTCCAGCATCGCTAGGCGCTAAAGCCAAGGCTGTTCTGCAAGGAGCCTGGAACTGGCTTACCCCCGCGCTTACCGACGCCATTGGTGTAATCAGGAACACTCCGAAGCTGGCGAAGGGCTACAGCATGCTCATAACCATATTCAGCAACGCCAAGAAGGCGGGCAAATCCATCGTCGAAGTCCTCAAGATGGATACTTGGGCGGTGATGGATCTTGCAGACATCTCGGGCAGGATCTGGGAGAAGATAATGGATGCGGCCAAGAGGAGGAAAGTGAGCGACGCCGCCGTCAAGGGCATTATGGACCTCTGCTCAGAGCTCGGAGAGGGGCTGTATGAAAACATCTACGCTTTGCTCTCGAAGAGCGGGGGATTCGTTGACGAGTTCTTCAAATGGACGGACAGAGTAGAAGCAGACCCTCAGTGGATAGTTGAAGCCACGGGAAAGCTAAGCAGGCTAAGCGGCGAGGAGCTCGACGACCTCGGGAAGGCATTAGCCAAGGTTGGAGAAAGCTTCGAGAACGGTGTTAAGCTTTTCGACATATATTTCGGGCTTGAGGAGTACTATTCGAAAGTCCTCCAGGTAGGTGAGGAAAAGATAAGTAAGATTGAAGGCTATTTCCTTGACCAGGTGGGAGATTATGGATTTAAAGCACTCGAGGCATGGAGCAATACCTTAGAATATTCCAAGGTATCTGGCACCTTAGG
>JAFNIQ010000139.1 GCA_017601395.1 Candidatus Brockarchaeota archaeon
GTAAGCACATCAAGCTTGTTCTAGCCCTAGCCTTGCTCTCAGCCCTTCTCCTAAGCCCCCTAAGCTCTTACGCCTCTCCCTTCGTGCTCTCCTACGATGATGGTGATTTCGACTACGCTTGGAGCGATTTCTACCCTAGCGGCGTAGCGGTCAGGTTTACTCCCCCAGCGTTGCCCTGGAGGATAACCGGCTTAGTTTTCTACGGCCTAGCCTTGGAGAGGGGTGGGAACATGCTTTTCACCTTCGAGGTCAGGGACCAAGGTTTCAGCCTAGTCTACACTGAACAGTATGCCACTTTCCAGTTCTTTAAGAACGGCACTTTCGGCTGGGCTCATATACTCCTTCCAAACATCATTATTAATAGCGATTTCTACATTTGCATCTACCCATGCTTCTCTCTGGATGCTACTCAGCTCTGGATGGGTGTTGACGATGATCCTCCGATAAGTGGGAGAAGCTTCCTCGTGAACAGGGAGGAGGGCAGGATAGTCAAAACCTGGGACGAGAAAAGCGGCAGGCCGAAGAACTTCATGATTAGAGCTGAGGGCATCCAAGCGGTCAGCATTGCTAGCATAGGCATCTCATCCATCAGGGTTGAGGAGCAGGATATTGAGGTTGGGCTAAACATTGCTTCAAGCCGGCCCATCGTTGGTGTGGAGGGTATCCTAAGGCATGGCTTAGCCTGGGATCCCTGCCCAATCATCCTTGAGGGCAACGCTTACGTCGCAAGGCTTCCTGAGCCTGGGAACCTCACCGTCAACGTTAAGACCATGGACGCTACGTTCGGAGCAACGCTGAACATCCGGGTTGAAATCTGGGAGAAATATTCAATGCTTAGAAGCAGGGTTGGAATGCTTGAGGAGAGCAACGAGACCCTAACCAACCTCGTTAAAGAACTGTCTTCGAAATTGGAGGAGCTTAACAACAGCGTCGTTGAGCTTAACGCTTTAAACAGGGTTATGGAGGGAAGGTGGCTCAACGCCCTCAACCAGACTCAGTTTCTCAACAGTACCTTGGCTGCGGTTAGGAGTGAGGCTGAAGCCTTGAGGGGTGAGAACAATTGGCTAAGGGTTGCCTGCGTAACTCTTTCTTCCACCACCATCTTCGCGCTCCTCGTTATCATTAGACTCGGCAGGAGGCTTAAAAAGCCTCGGGAGGAGAGGGAGACGGGAAAATGATCAGGAGGATAACAGGCATACTGCTTATCCTCATCCTTCTCACCACCGCTGAGAATGCGAGCATCATGGTCAAACCTGGCGAGGCTGGGGAGCAGCCTGCTAGCGTTGAGCTCGACGCCCTCATAAGGGAGATTGAGCTGGGCATCCCTCCGGAGGGGCCTCTTAGCGACAGAGAGTTCCTAATGCCCGAGGGTGTTTCAGTCGACGACGTTAAGAATCTTTGGCGCTGCGCAGCGCCCTTCGTAAGCTATGGCGCGGATGACAACGATATTAGAAACGCTTTCACAAGCCTGAACGAAACCGTTAGGCTTCCCGACGCAGTTAGGATTGGAAACGAGAGCTTCCAGATAAGGTATGACAAGGCTTATGTGGAGAGGAACAGCTTCGGGCAAGTCTTAATCCACATTCCTATTGATGTCCCCCTGTTCCGCACTCTCCCAGCATGCTTCCACGTCTACTCTAGAGCAATAGGCGGCAAGCAGCACCTCATCTACAATGTTACGGAGACAAGATGGTACAGGGTTAGGAGGAGGATAGAAGGCCTTTACAACATAACATACCTAGACCTTGAAACAGGCGAGATCCACAGCGTTCTCACGAGCCTAAGCCTCGGAGTATACCCTGAGTTCGGGATTGCTGGAAACGAGCCCGCCCAACCCTCCTTTCCCTCATACCTTCTCAAATATTTCTCTGGCTATGCGAACTTGACGTCGATACCTCCTGGAACCATTATAGACTTTGAGAGGAGCACACCATCCTTCCTCGTTGCCGTGCCGGGTCACTACGAGGATATCGATGTCCTCGTCCCAGAGCACATGGAGAGCTTCAGAGTACTGTTTCCAGCGTACGACCCTGTCTGGCTAACAGGCTGGCTCGTTGAGACAAGCCTTTCCTCGAGCAGCGTTGAAACAGGAGATATATTGGAGATTAGCTACGTCGCCACCCCCGTAAACATTGATCCCGGGGAGCAGCCTCTCAACGCTACCCTAACCCTGCTCTGCCCAGGAGGCTTCCAGCCCCTCGACAGTGTTCAGCGCAGGCTCGACAACACTCAAACCTTCGGAAGCTTTAAGCTGAAAGCAGTTTCCCCAGGCACCTACATCTTAACACTCAAGCTGGATGGTAATGCTTTCTTCCCAGGCTGGCCTCCAACAGACGAGGTTTCCTACACTGTCAACGTGGTTGGCCCAGAGTCTCCCATGGTTGAGGTCAGCCTTGAAGGAGGAGCACCATTTTTCAAGCATGTTAACCTGACCGTCAGGCTGAAGAACAAGGGTGCCGGTGAAGCCTTCAACACCATCCTAGAGTTCTCGGGCGAAGTTGAGCCCTTGAGCCTGAGCGTTGGAAGCATCGCCGCGGGGGAAACATGGAGCAGGATGGTGACGCTTAGGCTGAAGTCAGAGGTTGCAAACATAAGGGCCCGGGTAACGTTCTTCGACTCCTCTGGAAACAAGTATGTTTCAGAAGGATCTTTAGCAGTAATGTCTCCGAACTACGTTGTGCCAGAGCATTTTGAAGAATACACTTTGAGGGTTCCTGAGCACTTTGAGAAGAGGAGGGTCTTCGTCCCCGGCTACGAGGGCTACACCCATGTTAAAATCTACCATCCCTACTCCGCTTTCGAAATACCGGGGAGCTTCACGATCAGCTTCCAGGATCTCATCCTAGAGGCTGAGGGAGTCAAGGTTTACACCTCGTTCCTGCCTATTGCAGATGAGGGCTTCGAGCTCAGAGTCATTCCTAAAGAAGTTACGTTAAACATTTACGGCAACGTCCTCGTAGGCCCGCTTATCCCTGTTCAAGGACTGCAGACAACCGTCCCAGTGAAATACGTGGTGAAAAGCGTGGAGCCAGCTTTCGAGGAGAAGATGCTTAGAGAGAATGAGGCTAGAAGTATTCTCAACGTGACGGGCTGCGGAGAACTGGTTGCCCCAGAGGGCTGCGAGGTTATCCTAGCTTCAAAGCGGGTTGTCAGGAAGCAGGTCTGGGTTGACTCTGCAACCTACAGGAGGCTTCAGCAGGAGGGCTTCGGAAGAATAAGGGAGGGGTGCTACTGGTATGAGGATGGTGGTAGGGAGGAGTGGCCTTCAGCAGACGCGATATGCGAGTTAACTCCTCTTGAAAGAGAGCTCTATGCTAACAGGATTATCCTAGTCTACCATCCCCTTCAAGAGACTCCTCTAGAAAGCTCATTGGTGAGGGGCATCTGG
>JAFNIQ010000137.1 GCA_017601395.1 Candidatus Brockarchaeota archaeon
TCGAGGTCGATGGCCTTCTCATCTCGCTTGACTACGCTAACCTTCGCGTTATACGTAATCTTAAGGATGGCGAGGTTTCCGTTGAAATACCGATAATATGTAACTCCTCCCTCTCATCCATTCGTTACGGGGTTAAGGGGGTTAAGAAACACGTTAAACTTTACAACATAACTTCTATAAGGTACACAACGTTTCCGTTAGGGCCTCGGACCTTTACGAAGTGACTTACAGTGATGGCTTAGGAGGATTCCATAAAGCGATATCGGATTTGAGTGGCGACCTCAAGGACAATATTATTAACGTTTACTTCCCGGGTCTAAATAAGCCGAACTTCTCCGATATACGCTTCGATTTCTCCTCTTGCGGGATTGGGCTTAGCCTTAGGTCTTGGAGCGTAAGGTCTACGACATCAGTTATAACGAAGGAAAAGTTGATTGTTATTGGATTCATGTCAACGCTACCCTGAAGGCCATTAGGGATGTCTTTTGGGTCACACTCCTCATCGGGCATGGCGACCTATGGGGGATCAAGCACTGGCTGATGTTAAGGAGAGGCGAATACTCTTGGGATCACTGGGTTAGGTGGACGCCTAACGATAAGCTGATCGTAAAGCTTCTCGTCGGGGGCTTTAGAAATACATTCATACTGAACTTCGGCGATACGTCAAGCTCCGAGAGGCTTTAACATAAAGTTCGCCAATGAAAAGATCACTAATGAAACGATTTGGGTAAATGGTAAAGAGTATGAGCGGCTAGCGAAACTTGAATGGAAAGAGGAGAATAGCCTCTTCATCGACTCCGGGGAAGTCGAATGGGAATATGAAGTAATGAATGAAACGCTAGGCCAATGCGATTCCATTAAGCTGCTCTATAACCCGCTGAAGGTTAAGAGGGGAGAACTAGTACACGGCTTGATCCTGAGGAATTATGCTGACGCTAACTTGAGCTACTCCCTGAGGCTAAGAACGACTACAGGCTTTTTCTTCCCCAAGCTTGAAGAGGGGAATGGAAACATCATTCTAAGCAAGGCTTCTACAAATTCCTTGCTGCTTATCCAACAGGAGCCCGCAGTTGGAGACGCTGTCCTCGAGCTCGTTAAAGATGGCAGGGTCGTCGCAGGAGTGAGGGTTTCACTCGCGCTTAAGGTAGGAGGTAGACTTTGAAATAGCACGCTTTGATATCCATAGGGTCTTCCTCGAAGATCCGGAGACCGTCATAAAAGACGGAGTATGCGAGGCAATAGTGAAAAAGCTTGCAAGAGTCTCAAGGGGCTTTTTCATCCCGACGGATATTAAGGGAGAAATACTGGACTGGAGAGATGAACCCCCGCCGGAGCTAAAGGAGGAGTTAAAGGGATGCATTTATCCTCAAGGGTGTATCTTCAAGGTAGACTTCAAGTTTAGGGGAAAGAAGTACGTAGCGGAGTTTTACAGCAATGCGGATTACCTCCACATGGACTCATTCATGAGGAAGATAAACGAGCTCATAAAGGACACCGGATATCAATACTATTGGCTTTGCTATTTACATATAGAGTACTTAGTCTACATGGTATTTTCGGAGGATGAAGCGAGGAAATTGGAGAAAGAAAGAGGCTGGAAGCTCTCTTTGCCCTAGTTAGCACTATCTCAAAATTTTTGTAGAAACTTTCATATAGGATTTCATTCTTGCCTGCGTTAAGAAATGAAAAACGGAAGTTAAGGAACTAATAACCTGTCCCAGCTGTCAGAGGCAAATATCAAGCGATTCCAAATTCTGCAATTATTGTGGGACAAGCGTGACGAAAGTTGAAATGCCCCTCACCTCGGGCCGTTGAAGTGAAAGAAGCTATGGTTAAGCCTCCAGCACCTCTAACAACTGCTAAAAAGCTTTTAATTTTGATATGCATATTTGGAGGCATCATTAGCACCCTGTCTCGATGCCCGCCCTTAATGATTATTATCAACGGAATTAAGTTTTACAATATACAGCTATTGGAAAAAGAGAACCTCAAACTGGCTTCAGGAGTCGTTGTGGAATAGGGGCTTACTTCACTTATTTTGTTAGAGCATTTCGAACCCTCTTCTCGGCCTCTTCCAACGCTTCGCCAATTCCCCCACATGGGAGTGAGCCTACAGCTATCTTCTCGTCCCCGCCGCCCTTACCGTTGAAAGCTTTGCAGACCCCTCTGACCAGTTCAGCCGCCTTAACCCTTCCGTCACTGCTGCCGACGAGAATGTTGCACACCCCAAACCATTCCATGCCTATGACATAGATGGATCTGCTTCTACTTATAAGTTCGCCGACGGTCTTCATAACTGTCCTCGTGTCCACGCCTTTCAACAGACCCTTGTGAAACTCCACCTCGCCTAGAACAGTTTTCGAAAGAATGTTATTGACCAGCTGCTCGGTTGCTGCTGAAAGCCTCCTCTTCATATCCTCGTTCTCCATCCTCATGTTGATAACAGTCTTCTCAAGGTTTCTAATCGGTGAGCCGAGTATTGAGGATACTGAGAGGCAGAGGGTGCTCAGCCTGACGGCGGTCTCGAGAGCTTTCTCCCCGACTTCGAAGTCGATCCTATACTCGCCGCCGCTTTTAGAAACATGGGTAACCAAGATGATTCCGCATTCCCTAGTGTTTCCAACATGCTCGCCCGAGCATGCCGAGTAGTCGAACCCGTCTATCTCAACGACCCTTACACGGCCCTTGATGCGCTCCTCGTGCGCCCTCAGGCTTGGAAAGGTCTTCTGAGCATCTTCAAGCGAGTTGAAAAAATGCTCCTTAACAACCCTTCCCTCGGAGATCACCCTGTTCGCCATAACCTGTGCTTCTGCAAGCTCGTTGAAATTCAGCGAATCGACTTCAACGATTACTGAACCCGTGCCTTCTGAAAACTCAACCTTCCTAACCTTTAGGCTACCCTTTATTCTTTGCAAACAGCCCATTAACACGTGTTCACCAGTATGCTCCTTTCCCAACGATTTGTATTTTAAACAACACGTTATAAGCTTAACGTAATCATTAGATACATATCGGAGACCAACCCTAAAGAGAACAGAGACAGAAATAAGCAGTAGGTCTTTCTTCATTTTTATTTTAAGCTTACGCATATAAAACAGGCATAAGGTTGAGAAGTAAAAGACATAAAAACAGCCGCTATTCGAAAAATGTAGAATGAATAAAAGAAAAAACGTATCTTGCCTAAATTTGTTGAAATTTATATCTTTAGGCAGGGTTCTAAAGTTTAAAGGCAAAACGTTATCCACCTTATTCTTCTCAATCCTTTTAGTGATTCTCTACTTATCCAACTGTG
This sequence comes from Candidatus Brockarchaeota archaeon, assembly GCA_017601395.1. Classification (GTDB taxonomy): domain Archaea; phylum Thermoproteota; class EX4484-205; order EX4484-205; family JAAOZP01; genus JAAOZP01. The sequence continues at coordinate 3,293 of JAFNIQ010000137.1, forward strand.
TGATTAAAACCTCATTAGAAGCACCTGTACCGGATGATGATAGAGTAGGCGCTAAATCTAGAACACCTATGGAAAAATCTTCGCCGGCCAGCAGCATTGGTGGAAGATACGCTCTTGTTTTTTACGGGCAGCTCTCAACATACAT
>JAFNIQ010000053.1 GCA_017601395.1 Candidatus Brockarchaeota archaeon
CTAGCATAACATATAGCCCACGCCTCACTTGCTTGAAGCAGCTATTTTAAACTTAGATGACAATTCATCCCACCTAGGTGGGGGTAAACTTATATTACTACCATCATTGGTTTTTCGCAAAGGAGATGGCTTGACATCGATCTTGCCAAGAATGTGCCGGAACATTCAAAGGAATTCATAAGTAAAAGAAGGGCGAGGATAGCGAACTCAATCCCAGCGGATGCGAATTAAAATAAGAATTGCCTTCCATTCACGTAGCTTAAACTACTTTATCTTCTTAAAGACTATCGCCGGCCTACTCACCCTGTGTCCAGGCTTAATCGCAAGCCCCCCCGCTGAATCCCATCCGTAGTCTTCAGGCAAGCCCTCGAGATTAAGAATCCTCCAAATCTTCTCGGATGAGCTTGGCAAGTATGGCCGTAAAACTATAGCCAGCGTTCTCACAGCGTTCACGCAGATGAACAATGCATCAGGATCCTTAGTTTTCCAAGGCTCCTTAACCTGCAGGAACCTGTTGCACCGAATAGCGAAGTCAGCAACCTCTTTCAGAGCCTTGTCTATTTCATAATTTTCGAACCTGTCTCTCATAATGCTGGGAAGCTTCCTAATGCTTTCAACAAGATTTATACACTCTTCATCACTCTCATAGTTCCTCGGCTCAGGCACTTCACCAGCGTAAAGATTCCAGATGAGTGTTAAAGTTCTGTGAATAAAGTTTCCAATGTTTCCAACAAGCTCCCCGTTAACCCTCTCCACCAACGCCTTCTCAGTGAAATCCCCATCCTCGAAGAAAGGAATATCCCTTGCGAGAAAGTATCTCACAGCATCAACCTCATACTTCTCCAGCAACTTAAACGGGTCGACCGCCGCACCCCTAGACTTAGAGAGCTTCTCTCCACCTATAGTTATGTACCCATGGACAAGAATATGCTTGGGCAATGGAATGCCGCATGAAAGCAGTATCGCCGGCCATATTATAGAATGAAACCAGTTTATACCCTTCCCGATAAGGTGGACATCTGCAGGCCAATACTTCTTATACTTCTCCCCATCAGGGTAGCCTAGTGCTGAAACATAGTTTACCAGTGCGTCGACCCAGACGTATATCTTGTGCTTAGGGTCGAAGGGGACGTTTACACCCCAGCTTATGCGCGACCTGCTTACCGCCAGGTCCTTAAGACCCTCGGTTTTTATTCTAGCCAGGATCTCCTGCTTCCTCTTCTCAGGTATGATGAACCTGTTTCTTTCGATAAGCTCTAGCACAGGCTTCTCATACTTGCTCAGCTTGAAGAAGTAGCATTCTTCCTCAATATGCTCTGGTTCAGTGCCGTGCTCGGGGCACTTGCCGTCGACAAGGTCTTTCTCAGTCTTATACTCCTCGCAGCCGTAGCAGTATAGGCCACTGTAGCTGCTCTTGTATATATCTCCGTTTTCAAACATTTTTGCGAATATCAGTTGCGAGACTTTTCGATGCCTGTCCTCAGTCGTCCTTATGAAGTCATCATTGGAGATGTTGAATGCTTTACAAAGCTCTTGAAACCTCTTAGCGTTCCTATCTATAAACTCCTTAACCTCTAAACCGGCTTCCTTAGCTGCCCTCTCGTTCTTCGCAGCATTCTCGTCAGTACCTGTTAGGAAGTAAACATCTCTGCCGACGAGCCTGTTCCATCTCGCTATAATGTCTGCGCAAACCTTCTCGTAAAGATGGCCCAGGTGGGGGTAAGCGTTAACATAGTCGATCGCAGTCGTTATGTAGAATTTCTCCTGCTTCAAGCTCATATTGAAAACCCTGTTTTTCAGGCGATTTAACCTTATCGTCGGGTGAGCACCCTGTTATTAATACAAGCGTTAAAATATCATTAATGTTGGGGTAAACTGTTACTTAGCGAGTAAAACTGTTTACGTTATTCTTAATCTATAGATCTTTAAGCAGCGTGCTGGATGAAAAGAAGGCGGAAATCTACTTCCAGCACATTAAGAGGAGATCTAAATTCGATGGTTCATTAAGCGCACTTATTGTTTGAACAGTATTGGATTAAATGACGATGTCTAGAATCATCATTGTTACGAAGCCTATGATCATGAAAAGCATGGTGTCTTTTCCAAAGCCGCTTGAATGAGCCTCCGGTATCATCTCGCTACCTATAACGTATATCATCGCGCCTGCTCCAAAAGATAGGAAGAAAGGTAGAAGCCACTGGAAAGCCTGCACTAAGAGGGCGCTAAATAAGGCTCCTAATGGTTCAACAACCCCAGATAATAATCCGAGCAAGACGGATTTCCCCCTACTCTTACCCAGTTTAACGAACGGGATGGAGACCGCTGTCCCTTCGGGAAAATCTTGGAGAGCTATGCCGGCCGTTAAGCCCCAGGCGGCTTTAACATTACCCGATCCGAAAACCACCCCCACCGAGAAGCCTTCAGGCAAGTTGTGCAAGGTTACTGCGGTTACTATCTTAACAAGCCTATTGGATTTCTCGTTTTCCCCGCTCGTCTTCAAAGGATGCTCATGCGGGATAAAAAGGTCTGAACCGTACATTAGAACTGCTCCTGCTAGAAAGCCAATGCTGGTTACGAGTATTCCGCCCATCTCCACAGCAGGTTGGAGAAGGCTGAAGAAGGAGGCGGCCATCATTATTCCTATCGAGAACCCGAAGAAAAAATCCAGCTTCCTCCCTGATAAGCCTGTCTTGGCAAAAGCTATCGTTGCACCCAAGCCTGTTGCGGCTAAACATACGAGACCACCTAGGAGGGCGTTCAACAATATTTCAAGCATAAGGCTACTCCGGTGACACTCTGTAAAAACTTTTTCCCAACGGGTTTAACCTGTTTACCAATTTAGTTGATTATGAGAGAAAACTCTGAATAACAAGAATTTTTGTTAGAATCCGACATACTTGTCTTTAGATGCGTTGCATATCGGGCATTTCTCGGGCGGCTCGTCGCCAACGTAAGTATGGCCGCATACCGGGCATATCCAGACCCTTCCCTTGAGAGGCCAGTCCTTCTTCTGGCCAACATATTTCTTAGCCTCTCTGTATAGTTGGGCATGAATCTTCTCAGCCTCATAGGCCCATTTGAAGCTTAGTTCAGCAGCCTTCTCCCCTTGGAATCTTGCTACTTCAATAAAGGTTGGGTACATCTCGTTAACCTCGTATTCTTCACCAATTATCCCGAGCTCAAGGTTCTCAGATGTGTCTCTCGGCCCTGCCGGTGTTCCGGAGGCCACTTTGAAATTCTCCTTAAAATTTTTCAACTTATCATAGTGGTTTCTTGCATGGATAAACTCTGCGAATGCTATTGCCTTGAAAAGCCTTGAAACATTAGGATAATTCTCCTTTTCAGCGATGTCGGCGAACACAAGATATCTCATGTGAGCCATGGATTCTCCTGCAAAGGCGTTCAGCAATAGGTCTCTCGTAGTAAGTCTTATACTCATGGCTTTTCACCGAGGAGTATGCGAATAATAACTTTTAAGCTTTTTCCGAAAAGCCCGCGAATCTTTTTATAGCTACTTGCCGAAAACGCTTGAGCAGATTCTGCATCTAACAATATCCATCGTAGGGTTTATCTTTTTATGAGTTCTGCAGAAATATTTCTTCGACATGAAGTAGGTTGCTATCTTGGCGATTTCTTCTTGAACCCTGTATTCGTCGATTTCTCCCTGAATAATGTTTTCAGCCAATTTCTCGACTAGATTCATCACGTCTTCAAGCCCAGCTATTTTTATGAGCACTCCTCTCTCGGAGTTTAAGTATCTGGAGACCGCTGAACGCGACAATCCTAGAAGTTCTGCAGCCTCCCTCCTGCGAATTCCTTTCTCAACTAGTTTGCCAGCTAGGGCACGTCTTACTGATGGTACGACGTATCTGTACGTTAACTCGAACACATCCTCCACTTTTCAGAGCACCATTATCCTCCTCTTCACTTCATCAGGGTTGTCCACGACTTCTGTTAAATCCTCAACTATCTCGATGGAGCCGAGGTAGTCTCGGTTCTCGTTCCTCACGGGAACTACCAGCACCCTTATTATCCTGCCGCCGCTCCTCGTCCAATACTCCCTATACTCGGCCACCCCAAGCTTCACATCGTCGATATTCTTCCTAACGATGCTTTCAAGCCTAGGGGGATGGCAGTACTCCACTCTTCTCCCTATTATTGTTTTGGCTCTAGCGAAACCCTTATGCAGAATGCTTTCGGTGAAGAACTTTATCCTGTCGTTCTTATCGGCGAAAGTTACTTCAAGCGGCAGGGATTTGAATACGGCTTTAATCTCTTCAACATTCAGGAAGCCGGTATTCAGATCAATATCTTCTATGCCCGGCACCCTGTAAATATCAGGCTCAATACCGTTGAAAGTCACCATCGACTGGAACTCTGGGGGAAGCCTATCCATCTGCTCACTGCTGATTTTAGCCTCCAATTCGTAGGGTAGTATTGGCTTCGCGTCAGTTCTCCACTCTTCTTCAACGCCAACTATGTAACCCAGGTCCTTGGAGATTTCTGCAATAGCAGCCCATTCTCCTTCGCTGAGCAAGGCGTACGCCGCTGGGAAGAGGATCTTGTTCTCTCTGAATACAAGCTCCGAAGCCTCTCTAGCTATTTCAACAGCCTTGTTCACAGCCTGGTTAACCAGTTGAGGGTTGAAAGCTTCCTCCGCCTTCTGCATGACCTCCGATAACTGTCTCAGCTTAATCCTAAGCTGGTCCTCTCTCCCCCATAAAACCCTTGGAACAGCAGAGATTCCACGCTTCTCCAGATAGGGAAACAAGAGCATCTGTATCTTACGATAGTGTAGTCCAATTTTAAGCAGCTCTGAGATTGCAGCCTTAAGTCTAGTAAAAACTTCTTTAGACTGTTTTTCATCCCCAACTTTAAGCAGGATTGAAGCGTAGAGTCCGATTGTTTCCGACTGCTTAAGTATCCAGTCGTTCTCCTTCATGAGTGCGTCTAAAGGATGGCCTTTAGGGACTCCTTCAAGCTCCCTTGGTTGAAGATGCTTTCTGAAAAGAGCCACGTGTAAATCGCATAGTTTCAGTATCTCTTCTACAGATACTCCTTCTTTGACAAGCTGTTGTTCTATCAACGGTATTTCCGTTGGAGAAACACGTGAAAGAATGTTTCCGAATCTTCTACTGATCTCTTCAATATCTCCTCCGCGATGAAGCTCCTTCAGGATTTCCCTGACCGCTCTAGTCGTTTCCTCTCGATCACGTTTTTCAGTTGACATGCGTCAACAAGAATATTTCCACCTTTTAAGCATTTCCCGAAAAACGATAAGTTTACATGGAAAACTGCAAAATGGTTATGGTTCAGAGTCGTCAGTTCAAGCTGGTTGGATGCCGTCCTCAAAATGGGGGCAGGCCACCGTTCATACCCTCTTAGGCATGAGCTTGCAGTGTTCAACACGATTAGGGCTCGAGATGGTTGTAAACTGTTGTTTTAGTCTTTACCTTTTCAACAAGTCATCCACGGGTCCTATTAGTACAGCGGTTTCTCTTGAAACCCGATATCACGCTAAACGGCTTGTCTAAAATCGACGCTGACCAGTTTACCCCGCAGGCATAAAAACATTTAAACGCTGAAAATATTTCTTAGGCCTGATAAATGAGCATAAAAAAAGAGCCCAAGATAAGGGAGAAAAGATGGTCTCCGGAGCTTGAAGAGGAACTCTTAAAACTCTGGGATAAGGAGGGTCTTTACAGGTTCGACCCGAGTAAACCGGGAGAGATATACACGATAGACACTCCTCCTCCCTATATCTCCGGCAAGTGGCACGTGGGCAGTGCTGCTCACTACGCCGGCATAGACATGGTCGCTAGGTATAAGCGGCTCCTAGGCTACAACGTGCATTTTCCAATCGGCTGGGATAGGAATGGTCTACCTGTTGAGGTAATAGTTGAGAGGCAGTTCAACATCAGGGTGAAGGATGTCGACAGAGAGTACTTCATCAATCTTTGCAAGCAGGCCTTGGATAGGGTTGAAGCTGAAGTTATAAACCAGGCTAGGAGGCTTGGGCTCAGCTGCGACTTTGAAAACATGTATAGGACTGACTCCCCGGAGTACAGGAGCCTAACGCAGGAGACCTTCATAGAGCTTTGGAGACGCGGCTTAATATATGAGGCTGAGAGGCCTACGAACTGGTGTCCAAGGTGCGGCACAGCTATTGCGGATGCCGAGGTTGAGTATGTTGAAACCACGTCTAGGCTTTTCTACATTCTCTTCAAGGTTAAGGAGACGGGTGAAAACGTTCAAATAGCCACGACTAGGCCGGAGCTCCTGGCTGGCTGCGACGCTGTTATATTCAACCCGACGGACTCGCGGTACGCCAGGCTTGAAGGGAGAAAGCTGATAGTTCCGATCTACGGTAAGGAGGTTAGGGTTTTTGCAAACAGCTACGCTAAGCCGGATTTCGGCACTGGATTGGTGATGATATGCAGCTATGGGGATACTTCCGACATAAGGTTGTTCAGGGAGCTTGGCTTAAGGCCGACTAGGGTGATAGATGAGAACGCTACCCTGACGGAGGAAGCCGGCTTCCTCAAGGGTTTGAGTGTTGAGGAAGCTAGAAGGAGGATTGTGGAAGAGCTTTCTAACAGGGGCTTGCTTGTTAAAGCTGAAGAGATTTTGCAGAGAGTACCTGTTTGCTGGAGGTGTCATACACGCTTAGAGTTCGTCGAGATGAGTGAGCTTTACCTTAAGCAGGAGGAGTTTATCGACAAGGTTAGGGAAGCCTCCAGCAGGATGGTTTTCCACCCTGAGTCCATGAGGCAGATACTTTTCGACTGGATAAACAGCGTAAAGGGGGACTGGCCTATTTCCCGAAGGAGATACTATGCTACTGAGGTTCCATTATGGTATTGCAGCAAGTGCGGCGAGCCTTATGCTCCAAAGCCTGGGAAATACTACCGGCCTTGGAGAGATTCTCCGGGTGAAAATGCTAAATGCGGTAAATGCGGCGGAACCGACTTCAAAGGTGACGAAAGGGTTCTAGACACTTGGATGGATTCAAGCATTTCCCAGCTCTTCGTGACGGGTTATAGGAGGGATGAGGATCTTTTCAAAAGATCCTGGATATGTTCCCTGAGGCCTCAGGGCTACGAGATAATAAGGACTTGGCTTTACTACTCCATTCTCAGAACCATCCAGATTCTTGGCACACCTCCATTCAAGGAGGTGAGGATCAGCGGACTTGGGCTGGATGAAAAGGGTGAGGCGATGCACAAGTCTAAGGGGAACCTTGTTTTCCCCGACGAGTATCTTGAGAAGTATGGGGCTGACGCCTTCAGGTTTTGGGCCGCCTCAGAGGCTAAGCTCGGCTCGAACTATCGCTTCTCCGAGGAAAGGCTTAAGGGAGCCAGGCTCTTTCTGACTAAGCTGTGGAACATAGGTCGCTTCATATCTTCTTTCGAATACTTAGATAGTAAGCCTAGGGAACTGTGTTTCCTAGACCGGCTTGCGTTAAGCGAGCTTAAAAGGGTTTTTGAAGAGGCCAAGAAGGACTATGATTCCCTGGACCTCTATGGTCCGTCAAACCTCTTGAGGAACTATGTGTGGAACTTTTTCGCAGACCATTACTTGGAGGCTGTTAAGCCAAGAGCCTATCTGCAGGGAACCAAGGAGGAGGCTGAGTCAGCCTGGTATACTCTCCACAGGGTTCTGAGAGCCTGTCTAATAGGCCTATCGCCCATCATACCATTCATAACAGACTACTTGTTCCGAAACATTTATGGAGAGCCCGTTATCTGCCAGTCTTTCCCAGTGCTGGAGGACGTGGAGCCTGTTGAAAGCGAGGTCGCGACGCTCTTTATGAATGTTAACTCGGCTATCTGGAAGTTTAAGAAAAAGCTAGGGGTCTCTCTGAACGAGGAAATCGGCTACAGGGTTTACGTTTCAGAGAGGCTGAAGCCTCTGGAGCAGGATTTAGCAAGGATGCATAGGGTTAAGTTGTCATTCAAGTCTCCGGGTGAAGGCTTTGAGGAGGTTGACGGGGTTTTCTTCGAAAAACTCTAGGAGCTAGCCATTCTTCTAATCGTGTCCACGTAGCTGCTCAACTCCTCCATGCTGCACGCCTCTTTAAGCCGGAGTGAAACATATCCGTCGTAAGCCTTTGTCCTCAGTATTTTAATCACTTTTTCAAGGGTGCTTTTCTCAAGGCTTTTCAAACAGGCTTCGCTTACCGTTACATGGTTCACCAGCGGAACAAGTTTCTCAAGCATCTTCTCGTCAAACCTGCTAAAGCTTTCCGAGTCGAGTGTCAACCCTATTGTCTCCGACCCTATGTCTTCAATCATGGCTGCCAGCCTGTCCATGTCTGAGAAAGCAGCCTTATCGGTGCTTATACTGATCTCAACGTTATTCTTCTCAGCTGAAGAAAGAATATTAAGAAGGTTCCTATAGAGGAGTTTAAAATCTTTTTCACAATATGTTTCTCTGCCAACGGGCGTGGCACTTAGCCTTAACACTTTGCAGCCGTTTTCTCCGCAGAACTTTATCCAGTTTTTAACGTCATTCAAATACTTCTCGTTGCTCTTAACGTCCCCGCCAAGCAGGTTCAGCCTAAGGTTTAGGACTGCAACATTGCCACCATTATTCCTTATCTCGTTGAAGAATTGTAGAACCTGCTCCCTTCCTCCGGAATTCGGCTCGTCGAGCTCAAGGTTTCTAATACCCTTCTCAAAGCACTTAGCTAGGGCCTGTTCGAAACCTATTCCTTCTCTGGACGCCAGGTGGCTGATGCTCAAAGTATTAATGCAAATGTTCAATCGGTTTTCCACACCTAACAAGTCTCAACACGATTGTTTAACATTCTTCTCCCCGTGACTGTGAACTATATTTTTTTCTGAAAAGCTTCTCTACATGCCTGCTAGTGCTACTCGTCTCCGGAAGCAGATTATCCGTGTACGCTCCGCCTGCCATGTTTTCGAGACGGGAAAACCTATTGGTCACTCTTATTTTAAGCTTTCCTCCATCAAGGAGGCCTCTGTTAAAAAGGGGAATAATGCTAAAGTATATAGATTATCGTGCCCTCCTTAGAGTCTTCAACGAGTATTCCAATCTTTCTAAGCTCGTTTCGAATCGTGTCGGCAAGCTCGTAGTCTCCCGAAGCCCTAGCCTCCTCCCTAAGCTTAACCAGTATTTCTGCCAGCCTTCTCTCCCTCTGGGTGGCTCTTTCAACACCCTCTTGGAAGAACCCTAGCATCCTCCAAAGCTTGGAAAACCTGTGTAGGAGGCTTTTCGAAATTGTGTTCCTGTTTAAATCCTCCAGAATCCTGTTGGCAGCATCCATGAGCGTCGCAATAGCGCGAGGCGTGTTGAAATCGTTGCATAAATGGTTTAAAACCTCGGTTTCAAGCTCATCGGCCTCCCTGCTCTCTCCACCCTCGCCTTCCCCCAGCCTCACCAGGATTCTCCTGACCCTGTCAAGCCCTTTCTTAGCAGCCTCAAGCGACTGCTCACTGTAGTCCAAGGGGCTCCGGTAATGCGTTGAAAGAATGTAAAACCTGAGAGTATCCGCGTCAAACCTGTTTAAAACTTCTCTGACGGTCACATAGTTTTTGAGGCTTTTCGACATTTTCTCGCCTCCAACGTTTAAAAGCCCGTGGTGCATCCATATCTGCACAAACCTCTTCCCTGTTAACGCCTCGGATTGTGCCCTCTCGTTCTCGTGGTGAGGAAAAACCAGCTCAGTCCCGCCTGCATGTATGTCGAGAGTCTCGCCTAGATACTTCATAGCCATTACGCTGCACTCTATATGCCAGCCTGGTCTACCATTTCCCCACGGGCTCTCCCAGGAAGCCTCCCTTGGTTTTGCTGCCTTCCAAAGCGCGAAGTCAAGAGGGTCCCTCTTATTCTCCCCCGGCTCAATCCTGGCGCCAGCAAGGATCTTATCTAGGGATTGGCTTGAGAGCTCTCCGTAGCCTTGGTACTTTCTTACAGAGAAATACACGTCGCCATGGGACTCGTAGGCATACCCTTTCTCCATCAGTTTTTTAACGAATGCTATTATGTCTGGGATGTGATCGGTCACCCTAGGGTTGAAGGTGGGAGGCCTTATACCAAGCTTCAGAGTGTCCATGAAATATTCAACCGTGTATTGGAGTGAAACCTCGCTTGCAGGCCTACCCTCCTCAACAGCCCTGTTTATTATCTTGTCGTCAACATCAGTGATATTCCTTACGAAGATGACCCTGTAGCCCAGGTACTCGAGAAACCTTCTAAACGAGTCGTAGATTATTTCCGACCGGGCGTGGCCCAGATGGGCTACATCGTAGACGGTGGGGCCGCACACGTACATTCTGACCTCCCCGGGATGCATTGGAACCAGTTTCTCAATTTTCTTAGTCAAAGTGTTGTAGATGAAGACGTCTCTAAGATTTTCCCCACGCCTGTTCACGGTCATTACTCTCGACCTCACGATTACTCTTTTAAGTATTCTGTGATTCTCCTTCTTTCCCTAATGTTCCTCAGAAGCCTGCTTTCTCTCAAGACCATTCTCCAAGGCGTCTTAAGCCTTTTAGCCGCATACGTTATTGCTGCTTCAAGTGTTCCGAAGCGCACGGGCTTGCCTGCAAGGGCTTTTCTCACGTTTTCTCTTACAAGCCAGACTCCTGCCGGCAGTAGGTATCCCGGGCCTGCTTCTCTTAGCACTAACACGGCTCCCTGCCTTCTAATCCTGTTGAGATGTTCGACGACCGCAAGCCTAGCGGCATAGTAGCAGCCGCCTATTCTCGCATAGGTTGTCCTCCCCTCGCTATCCTCATAGTCTGAGCCTATTGCAACATCTTCCCCTCCGCCTATGTTCCAGACTGAGCCGGGGTGAAACATCTCTATGAACTCGTATGACCATTTTCCCGGGATTATGACCACTATAAACTTGTTATCGATATGCTGAGACTCGTAAACCACGTGTTCACCCGCCTCAGGATACTCTCTGATTTTCTCCATAAGCTTCTCCGCCAGAATGCTGTCCACAGCCGTTATGCTCCATCTGGTGGGCACAAGCCGCCTCCGCTTACCTACTCCGAAAACGGCTGCGCTCAGCGCCTTCTGAATAGAGGAAACAGCGATGCCTGCTGAGTATGCATAGTATACTGCTTCAGAAGCCTTAAGGTCCTCGTCGTAATACGCTTTTTCAATCACACGGTTAACCTTTATGCCTCCTGCTTCAATCCTCTCGACGAGCCCATATGGGCCGAAGGGCTGAGCATCCTCGTCGAGAATTACTCTAGCCTTAACCGGCTTAGAAAACTCTAAGGATGCGTCTGCAGGCTGGCTTGCCATCGCCATCTCCTGCGTGAGCTCGAAAAGCCTTCCGGCTTCCCAAGGATTGTGAACGTCAACCCTGAAGATGCCTCTCACGAGGCTCGACCTATACTCTACAAGCCTATCCAGGTCTATGCTCCACCATGATTCAGGCCGGTCGAGGATACTCGTGTCTCCGAAGAAAGGTGGAACTAGGGGTCCCACGCCAACCTTCGGGTAGCCTATTCTCCCCACGAAGACTCCAGGCGGGGAAGCGCCGTCCATCGCCATCCTTTCTTCAAGCCTCAGGCTCACCACGGGTTGAAGCTTGCTGTAGCGGAGCAGTATGGGGCACTGCCTCTTTCCACAGAGTGCTCTTGACCCTAAGCAGTATATGCACTGGCTTCCGCTGGGCGCGTGGACCTCTACTCCGCCGGAGGAAGCCCAGGGGAGTGAGGATTGCATTTCTTATTCAACCGGTATTCTTCTTCCGCGCTTCCTCTTAGTCAAAATCACTTCGAGAATGCCGTTATAGTATCTCGCCTTAGCGGGCTCCTCTTCAACCTTCGTCGGAAGAGGTATTCTAACGCTGTAATACAAGGGGGTTTCCTTGAAGAGTCTTCTTGCTGATGGCGTTTCCTTCCTACATAACCCTTCGACTACAAGAGAGTCCTCGTACAGCGTCAGCTTAATATCATCCTTCTCCACCCCAGGCAGGTCTACGCTGATCCTTATCTCGTTCTCGCTTTCAACAATGTTGTACAACGGCTCCACACATCCCATGCGTCTAGCCCTACGCCTTCCAAGGCTCTCGTCGAACATTCCCCGCATCTCCTCGAAAATCCTTTCAAAATCCTCCATGCCATTCACCCCCTAGACAAGGCTCTGCTCAGCCATCGGCGGCAGGCTTCTCATCCTCCTTATCTCGTCGTCAGTCCTCCTCATGAGCTCCCTGTACTGCATCCTGATTTCCTCTGCGGAAGCTATTAGGGAATCCACCTCCACCTTCTCCAAGCCTATTTGCGGCAGCAGTGTTAAAACCTTTGCGGCTGAGCCAGGGTCGGGATAGTTCAAGTAGGATTGGACGAAAAGCCCGAGCCCAGTTATCCCAAGCCTTTCAAGCCTCCTGAGGATAAGTGCTTTCGGGCCGAAAAGCAGGCCGTCCTTCAAAATCTCCACGTTCTTCATCCTTGAAACAATCGTTAAGGCTTCTTCGCTGGTCGGCACCGCGTAAACCTTAGGATCAGTAATGTCTATCCTGTAGGGGTGCGGTATTCCGCCGAGGCTTAGGAAGAGCCTCGGGTTCTTGCTCTTAACCCAGTCCACTATCTGACCAACTATGTCGTATACTCCCTCTTGTGGTATTGGCAGCTCAGACCTTAAAATGTAAACATTATCCTTATAGTATATTTCAAACACGTCCATGATCCTTCCGTTTCTCATTATCAGCATAGGGGGGAAGTCGTCGGTTTCAAGATACCCTGTTTTCTCAAAACCCAGTTTCATAAGATAGTGACTGAGCGATATTGTTCCAACAAGGCCGGTGTCCGGAAGGCCTTCGAGTATCAACGGCTTGTCGAAAACCGTTTTAACCTCTTCAATAATCATGCTTCTCCCAGCCATTTCGTTGAGGAATGTTTCCGTCGGGTGGATAAAAAGCTTTAAGCCTGGTCTTCAGGCTCCACGTGGACGACTACTTCAACTTTTCCTTCAAGACTGTGTTCAACACGGTGCTCGAGCCTGGAAGCCGCCTCATGGGCCTCAGCCATGCTCCTGTCCCCCTCCATGCTGACGGTAAGCTCTATCCTGTTTAAGCCGGAGGCTTCTTTGAAAACCCTTATCCTCCTAAGCCCCTTAACGCTGTGGAACTGCTTAACTTCTTCCTCGACAGCCTGCTTAACCTTAAGGTATAGCGTGGAGTTTGAGCCGATTGTTCTAATGGGTGTGACGGCTGAGCCGGCTGTCTCCACGTGAACCATGACGCTTCCAACGTTCTGCACGTTTTTCAAAACGTTCTCCTCCACCTCGTCGGCAATCCTGTGGGCCTCGGAAAGGCTCATATCCGCCGGGACTTCGATGTGCAGAGAAACTAGCATTTTACCATTCGTCTGTGAAACAAGAATATCGTGAACGTTCAGAACATTCTTGACTCTAAGCGCAGAATCCTTTATGATTCCACGGAGGTTTTCAGAACCCTTTGGAAAAGTATGAGTCCTTACAACCACCTCTCCTTCTACAATCCTGGAAATTTTCTCCTCGACATTCTTAACGCTCTTCTGAATGCTTGAAACACTGCTTTCCACCGGCACCAGTGCGCCGACGTCAACATACGTCTTTTTATCCAGCCTTCTTACGTTCAAGTAGGAAACTCCGTCCACACCGTACTCCTCCTCTAAAACCCTCCTTATCCTTCTCACGATGGCTGGTGATGCAGCGTCGGTCAGCTCCAAACCGGTTTCGTAAAGCAGCTTGGTGCTGAGATAAAGCATCATGGCTGAGAGTAAAAGGCCTGCGGCAACATCAGCGTAAGCCATGTTGAAATATCCTGCTAGAGTAAAGCCTAAAAGGGCTATGAGGGTGTCGGAAAAGTCGGCGAGAGCGTGGAACATGCCTGCTTTCAAGCTGGGCTCACCGCCAGGAGCCTTCGAAAGCAGCGTGATCCTAGTGGAATCCACGGCCAGCGTGTAGGCCAGTGCTAGGAACCCTACTGGGCCGGGGTGGACTGGAGACGGGTTGGTAAGCCTATCTAGGCTTTGCAGGATAAGCTGGGCAACGAGGTAAAGAAGCATTATGCTGCTCGCGAAGGATCCGAGGGTTTTTATCCTGCTGTGCCCATACGTGTGGCTTTCATCCGCGGGCTTAAGGCTAATCCTGTACGTTATGAAAAGCATTCCGGTGACGAGGAAATCGTAAGCCGCGTGTATCGCGTCTCCAAGGATTGCTAGACTGTTAGTGAGGATTCCCGCAGCAACCTCTAGCAGCATTACTGAGCCTATTAAAAATGTGGATGCTAAATGCGTCCTCAGAATTCTCTCTTCCTCTTTTTTACTCAAGACTGTTTGTTGAGGCAGGCTTCAAAAA
>JAFNIQ010000147.1:0-392 GCA_017601395.1 Candidatus Brockarchaeota archaeon
TGGCTATGGCTGAAGCGATTGGAGTACCGTATTTCTCCTCGATGCCATGGAGCTTCGTGTAGATCCCCGGGTCTCCCCTAAGCTCGCCCGACATTCTGAGCATGGTAACGTCCAAAGCTATCTTCTCGCCGACGAAAACCCCGAGGGGAGCTCCTATCATAGCGCCTATTATCGACGCCCTAGCGCTATCATCCATAGTTGGGTCTGTCAAGGCCCTTATCGGTGCGATGACGATTCCGAGCGGGCTGTAGGTCAACGCCTCCACGCCGCTACCCGTCTGAGCGTAGACTATGAGGGCGGTGGCCGTGCTAACGGCTAGGCCGACTAGGGCGACGGGGGAAACCGTGAAGGAAAGGCCTGCTAAAGTCACGGGTATCGGTGTTACGGCGAAG
>JAFNIQ010000147.1:442-2069 GCA_017601395.1 Candidatus Brockarchaeota archaeon
TATGGTTTCAAACGGGTGCCTCGCTATAGTCCTCCCGATGTCGAAGCTCTCAAAGGTTTCTAGAATCCTTTGCTTGGCAACAAGCCTCCCGTTCCTCAATACTTTGACGACGAAGCTGCATGTCACTTGGCCGCTTGACCAGTACGCGACGTTCGTGCTGTAGCTCCCATATTCTCTCTCCTCAGTCCTCCTAACCCAGGCTGTGAACCCTAGAGAGTATGAGGCTCCCCCTGGGGGTATCGTTAGAAGCCAGCTGTCCGGCTCTGCAACGGGGACTGAGATGATCCTCGAGATGGCCTCGGGCGAGTGGAAGACCTGGTTTTCGTAAAGCGTTTCCTCAACCCTCTCCTCATTCTGGGCCTCGATGACAAGCTGGTAGGTTAAAGTGTCTCCAGTCGGATTCGCTATGGTAGCATGAAGGGTGTTCTGCTTACCAAGCATGTTAAGCTCGTTCTTCTCAACCGAAGCCTGCAGTACTCTCATGCTGAACCTTATCGGGTTCCCCGCTGAAACCCTGGCGCTCTTAACAGCGTAGCCCTCTTTCTCATACTTCCACGCAAGGCTTTCGTCGATGGTCTCGCAAACTAGCTCAAGAGCCTCGCCGCTGTCGACAACCTTGGGGACAAGGTAGTATTTAGTCGGGTCATTATACTTCGCTCTAACAAGGCTCTCAGGCACGTTTGACTCGATGAGGATTCGTCGACCAACGTCAGCCTCGACGTTGCTTTCAACCAGGGTCCAGCTCGCCCCAGTCTCCTCCTTCCTGACCACTATGGGGACCTGGTACTTCTCCCAGTGGAAAACCCTGTACCTAACTATCCCACCTTCGAGATAGTATAGCTTGTAGAGGTCAACGGTGTAGCTAACCCTCTCCCTCTTCTTAAACTCCTTAATGTACGGCGGAGTGGGATACTGGTTTGCAACACTCTCCTCAAACGTCCCTATGAACCTCTTGTTCTCAATCTTGTAGAATGATTCGTATTTCTCGTCTGGAGGAACGTTTTCAGGCTTATTCTCAACATCGCCCTGGTATACCCACTCTCCATATCCTCCAACGTGGACGCTAACGTCGTCGATGAAGAGCTCGCTGTTCTCAGACGCTATAAACGATATCGTGTAATAACCAGCTTGGTCGAAAACGTCTCCAGAGTCTCTACGGAACCTGCTCCAGCCGCCGCTTCCACCGAGGGTGAAGACGCATGCTGAGCCATCGGGTTTCTTAACCGCTACAGCCCCGCCTCCGCTAAGAACATACCAGAAGTCAATCGTTGGACTTGAGCCCCCCGCGTTGAAGTAGAAGGTCTGCCTCCAAGCTCCCCTTCCATCCCTGGTGGTTATCCTCAGGCTGCTGGGGCTGCTTCTATATGTTGAGGAGCATATCTCCCCGCTTGCTTCTCCGAGGCTCTCGAAAGCCCAGCCCCCGCCTGAGGAAACGTTCCCGTTGGCGATGTAATTGTGAAGCGGGTGGACAACATACTTGTAGTAATGATAGAGTAGTCTCCAGGTTGCGTTGTAAACATCGTAGTAGGCCACTTCCTTGGTTATCGTTGTGGTGTTATGCTTCTCAGCGACGTATCGCGGATCAATGCTCATCAATGCTTGGGCCTCCCACTCGGTGACTAATCCA
>JAFNIQ010000147.1:2105-3212 GCA_017601395.1 Candidatus Brockarchaeota archaeon
GAATAAGCCCACGTTGCTCTATCATATGTCTCAGGAGTCATGTTGACGTAGCCCTTGAAGACCCAGCCCCACCTATCCTCGTAACGGGTCTCGTTCCAAACCCTGTAGTATGTTTGAAGCTCGTAGACGTCGTAGACCGGTTTCAAAAATGTCGCAATAACGTAGTGTTGCTTAACCTCTTTAATGACGGTTTCAGTCCTCGTAACTGTTTCCTCATATGATTCTATCTCGCAAGACTTGTACGTCATGCCCTGGTTGTTAACCCAGTTTTTCAGCATGCTCTCAACGCTTTGCCTAGAAACCTCGGCATCCTCCCTGGATGTGAAGCCCCTAGCGTAGCCCGGCAGCTCGCTTATGCTGGCTTTCCTCTCCTCGTAGCCGGTTGGGACAACAACCTGGTATGATTTCTTCGCTTCGTAGTGGGAAGTATCTATTCTACGGTATATTCTCCACGCTACTGCTTCTCCCTCTACTTCCTCCTCCCCCTTCTTGTAGAGCCTTGTCGAGGAGTCTCCCTCTGACGCGTAGTAGTAGAACAGGCCTCCAAGACCCCACAGGTCTCTCCCAGTCTTAACCACCCCGGTTTCAAGCATGTGTTCGAAAACATTCCTGCTGATCCTCTCCTCCCCCGCGTAGTAGTGGCCAAGGTAAATGGGCCCAAGGTAGAGGGGAGAATATTTATCAAAAACGTAGACCAAAATCTTCTCCCTAACCTCCTCAACCACATAGTTGTTCTCATCCCTGGCAACCATCATAGCCTCATGCCTGCTGGTTGTCTCCCTCTCGAACTCAAGCTCATACGAGTAAACCCAGACCTGCTTCTCAACCTCCCTTATCTCAGCAATTCCAAGCATCCCTGGGCGAGAATAGAGATAGTTCTCCGCATCCCAGTATGAGTTGAACTCACCTTTCACCTCATACTTTAACACTCGAACCGTAGGGACTACAGCATACCTGGTTTCAACCCTGGTTGCCTCTGTTGATTCAGACTTCAGAACCGTGTTGGATTTGATACTCGTGGCGTTAGCATAACCCTTGACCTCGCTCTCCTTGGCCAACGCTTCGTCCAGCGTTTCGAAAGGACCGTAGGTTTTCTCCTCGCTCCTG
>JAFNIQ010000140.1 GCA_017601395.1 Candidatus Brockarchaeota archaeon
GCATCCCAGCGATTTTCGAGCTCCTGAAGGAGGACCTTCAGATAATACCTGGGCGGCAGGCTGAGAAGAGCTTCGGGTTCAACGCGTTCAGCCTCTCAAACGGCAAGCTAAGCATGGATAAAGGCAGTTTGAGCATAGATGGCTCGGTGAGGCTCAGCGACGGCATGGTTCTTAGGCTTGAAGACCCTTCTGTAAGGTTGGTGCCGAACGAGAAACCGTTTGAGACGGGAACGATTAACGAAATGCTCCTCGGCGGAAGAATAGGCGGCGTAAGCGTAATCGTCAGCGAAAGCGGTAACGTGCAGGCATTCCATGGCGGGAGCTACTTGCCAGCGGTTGTGACTGCAAGCTCCCTAGGCCTCCAGCTCGGATTACTTGCTAAACCAAGCGGCGGAACGTTGACGATAACCGGGGAAAGCCTCCTGACGAGGGGCATATCCGACTTAAGCCTGCTCAACGTTGTCTACCCAAACGGGGAGACGTCGACGGCAATCTACACCGGGAGGAGCCTGCAGATACCTTCGCTATCCTATTCCTCAGGGGCGTTCGTAGGCGTTCAGGCTGTCGAGACGAAGGTAATATGGACTGGAATCGACCGGAGGGAGTTCTACAGCCAGATAGCTAGCGCCAGCGAAATCCTTAGCGGCATCCTTGGAAAGGGCTTCGCCGAGGAGCTCGTTAAAACACTGTTGCTGAGTGGCTTGACCGATATCCAGGCCTTAGACATAGCTAACGAGCTCGTAAGAAACGTTGAGTGGCTTAAGGGGTTAAGCGGGGATAAGAGGATAGAGCTAGTTAAGAAGATAGTTGAGTACGTTAGGAAGGGGGAGACTGCCGAGGAAGCTGTCGAGAGGGTTAAGGAGGAAAGCGAGAAGTATGCGAAGAACGTTGAGGAGGAGATATGGGAATTCTACTTCTCGATCCCCGACACGCAGCTCGCGAGCGAGGCTCTAAGCCTGCTTAAATGCGTCAAGGACAATCTTGGGGCTGATGCGGCAGAATGGCTCCTTGCTATCTTAGCAAGAATACGTAGCCAAGCTGGGGACGCAGGGCTTAAAACAGCGATGGAGAAAGCGTTCAAGTATTCAGAAAGCGTGACGCAGGGATGCTCGTTAGCCTCGGCGATAGTCAGTCAGCTTAGGGAGAAGAGCATAGAGCAAGCATGGGAGGAGCTAAGCAGGATAGTCAACTATCCTGAAGGGCTTAAGATAGAAGGATGCAAACTCCGAGAGCATGGGGATAATCTAAGAATTAAAGTAGGTAAGGAGCGACTCGAACCATACTTGGGGAATGAACCATGCTGGGTAAAAGTCAAGGTGAAGAGAAGGACGCTTTATAAAAGGTATGATGGGGAAAAGCTCGATTTTGACCTTCCAAAGGATATGGAGGTTACTGAAGATGAGATTAAAAATGGTATTGAAGTAACCATAATTAAGATTACTACTTATGAGTTCGTTAGCGATGTCCTTGAGGGATCGGGTAGGTTATTTAGGATAGCATTCAAGTCAGGAAAGTACATGCTTATCGTAGATGGGAAAGAAGTCTGCGAATTATTCATGAAAGAGGACCTGCATTACGATGGGACTGGAGATTACGGGCCTGCAGTCATCTTTGCGATAAAGGATTCCGAGGAAAAAGAACACCTGATTAAGCTGGCTTATAGGAAATCCGAGGAGTACCTCGTCAGAGTGAAGATCGGCGCTTCCTTCAGGCGGGTTGAAAGCGCGAAATACGATGGGGATATGTGCATGCTTAGAATAGAGTATCATAAGGAGGGGAGGATATTTAGGCATGAGGTATTCCTCGAAAGCCCCAAGGCGGTTTTGATAAGGATGGTTAAGAAGGTGAGGGACCTACTTAACGAAGGAGTGCTGAGAGATGATCCAAAAGTCACAAGACCGGTTGGAAGAATCGGCTGGTATTACACGAGGTTCTATCGCGAAGAAGACATTAAGGAAATAGTATCCAAGGTAACAGGCATACCTAAAGAGGAGCTCAGGGTCGTCCAGGGGTATGAGACGGAGGGTCCTGATTTCTACGTGTACCATAAAGAGGAATTAGTGGCGATAGTCGAGGTCAAGACCACGACTGTATCCGATAGATATCCCAAAAAATGCTTAGAAGATGCCGTTGAGGGCTTGAAAGGGTATATCACTTCAGACTACAAAGGTGTTGAACTCGGCATCCCCATAATCGTATATCTCAAGGACTTAGATAGGATAATCGAAACCGAGTTCAAAGAGGGGGTTGAACTCATCGTACGGGGCATCACGAAGGACGAGTTTGAAGGAAAGGAGGTTGAGGACATCGTAGAGGAGATCCTTCAAAGCCTCGGACAGCCTTAACGGCTAAGGTAGGTAAAGCTTCCAGCCCCTTTCCCTCTTAAGTTTCACAGCCTCGTCCTCAGAAAAGACACCATAGACTGTGTAATCGAAGTCGGGAATGTGGTAGTATTGGTACCCAGTGTCTTTAATCAGCTCGTTTATCATCTTTATAGCAGGATTCATGAAAAGGTATTTCCCGTCGCTATAGAACTCCACCAAGTGCTCTTTCCCCCTGAACTCGAACAGTATTCTGAAAATCCACCCCCCGCTAAAATATGCTTTCCCCAACGCAGGAGGAGGCTCCTCCCACTTCAACATCTCCTCCCTAATGTACCTCGGGTTGAACACATCCCTAGAGATTCTCGCGAGCTTCCTCAACAATATCTCACACATCCCCTTTCTTATGACTGCCTTAGTATCCTCGACGAAAACCCTATGGACGTCGAAGAAGGAAAGCTCCTCATCTACCTTAAAATCACTAGCATTCATCCAATAATCCTCGCGCTCCTCAAGCGACTCCCTCAAGTATCGCCCGCGGGTCCCCCTTTCCTTCCTCTGCTCCTCCTCGGGCCACGTTTCAACAAACCAATGGACCTCATAATCTATCTCCCCCTCGAAAATCTTCTCTAAGATCTCCTCCGAAGTTAAATCAGAATAATCCTTGAAGAAATCCATCTTTCGAAGATATTCTATCGAATCTATAAAGCGTTTTCTAAGCTCCGATCTCATTCTCATACTAGTGGTAGGCTAAGTTTTTTAAGCGTTGCTTTTTAGTCCCGATAAAGACTCGATCCTCATAGACCATCCCTTCGAGAAAGTTTTCTCTAAGCCGATCGGCCTACGCCTGCTTTTACTGAAACGGACCTGAATTAAGTGGGCGTACTATTTGAGCACGTTAACGAATCGTTGGATGCGGAATAAAGAGCGTGAGACTTCCTGTCTCAAAGGAAAATAGGGGATGGGGCCGAGGCGATTTGAACGCCTACACACGGGTCTCTCTCTCCAAGCTCCAACCTTTCCTCATCT
>JAFNIQ010000142.1 GCA_017601395.1 Candidatus Brockarchaeota archaeon
GCTAGGTTCAGAGAAGCTGCAATGCGCAGGTTCGGCTATTCAAAGGGGGCTCTCAGCCGTGCTGCTGAGGAGGCGATTGAAAAATGGCTCTCCAGCGTTGAGGGGGTTGTTTTTGAGGGGGATCCTGTCAAGGCTATAGAAGGGCTCCTTTCAGACATTAAGGTTGGCTCCGTCGAACTGCAGCACTCAGCTGTAAAGTCGTGGTTTAAGGCTGCATCTGAAAATGTACCTCGTTGACACGAATATTTTTCTAGAAGTCATGCTTTCCCAAGCCAGAAGCAAAGAGTGTAAAGTCTTTCTGGAAAGTGTTAAAGAGGGTGTTTCAAAGGCATTCGTCACGGATTTCTCAATATACTCCATCATGATCATAATGTCAGGCCTTTCCAAGCTGGATGAGCTGAAGGTTTTTCTCTCAAGCCTCTCAGCGTACAGGGGGCTCGCGATACACCGCAACGGGCTTAAAGAATTGTTGAGAGCAGTAGAGACAATGAAGGAGAAGCGCTTAGATCTGGAAGATGCCATACAGTACTCGGCAGCCATGTCGCTCGGGGTGAAAGCCATAGTTTCCTTCGACAAGCATTTCGACGGTCTAGAGGTCCCGAGGGCGGAACCCGCCCGGCTGGTTTGAAGAAAATCGTTTCGTACACCAGTTTGCTTTCATCTCTTAGCGTGCGACGCAGCCTGTCGAGATGAGGTAAGCTTACTAGCAGAAGCACTTTAGGACAGGTTGTGAGAGTGGAAGTCGAATAGTTGTTTGAACAGGCTAAGAGGGGTCAAAATGGTGCATGCCTATAAAGCGTAAGATACATGCTGCAGTTGGTCTACCATAAAGCTTATATAAGGTATACTTGCTGGTATACTAAGTTGTCGGTCGTCAGCGTTAAAGTTCCACGCTGGGTTAAGGAAAAGATGAAGCAGTACGAGAACATGGTGAACTGGCCGGAAGAAATCAGGAAGAGTATTCTTGCTAGGCTTGAGGAGCTGGAGAGAAAGCAGGCGGTTGAAGAAGCAGTCAAGCTTCTGGAAAACGTTAGGCCGGCTCCCTTAGGCACGGCGGCAAGGCTGGTGAGAGAGGATCGTGAAAGTCATTGACGCCTCAGCCTTAGCGAAGTTCCTGTTGAAGGAGGCTGGATGGCAAGAGGTATGTGAGGAGCTTAAAGAAGGAGTGCTCTCTACAGACCTTGTCTTGAAGGAGGTTTCGAACGTAGTTTTAAAGAGGCATAGGCGTGGCGAACTATCTAGAGAGGAAGCTGATTCAGCTCTAATGGCCTTAAAGAGGCTACTTGGCAGCGCCTTAAAGATTGAGGATGAAGCGGGATACGTTGATGAAGCGTTGGGAATAGCCATGGGAACAGGGATAACGATCTATGATGCGATCTACATCGTCTTCTCGAGGGCTAAGAGTTTAACGCTATTGACGGCTGACAGAGGCCAAGCGAAGGCGGCTTTAGAGAAAGGGCTAAACGTGAGGCTGGTAGACTAGCGCGCATGCGCACTACCGCGAACGATTTGCGAATAGGCTAAGCTTAACGAAGCTCATCCAAAATTATTCGCTTATGGTCAGGTTTCTGAGTTCTTCGCATAAGGTCTTTCTATTTGAAATCCTAATGCCTGAGAAGGGGTCCCTTTCTAAATGTATGCCGTGCTTTTTAAACACTCTCCCAACATCATCAAGTACTTTCCTAGCTCTGTCATAAGATAGCTTGAAGATTGGGATGTTTACCTCGTACTCGAGCATTAGCATCAATTCATAGCTTAATGCTATTAAGAATGGTTCAAATTCCTCCATCCTCGGATCAAAGAGCACAGCATTCGTTATGAACTCGTCTTCAATTTTTGAAAGCATGTGGAGGATTATTTCTTCAAATTTTGCTCTGAAGATGAATCGACCATCTAAGTATACTGGGATGCCATCCTCATCACTTATCCGTATGTCAACTCCTTCTTTGCAGAACTCTTTTACCACTTCTTTTAGTTCTCTTGGCATATTCTCTACGACCTCGCCGTAATCTCGAAAGCAATCGTACATAAAATTCCCTTTCTTAATCTCCCTTATCTCGATGTTGTGGCTTATGACCAACGATACTTCATAACCCAGCTTCCTCAACTTCTTCACGAAGTGGGCCTCTGCGGTTAAACCCAAGATGTTACTTCCATCGCTGTTTCCGTATTTCCAAAAGAAACCATCGACGAGGGCACCCTCCATTTCCACACCGTTAATCCTTATATCTACGAACGGTGTTGCTTCAAATTCCTCTGAATCCGACTCATCCCCACTCATGCTTATATCATGCCCGTTAGGAAACCTCGTAATTTCAAAGGATATTTTGCTCGGCGGAGAGAATTCTTTTTCACGATCTGACATGACTGAATATTTTAAGGTTAAGCCAAATAAAAATCTATTGTTACTGCGTTTCTGACATTCCTCCCGTTTTCTGAAAAATTTTCCAAGGCTTAGCCGCCTCTTCTCCGCAAATGAATGTGCTGCATAGCCAGCCACAGCCACGATATTGTTAGGTTTACGGCAATAACTTCTTGAGGCTATTTTGACATCGTGCACGCTCCAAGCTGGGGATTAAGCTTAAAATGAGGATCAGCACGTATCTCATACGGGGGATGTCTCGGTTAGAAATACCGGTCGGGTTGCGCGAGGATATCAGGAGCGTGGTTATTGAGTACTTATCAAAAAATTTTCTCGACAGGGATTCCTATTTCTTCTCATACAGCTTGCCGGAATAGGGTTAAAGAGGGGGGAAGAAATCACTAAAGAGGAGGAGTTGAAAAGACTGGAGGAAATGAGGAAGAAAGGGTTGAAGAGGGCATCTCGGTAGTCCAAGATATAAGCATGATTATAGAGAAGCTGAAAAACGGTGAGTCGATAAGGGAAAATATAGCTGAAGTTTCAG
This sequence comes from Candidatus Brockarchaeota archaeon, assembly GCA_017601395.1. Lineage (GTDB taxonomy): Archaea > Thermoproteota > EX4484-205 > EX4484-205 > JAAOZP01 > JAAOZP01. The sequence goes on from JAFNIQ010000142.1 coordinate 2,907, forward strand.
TCATAGAGCATCCTCCCATCCTGAACCATGATAAATTCCACGGTAAGATACATCTAATCCAGAGGGGAGATATTATACTAGCCCTTGAAATGCAGATTAAGCTGAGAGAAGCGGGAAAACCGAAAGGATTATCAGACTTATTGATAGCAGCTATAAGCATAAACCGTGCGCTAAGAGATATTGCTGAAATTCTTTAAAAAATTCACGTGAGAAAAATTAAGGGTAAGGCCTTCCTGCTGACAAGAGAAGGCTTCTTTGTTTTCAAAGAAGGAGAGGATAAACACATGGATTTGGGCTAACCTTAAAACAGCGTCTTGAATTAAGAATAGGGGAGACTTTTTAGTTTAAACGTCCATAACTCCCCTTGTTGCGCACA
>JAFNIQ010000141.1 GCA_017601395.1 Candidatus Brockarchaeota archaeon
ACATAGTATTAGTTGAAGGTGACACAAATTCTGTGGTCGCTGGAGCATTGGCGGCAGCAAAGATTAGGGTGCCAATAGGTCATGTTGAAGCTGGACTGAGGAGCTATGATAGGAGCATGCCGGAGGAAATAAACAGGATAGTTGCAGACCACGTATCCGACCTCCTCTTTGCTCCAACAGAGAAGGCTAAAGCCAATCTGCTAAGAGAAGGTTTAAGTGAAGAAAAAATTCATGTTACAGGAAATACTATAGTTGACGCAGTATACCAGAACATCATGCTTATGGAAGAAGACGACAATAGCATTTTCGATAAAATGGGGATAGAAATGCAAGAATATTTTCTTGTCACAGTACATAGGCAGGAGAATGTTGATAACGTGGAACGGTTTAAGGGAATATTAGAAGGTTTAAGGCTCGTGCATAGAAAGTATAAAATGCCGATTATCTATCCAATACATCCAAGGGCTAGGAAGAGAATAGAAGAATATGGCTTAGACTTAGAAGAGTTAACTGTAATAGATCCAGTGGACTATTTAACATTTTTAAAGCTAGAAAAAAATGCAAAACTAATTTTCACAGACTCTGGAGGCGTCCAAGAAGAAGCATGCATACTTAAGGTTCCATGTGTGACCTTGAGAGATAATACAGAAAGGCCTGAAACGATAGAAGTTGGCGCGAACACTCTTGCTGGAACATCATCTAAAAGGATATTAGAGAAGACTGCTCTCATGATAGACTGTGAAAGGGGTTGGCTGAACCCATTTGGAGACGGAAGGGCTGGAGAAAGAATAGTAAAAATTATTATAGAAAAACAATAAAATAGTTTAAGGTGTGAGCAGACTTGTCTAAAATTTTAGTAACAGGAGGTCTAGGTTTTATAGGCTCCAACCTTGTCAGAGAGCTTAGGAAACGTGGGCACGATGTTTGGCTGTGCGACCTAAGGCATTCGGAGGACCCTAAATCAGTAAGGTGCGACGTTAGCGTCTTCAGGCAGGTTGAAAGGCTTTTCGAATCCCAAAACTTCGAGTACGTTTACCATGCTGCTGCAGAGTATGGTAGGTGGAATGGGGAAGACTATTACGAGAACCTTTGGATGACCAACGCTGTTGGAACCAAGAACATCATAAGAATGCAGGAGAGGAAAAGGTTCAGAATGATATTCTTCGGAAGCGCTGAAGTTTACGGCGACTATGATGGCGTGATGAGCGAGGACGTTATGGACAAGGTTCCAATAAAGCAGATGAACGACTACGCTATGAGCAAATGGGTTAACGAGATGCAGATAATAAACTCCGCAAAAATGTTTGGAACCGAGACAGTTAGGGTTAGGCTTTTCAACGTTTACGGTCCCGGGGAACACTATACTCCATACAGGGGCTGGATACCGAAGTTCATCTATAAGGCACTTCACGACGAACCCTATACCGTATACCTCGGCCATAAGAGAACCCTCGAATACGTTGAAGACATTTGCAGAACCCTAGGTAACATTATTGACAACTTTAAGCCTGGCGAAGTCTACAACCTGGGAGGGGACGAGCAGTACGAAGTAAAATATGTTTCAGACCTTATTCTGAGACTCCTGGGCAAGGATGATTCAAAAGTGACTTACAGGGCGGCTGAACCGTTCACAACGAGGATTAAGACGCCTGACTCCTCAAAGGCTAAGAGGGACCTCGGGTTCAAGCTGACGGTCCCTATTGAGGAAGGTATGAGGAGAACTGTGGAATGGTTTAAGAATGTATATGATCTGGGATGAGCAAACTGTCTTCTAAAGAAGTTTTAGAGCAATACGTTGGCAAGAGGATTCTAATAACTGGGGGAGCAGGATGCATAGGCACCAACCTAACGAAAACGCTTTTGAAAGCAGAGCCTGAGAAAATAGTCATAATAGACGATTTCTCAGCATCATACGAGTGGAACGTTCCCAAGGATCCGAGGGTTGTGCTGATAAAAGGCAGTATACTTGATGAGGAGAGGATGAAGCGCGCCTTCAGCCTCAAACCACATTATGTTTTCCATCTCGCAGCACACTTCGCGAACCAGAACAGCGTAGACCATCCTGAAACAGACCTGCTAGTAAACGGCTTAGGCACTCTCAAGACGTTAGAATACGCCAACCTTGCTAGAGTAGAGAAATTCGTGTTCGCGTCCTCAGGATGCTCCGTGTATGGAAGCCAAGCACCGTTGCCATTGAAAGAGGACTTTATTTCCCTTCACCTCGACACCCCATACCAAATAAACAAGCTTGTGGGCGAGCTGTACTGCAATTATTTCCACGACTACTATAAGCTTCCTGTGGCGATAGCAAGGTACTTCAATGTCTACGGGCCAGGAGAGGTTCCAGGGAGATACAGGAATGTGATACCAAACTTCATGTGGTGGGCAATGCACAACCAACCACTTCCGATAACCGGGACTGGAGAGGAGACAAGAGACTTTACCTTCGTTGAAGACATCGTTGACGGCACATTAAGAATGGGGGTAATTAATGAGGCTGTGGGGGAGGCGATAAACCTCGCCTCAGGGACTGAGACAAGGATCATAGACATAGCGAACTGGATAAATGAGATAACTGGAAACAAGGCTGGAATAGTGTTCAAGCCCAGAAGAGACTGGGACAAGGCGATAAGGAGAAGAGCGTCCATAGAAAAGGCTAGGAGAATACTTGGCTACGAGCCTAGAACAGACATGAAGAGAGGTCTGAAAAAGGTATACGAGTGGTTCACGGAGAACTGGGAGAAAATTAAAGCAAGCGTAGAATCCTGATGCACATCCTTATAATATCCCAAATATTCCCGCCCGACATGGGTGGAAGCTCAACCAGAGCCTACAACGTTGCCAAAGGTCTCCTACTAAATGGAGTAGAAGTAACTGTAGTAGCAGCTTTTCCACACTACCCAACGGGAAACGTGCCTAAAAACCTGAGGAGGAAAGCGCTTTCCATTGAGAAAATAGATGGATTCAATGTTATTAGGACTTTCGTGCCGCCACTCCCAGCCAAAGGTTTAGCGAACAGAATGATCCTCTTCACAGCCTTCCTAATATCCTCACTATTTCCACTACTAATCGTCAGAAAAGTGGACGCTGTATTCGCCTCAAACCCGCAGGTCCTAGTGATAATTCCAGCTTTAGCATACCGTTTAATACACAAGTGTCCAGTGGTTCTCAATGTTGACGACCTCTGGCCTGAGGACCCGGTCGACATAGGAGCAATAAGGTCAGGGTTCATGAAGAAGATCATGAAGGCCTTAGCGAAGATAGCCTACACTATGGCTGACGCGATAACACCAATAAGCCCAG
>JAFNIQ010000054.1 GCA_017601395.1 Candidatus Brockarchaeota archaeon
GTTCAGCAATGAGGCTGAGCTAGAGCTCTTAAACACCCTCACCCTTCTAAGAGAAGCCTTTAGCAGGGTTAAGCCTGACGCAGCCAGGGAGACGCTTCTCGTAACGACTTCAGACCACGGCCAGTCAAGGGTTAGTGACGACAAGTCGATCAGGCTTAACAGTTTAAACTGGCTTAGGGAGTCCCTCGTAATGCCTCCCGCCGGCGAGTCTAGGGCAGCCTACCTATACCTTAAGAAGAATGTTGAAGGGTTTGAGAGAAAATTTCAAAGAGAGGTCGGCGGAAAAATCTCTCTGTTTAAATCAAGAACGTTGTTGGATAAAGGTGTTTTTGGAACAGGCGAGGTTAAGCCATGTGTCCAAGACAGGATTGGAGACTATATTGCGCTGTCTAAGGATGAGATCAGACTCGTGTTCCACTACGATTTGAAGGAGAGGACGGAGCCCGAGTTTATAAGGGCTGGCGCACACGGTTCGCTCACGCTGGACGAGCTTCTAGTACCCTTTATTGCATGCAGGCTTTCAAGCCTCGTAGGGTAGGGCTGAACCGTCAAGCCTGGTGGGCCGGAAACAAGCCCAAAGAAATCTTGAAAAGGGGGCTTGAAAACAGAGAAATGGATGCCGATTTCGATTACAACAGGCTCTAGCCGAAGGTTTTTGAATCCACCAGTTTTAACCGCTAAGAAGGTTTTATTCAGACTACCCCTTAATACCTCCTCCTTGAACCACGGTTAAACCTTCTGCCGCCGTAGTACCCTCCTGAAACCTCTTTTTCAGACATGTTGTTAGAAGTATCAACGCTTCCTATTTGGGCGTCACTCTTCTCTATGGAACCGTACTTGCCCACGTTTAGCCTTAGAGTCCTCTGGTAAACCGTTACGTAGCCGTTTTTAATCATTATAACGTCTTCTGGCTTAACCAATTCGATATTCTCGTTCCAGAGCGTCAGCAGTATTGTTCCTGTTTCGTCGCCGATCTTTGCTTCAGCAACCCTGTTCGTAGAGCCTCCGTACCTGGATGCAACCTCCCTTGCTTCAGAGAGGGAGAGCACCTTGGCGAGAAGGTTTACGTGTTTGGAGTCGGTGTTAAGGTCTTTAACCTTAACAAGCTGCTCCGCCACTTCTTCTCATCTCCGCGAAACCATTATCAAGGCTGTATTTAACCTTTCTCCCTGGAGAAAAGCTTATCTTGAGTCACCCACCATCCTAGCACGCTATGGAGGCGATAATACTCGTAAAGGTTTCAAGCGGCTTCCAAGACAATATTGAAAAGGTTCTTCAAATAAAAGGGGTGAAAAAGGTCTACGAGCTGACCGGGGACATAGACCTGCTTGTTGAAGTTGAAGCCCAGTCTGAAACAGACTTGAGGAGAATAGTCGACGAGATCCTTAGCGTTAAAGGCGTAGAGTCTACGGACACGCGCCTAGTTTTGTCACATATAGTCAAGTAGGAAAAACATATATGCTGCTGCCTTGATAAATCCTAGTAATGCAGGCTTTCGTGCTCGCTAAGATAGGCAGGGGTTTTAACAGGGAGAAGGTTATGGAGAAGCTTCTCAGCATCGACGAGGTTAGAGAAGTTATGGAGTTGACGGGGGACATAGACCTGCTCGTCAGGGTCGACGTGCTCGACGTTGAGAGGCTTATGAAGACGGTTTTAAAAATAAGAGGCGTGGAATCCATAGTTACCACGGACACTCGCGTAGTGCTCTCGGTTGAGCGGGCTGGCGTAGCACGCATGCATTAATCAATGAACATGTTGATACTGTCACGGGATAAGACTTCAGTGCACATGAAAATGTCCTAGCCAGGAAATATGATTATTTAAGATTTAAAACCCTTTCTTAACGCTGCCATAGGCTAGATGATCGAAGCGGTACTATTTGACATGGATGGAACTCTTATAGAGTTCAACTATGATCTCGGTTCAGCCAGGATGATAGGTATAGCTAGGCTGTTGGAGATGGGTGTTGACAGGAGGGTCCTCTCGGAATCTAAGCCTATAGCTATAAACATTGAGGACGCGGTTGAATTCATGAGGAGAAAGGGCTTTAGCGAAGACGAGTTGAAAGACTTGAGGAGGAAAGTCTACGAGGCTGTGGAGGCAGTGGAGCTTAAGGCTGCTGAGAAACCGGTTGTTAGGAGCGGTGTTTCAGAGCTTCTTTCATGGCTTAAAGAGCGTGAAGTCAAGACGGCGGTCTGCACCAACAATTGCAAGAAGGCGGTTGAAATAGTTCTCGAAACAACAGGCTTGAAAAAATTTTTCAACGATGTTTTCACGAGAAACGATGTTGACAGGCTTAAGCCCTTCCCAGACCTTATCCTTAAGGCTTGCGAAAAACTCGGTGTCCATCCTTGGAAAACCGTCCACGTGGGCGACTCCCCTATAGATATTGAGGCGGCTGTGAAAGCCGGGGTTAAGGCGATAGGGATGGTTTCAAGCCTCGGCAGTGCTGAAAGGCTCAGGGACGCTGGTGCAGAGATGGTGGTTTTAAACCCGTATGAGCTTTGGGAGCTTCTTTCTGCTTGGGTTTAGCATGCCCTAAAAATGTTATATACTAGTAAAATGTTTTTTTAATCATGGCGGGCAGGCGAATAAGAATCGCGATCATAGGGGTGGGAAACTGTGCCTCAGCAGTCATACAGGGCCTATACTATTATTCTACAAACCCTGAGAAGGAGGGGTTGTGGCACCCCGTCGTTGGAGGCTATAGGGTCAGCGATATTGAGATCGCTGCGGCCGTAGACATAGATGCTAGGAAGGTTGGGAAAGATGTTTCCGAAGCAGTTTTCTCAGAGCCCAACACTTTTGAGAAATACTTCGCAATACCTAAGACCGGCGTCGTGGTGGAGAGAGGGCTGCTGGAGGATGAGCTAAACCCGTATCTCGCCTCCACGGTTAAACCCTTGAAACGGGACAGGGGGAGCATCGTCGAATACCTAAGGGAAAACCGTGTTGACATAGCTGTAAACATGATTTCCAGCGGTCTTGACAAGTCTTCACTAGCGTATGCCGAGGCTGCACGCGAGGCTGGAGCGAGCTTCGTAAACACCACTCCGACGAGTATCGCTACAAGCCCTGTTGAAACTGAAAAATTCGGGGAGAGAGGGCTCATAGTAGTTGGGGACGATCTTATGAGCCAGCTTGGAGGCACAGCTCTACACAGGGGGCTTGTAGCGTTTCTCAAGTCTAGGGGGGTTAAGCCTGTTAAAAGCTATCAGCTCGACGTTGGAGGCGGGCTGGAGACGCTGAACACGATGTACGAGGACCTTAGGGATTTCAAGAAGCAGGTTAAAACATCCTCCATAGTCGAGGAGGTTGAGGAAGGCTGGGAGGTGGTTTCTGGAACAACGGACTATGTTGACTTCCTTGGCAATAACAGGACCACCTATCTCCAGTTTAGCGCAAAGGGTTTCATGGGAGGCGACTTCACAATTAACGTTAGCCTGAGGTCTAACGACGGTGTCAACGCGGGAAACATAATACTGGATGTTGTGAGGGCTATGGCCAAGGCTAGGGAGGACGGGCTCAGCGGAAACGTACGTGAGATCTCCAACTACGGTTTTAAGAAGACGCTTGAGAGGAAACGCATAGCGGAGGCCACGATTATCTTCGAATCCAAGTACTGCCGTTGAGTTAACAGTTTTATGTAATATTGCGAAGCTTAAAAATTATTTCCTTCAGCGTTCAACAATGCGCGCTACAGCTTTATAGGTCTATGATGCCTTTTAACTGGCGTATCTTAGTTATAAGCACAACCATTGGAGGCTTGACGGGCCTACGCTATGCGTTTCCAATCCACTCTTAAAGCGGTCATGGAGCATTTTGTTTCACTGCAATTGCTTTAACAGCCGTTCCAGCCCAGATGCCCTGAAGCAGAACCTAACCCTTTTCCGTGATAAGCCTCAGATCTATAGATTTCTCCCCAAGCCTAAGGATCTCTATCCTGATTATTTTAAGGCTTATCTTAAGCCCCTTAGACCTGACCATGATCCTCTTAGGGTTTGAGGGCGAAACCTCCTTAGCCTCTCTGAGGAAAACGTTCAAAGGGATAAGCTCATCCCCCCATTCGACGGCTTTAGTTGGGGAACGGTCGCCGACCTCGTGAAGCCTAAGGGTCAGCTCAACCTCATACTCCCCCCCAGCCCATCTTTTAAACATGCGTTGAACACTCTGACGGGCTTATTAAAGCCTCTCGGCTGAAAAACCTAAACCGCAGGCCGCTTCTCCTCATCCCATATGCTATTCTTTCAACCGTCTTCCTTGAGCCCTCCTTGGAAAACAGGAGGTGGGAAAAATCACCTGGGGAGTCGGTTGCTCCAAACCCTTTAACCACATTAACGAAACCTAGGGAGGAAAGGATGCGCGTAAGCCTAGACTCTCCGTGTGGGAGAGGAACATAGATAACGCTTGCAACCTTAACACTCCTGAGCCTCGTCAAATAGTCTATGTGCCACCTTGCCCTCTTATTCCTCTTTAAGTGTCTCAAAACCCTTTTCTCAAAGCCACCCGGCCCCATGGCGGAGCCCACGTAAACATAGCAGCCTGGGGGAAGCCTGACCCTTGGAAGAGAACCCGGCTTAAACCAGATGTTTCTCCCGACTGAAATAACGAGAATATAGGATCCCTTCATAAACACTCACCTGGATCAGAATGCTTAAAAAACTCCGGGCTGCTGCGAAAAGCGTTGTTAAACGAGGAGAACGGAGAGCCCCAGCTAGACCCTGAGAAGCTCAGGATGATCGAGGTTGCTTCAAACCCGCATAGGATAAGGATAGTGATGGAACTGCTTAACAAAGAGGGCACTGTGGCGTCGCTCTCTAAAACTCTGGGATATTCCAGGCAGCTTGTAGACCACCATTTGGAGACGTTGGAGAGGAGCAGGCTCGTGTTTAGAAGGAAGGTTGGAAACGTGGAGATGTATAGTGCTACAGAGGCTGCGAAAACAATAGTCTCAGAAATACTGAAGATCCAATTTGAAATAGGGAGGGTTGAGAAAGGCGGGGCAATAGTGGTGACGCATCCTGAAACCGGAAAGGCTGGGAAAAGCGAGACGGCTGCAAAGGTTAAGCATGCAGCTACAGGTTTAAGACCCAAGAGACTCATACCACTGGTCATAGGAGTGTCCACAGTACTCGTAGCCTCTGCTGAAGCGATCCGTGAAGCAAGATACACTTATATTCTCGGAGGAATACTGCTGGGAATCCTTCTCTACGCGGTGGCTTCAAGGCTCATCCGGCTTCTAGAATAGTGCATTCAATACTGGACTCATCCGTAATCATGAGGCTTAAAGCATCCGGCCGGGTCAGGTTCCCAATCATCACTTTCACACCTTTTTCAGCAGCGTACAGCCCTTCCTCAATCTTCCTATAGATACCCCCGGTCACGTCGCCCGCTCTAAGCGTGGCTGTTAGGCCTGACAACATGCTCCTCCTTAACCGTGGGATCAGGCTTGCGTTAGGGTCAAGCCTAGGGTCGCCGGTGAAGACGCCGTCAACATCAGTCCCGTATACAAGCTTGACGGCACCCAGTCTAACAGCGAGAAAAGATGACAACTGGTCTCCCGAGACTATTGTGAACCTTTTCTCAGAAGAATCCATGGCGATGTCCCCCGGGATCAAGGGCACGAGGCCTAGGCTCAGCATCATCCTCAGTGGCTCAGTGAAAAAGCTTTCTATCCTTCCTGACGAGCATGTTAAGCAGCTGACAGGAGTAACCGGCACTGCTGGAACACTGTGTGAAGCGAGGCTTGCAAGTATCAGTTGAGTAAGCTCGTTCATCCTCAGCTTAACCCTTGATAGTCCTATGAGCTGGCTTGGCTGGAGATAGCCCTCGGCGATACGGTACTCGGAAGCGACAACATGCCCGTATGAGCCTCCGCCGTGAATCAGAATAAGGCTGTAATCTCGGAGAAGCTCGGAAACCTCTTTTGAAACCTGCTCTATAACAGGAGTGTTAGGAGTGAAAGGCTCATTCTTCCTGGTTACCACGCTTCCCCCAAGCTTGACAATGACCAGAGGCTTCATTTCTCACCTATTCCTGTAGACCACGTAGTCGGCAAGCTCGAACAGGAGCCTCTTAGCCTTTGAATCCGGGAGCCCGCTTAGCATTGACTTAGCCTTCTCGGAGAAGAGCCAGGCTTCCTTCACAGCATTCTCCCTAACACCGGTTCTAGCCAGAATGCTTAAAGCCTCGTCTAAATCCTCTTGGGAAACTTGTTTACTTCTTAAAACACTCAGGAAAAACCTTTTGCTCTCACCATCCATCCTCTCCAGCCCCCTGAGAATCAGCATGTTTCCAAGCTTATGCTCTAAAATGTCTTTCCCAACCTGCTTACCAGTTTCAACAGTTGAGCCGAACAGGTCTAGAAGGTCGTCGACAATTTGGAAAGATATTCCGAGGTTTAAGCCGAAACCTCTGAAGGCTTCAACAATATTCTCGTCCGCACCTGCTTCCACAGCACCCATCATCGCGCTAGCCTCGTAGAGGGAAGAAGTCTTGCGGGCAACCATGTCCACGTAATCGTCGAAACCGACGCTCATCCTACGGTGTTCAACAACATAAGGATCATCCTCCCTACCAACCTGTTCGAAGAGAACGTCTAGACGCTCACCCTCCACGAGCCTCATCACATAATGGTCAACGATAGAGAGTAGCCTGCTAGAGTTCCTAGACTTCAGCAGGAGCTCTGAAACAACCTCCCTGTACTGGACCGCGGCGAGAAGAGCCATTGTTAAACCATACTTCCGCCATAAAGTAGGCATACCCCTCCTGACTTCACCATGATCAATAATGTCGTCTATTATGAGAGTGTAGTTGTGGATAAGCTCTATGGCTGCTGCAGCATTCAAAGCGCCTTCAGGATTCCCGCCGGCGGCCTCGCATGAAAGCATCAGGACTGCCGGCCGAATCCGTTTTCCACCCGCCTTCACAGGGTAGAGCAGAACCTCTTGAAACTCCGGCGTAGCGTTCTCGGAGAGAGCATCGTAAATCACTGGTTCAACACTCCTAGCGACCTCCTCAAGCACTTGGAGAAGCCCCTCATCCTCCTTCAATATGCAGATTTACCCTCAAAGCGTGTTTAAAAACTCTTAACCGCGTAAGCTTTTTATCAAGGCCGAGACAGAGTCTAGCCGATGAATATTGCGGTAGTGACTCCTGGGGGAGACGCGCCGGGTGTGAACGCTGCAATCAGGGCGGTGGTCAGATCCGCTGCTTCACAAGGCTTCGAGGTATTCGGCGTTGAAAGAGGATACATGGGCCTAATAGAAAACGCCTTCAGAAAACTGAGCCCTAGAGATGTGAGCGGAATAATAAACATGGGTGGAAGCATGCTGAAATCAAGCAGGTGCGAGCTTTTTAAGACGCCAGAAGGGCTGGAGAAGGCTGCGGAGAACCTGAAGGCTATGAATGTCGAGTGGCTGGTCGCGATCGGCGGAGACGGGTCTCTGAAGGGCGCTAAGGAGGTTAGCGAGGTTAGTGGCATACCGGTAGCTGTCATGGCTGCGTCGATCGACAACGATATAGCCGGCGTGGACGAGACGATAGGCTTCGACACCGCTGTCAACACCGCTGTGGAAGCAATAGACAAGATAAGGGATACTGCAGTAACCTTTGAAAGAGTTTTCATCGTCGAGGTTATGGGACGGCAACGCGGCTTCCTCGCCGTAGACGTTGCCCTTGCTTCAGGCGCCGAGATCGCTCTGATACCGGAGCACCCGGTAACCCATGAGGATGTTAGCCAAAGACTCTTGAAAATGGGTTCGCTGGGTAAGAAGTCCAGCATAATAGTGAAGGCTGAGGGAGCAATGGGAGACCCGTTTGAAACAGCTTCCAGGCTAAGCAGGCTGACCGGGTATGATTTCAGGGTTACTGTGCTCGGCCATATTCAAAGGGGAGGAGTGCCCTCGGCAAGGTCGAGAACCTTAGCCTGCCTCTTCGGAAACCATGCTGTCAGGCTGATTTCTGAAGGCAAGAAGAACAGGCTTGTAGGCCTCAGGGATAACAGGGTTGTGGACATAAGCATACAGGACTCGTATGCTAATGTTAAAAAGATAGACGAGGATAAGTATAGGCTGGTCAGCCTACTCGCAATTTAAAAAGCCTTATCTACAATATACCTGTGGGCCCAACCGGCATTACGTGGCATGACTTAAAAACGCGGGGGCGTAGGTGCGTTTAAACAGTAACATGGTTCTCAAAGCGGCATATGTTAAAGCCTTTAAAAATGGGCGTGACGGTGATTTTTGGGGAAAACTTATTTAGCCTGCTGGAAAATTCTTGGAAACATTAGATGCCCAGCCAGAAGCCGGAGGAGGTGGCCGCGTATCGGATTAATGTAAACGGGATTGTGCAGGGAGTCGGCTACAGGCCTTTCGTCTACAATATTGCCAGCACCCTAGGCTTGAATGGTTTCGTATTAAACTCCGGCAACGGTGTGCTAATAGAGGTTGAAGGAAGGCCTGAGGACTGCCTGCGATTCATAGAGAGGCTTAGGGTTGAGAAGCCCCCTAGGGCGGTTGTTAAAACATTCTCCTGTGTCCAGATAACTCCAAGGGGATACAGGGGTTTCAGGGTTGAACAGACCCTTAGCGAGGAGGTTGAGACTCTTTGCCCGCCCGACGTAGCTGTCTGCAAGGATTGTTTAAACGAGCTTTTTAACCCTGAGGATAGGAGACATCTTTACCCGTTCATAAACTGCATAAACTGTGGCCCCAGGTTTACGATACTTGAGAAGCTTCCCTACGACAGGGTTAACACGAGCATGAAAACTTTCAAGATGTGCAGCGACTGCGAGAGGGAGTATTCTGAGCCTTCCGACAGGAGGTTTAAAGCTGAGCCCAATGCTTGCAGAAGGTGCGGGCCGACGGTTAGGCTCTACCACGATGGCAGGCCGATAAGGGTTGAAAACCCTGTTTCCGAGGCGGCTAGGCTGATAAACAAGGGTTTCATAGTTGCGGTTAAAGGGTATGGTGGTTTCCACCTTGCTTGCGACGCAACAAGCGGGAGCAGTGTCAGTGAGCTCAGGAGGAGGAAGAAAAGGGGCAACAAGCCTTTCGCAATAATGGTTAAGAGCGTTGAGGAGGCCGAGAGAATTGTAGATCTTAATGATTCCGAGAAAGGATGGCTGACTCATCATTCCGCCCCGATTATTCTCGCGAGAAAGAGGGAGCCAAATCCTGTTGTAGAGCAGGTCGCCCCAGGCATGAGGTATCTCGGAGTCTTCCTACCCTATACTCCGATACACCATATTCTCATGAGGAGCGTTGAGCCTCCGGCAATAGTTTTGACGAGTGGAAACGTTTCCGAGGAGCCGATAGTTTTCAGGGACAGTGAAGCGTTTGAAAAGTTTAAAGATATGGCTGACTACATTCTCACCTACAACCGTAGGATTGTTAACTTTGCCGACGACTCAGTGGGCTTCGTTCAAGACGGCACGCTTAGACTCGTCAGGAGGAGCAGGGGCTTCGTGCCCGAGCCTGTTGAGGTTGAGGTTAAGGTCGACGGCGTGCTCGCGATGGGAGCCGACCTTAACAATACTTTTGCTCTAGCTAAAAAGGGCAGGGTTTTCATGAGTCAGTACATGGGCGACCTTGAAAACATGCTCATCAGGAAAAGATATCTCGAGGCGATTAGAAGCATGCGACGGCTTTTAAACCTGGAGTACAGCAGGATTGCCCACGACCTTCACCCGGCTTACTACTCAACCAAGATAGGGGTTTCGCTGGACGGAGAGAAGACTGCTGTCCAACACCATTACGCACACGTTCTTTCAGCAATGGCTGAAAACAGTATTTTGGGTTTAGATGTTTTGGGAGTGGCTTTCGACGGAACTGGCTACGGCGAGGACGGGAGCCTCTGGGGATCGGAGTTCCTCGTCGTTAGAAGGGGGGAATACGTTAGAAGAGGCCACTTCAAATATGTACCGATGCCCGGCGGGGAGAAGGCTATCCTAGAACCCGCTAGGATGGCTTTCAGCTACCTCTACGATGCGATGGGCGACGATGCTTTAAAGATAAACATGGGGTTGAAAGATAGTTTTAAAACAGCCTTGAAGAGGATGGTTGACAAGAGGATCAACACCCCTATGACATGTGGCCTTGGAAGAATGTTCGACGCTGTCTCAGCCCTGCTGGGGATATGTTTAACAAGAACCTTCGAGGGGGAGCCGGCTGTAATGCTTGAAATGGCTGCTGGCGAGGATAAGGGGGAGAGCTACCCGTTTAGAATCACGGGTGTGAAAGAGTATGTCGTGGACACCACCCCCATTATACGCTCGATAGTTGAAGACCTTAAAAGCAACACCCCGGTTAAAACGGTCAGCCGAAGGTTTCATGAAACCATCGCCAGGATCACTGTCGAGCTGGCGGACATCATAAGGCTTGAAGAGGGTGTTGACGCGATTGTTTTAACGGGAGGAGTTTTTCAGAACAGGATACTTTCTTCAAGAGTTAAGCGTTTAGCTGAGGAGCACGGTTTAAAAACCTTCTTCAACAATATTGTTCCGACTAACGACGGCGGGATATCTCTTGGGCAGGCTGTGGCAAGCTGCCTGATGGAGGAGAAGTGAATTGTGCTTGGGCATACCTGGAAGGGTTGAGGAGGTTAATGGAGAGGAGGCTGTTGTCTCATTCGGAGGCACCCGCAGAAGCGTGAGGCTGGACCTTGTCGACAATGTTGCCATTGGAGACTACGTTATTGTTCACGCCGGCTTCGCCATAGAGGTTCTCGACCAGGAGACAGCCCTAGAGATGCTGGAAGCGCTCAAGGAGGTTTTTAAAGAATGAGATTCATCCAAGAGTATAGGGATGGGGAGCTTGTCAGAAGGATAGCTAACAAGGCTAACGAGCTTCTTGAAAGGCTTGGAAGAGAAGTCAAGATAATGGAGGTATGTGGAACGCATACAATGTCTGTCGCGAGACATGGCCTGAAGGGGCTTTTCAGGGGGAATCTTGACCTTATTTCAGGCCCAGGCTGCCCTGTTTGCGTGACACCCGACTCCGGCTTCTCACTAGTCTTCCAGGCTGCTGAAGCAGGGAAGACCGTGATTACCTTCGGGGACATGATGAGAGTTCCGTTGAACGGCAGGAGCCTGTTAACCCTTAGGAGCGAAGGCCTAGACATAAGGGTCATGTATTCTCCCTATGATGCTCTTAAAATGGCTGAGGAGGAGCCTGGGAAAGAGTTCGTCATGGCTGGGATAGGTTTCGAAACTACGTCGCCGCTCTTCGCCTCAATCATACTCCAGTGCCGGAGGAGGGGGATCAACAACCTTAGGCTGATAAACCTTTTTAAAACGATGCCGCCAGCGTTGGACATGCTGCTCCAGGCGGAGGACCTTGAGATAGACGGGTTAATACTGCCGGGCCACGTGAGCACAATAATAGGTGTTAAACCGTATGTTAAGCTCGTGGAGAAATACGGCGTCCCGGCGGTAGTGACCGGTTTCGAGCCTGTCGACATAGTTGAGTCAGTCCGCATGATCCTGCAACAGCTTGTTGAAAAAAGGAGTATGGTTGAGAACGAGTATACGAGGACCGTGAGGTATGAGGGGAACGTTAAGGCGGTCAGGCTTATGCACGAGGTTTTTAAACCCGTTGACTCCGAGTGGCGTGGCCTCGGCGTGATAGGTGGAAGCGGCTTGGCTTTAAGGGAAGAGTTCAAGTTTTTCGACGCAGTTAAGGAGTACGGGTTGAAGCCTGTTGAGACAGTTAAGCCTAAGGGATGCCTGTGCGGGGAGGTCGTCAGGGGCAGCAGGAAACCCGTTGAATGCAGCCTTTACAAAAGGGTTTGCAGGCCAGATAACCCGGTAGGGCCGTGCATGGTTTCCTCCGAGGGAACATGTGCAGCATACTATTACGCGGGGCTGTGAGTAATGGGTGGAAAAATAATCATGGAGCACGGCGCCGGTGGAAGACTCATGCACGAGCTTATACGAGTCATAGCCGGCAGGCTCAACACTCATAGAAGGGGCGTTGACAAGGCCGTGTTCAAGACTCCTAGGGGCAGGGTTGCCTTCACAACCGACTCCTTTGTGATGAAGCCCCCTGTCGTCAATGGTTGCGACATAGGAATGCTCTCGGTCAACGGTACTGTGAACGACCTTGTTACGATGGGCGCTAAGCCTGAGTACCTGAGCCTGTCGCTGATAATAGAGGAAGGGTTGGCGGAAAATTTTCTCATGAGGATTATTGGAAGCGTTGGAGACGCTGCTAAGAGGGCAGGAGTCAAGATAGTGACTGGAGACGTGAAGGTTGTTGAGAAAGGGGGTTGCGACAAGATTTTCATAAACACTTCAGGCGTTGGAAGAGTATATCCCAACATTAGGGTTTCAACATTGAACGCGAAGCCAGGGGACGCCGTGATTGTCACGGGGAGTGTTGGAGACCATGGGGCTGCAGTCCTCGCCGCCAGGGGGGAATTCCAGCTGGAGACTAATGTTTCAAGCGACTGCGCCCCCTTGGCAAGCATTCTTGAAACACTCGTCAGGAGGAGAACAATCCTCCACACTCTCATAGACCCCACTAGAGGGGGCTTGGCGACTTCGCTCAACGAGGTCGCGGAGTCCTCCGGAGTCATAATAGAGGTCGAGGAGGAGAAGGTACCTATCAAGGAGGGTGTTTCAAGCCTCTGTGAGATCCTCGGAATAGACCCGCTCTACCTTGGGTGTGAAGGCAGGCTCATCATATTCACTCCACTACGCTACGCTGAGGAGACAGTAAAGGCTTTGAGGAGGCTCGAAGTTAGTAGGGACGCCTGCGTAATAGGCCGGGTGTCTGGAAGATCTAAGACCGGCGAAGTTAGGCTTTTAACAAGAGTTGGAGGAGTTAGAAGCCTACCCATGCTTCACGGGATACCATTGCCAAGGATTTGTTGACGAAGCAGCTTGAAAACCGGGGGCTCCACGGCTCGTTGGCCCGGCTTCATTCCGCCTAGTCACGGGCTGTGTCGCATGCGAGCTCAGACCGTACTCTAATGATATGAGGAAAGCTTGGCAGAGTTCACGCTAGTACGATAAAAAAGGGTGGGAAATCTATGATTTTCAACGATAGCTCGACGAATAGGGAAGTTTAAGAGTAATTGTAATAAGTGTAATAAGAGTATTGGACAACGCGACGTTTACGTTCTCCTCTGAAGAACAGTAGTGCAACGATTACTCCTGTCACGAACCCGCCAATATGGGCCCAGTACGCGATTCCAACGTATTCCGGAAGCATGCTTTCGAAAAGCTGCATCAGGAACCAGAATCCCAAGTAGACAACGGCGGGAAGCTGTACCATGAAGAAGCGGTAGAAAACCCTCACCTTGGCAAAGGGAAACATAACCATGTACGCACCCATAACCCCGGAGATAGCACCAGAGGCCCCTATGGCGGGAACAATTGAAACTGGGTCGATCATAAAGTGAGCCAGACATGCGGCAACCCCGGAGAAAATGTAGAAAAACAGGAACTTGACGTGCCCCATCCTGTCCTCCACATTGTCTCCGAAGACGTAGAGGAAAAGCATGTTGCCGAATATGTGCAGAATATCCGCGTGGAGGAACATGGATGTAAACATTCTTAACACTCCCTCAAAAGGTTTGAGCGTCAGAAGCCTAGGTATAAAGCCGTATTGCAATATCATGAGCTCGTAGGCCCATGGGTCTGACAACTCCAAGATGAAGACACCGGTGTTAATACCTATCAGCATGTAAATTATGATTGGGTATGTATAACGCTTAGTCTCGTCCCCTGTTGGAAACATTGGTTGAGAGTGGCTTGATAAGGATTTTAAGTTTTAAAGGCTACTTAAGCCCCTTCCTCTTGAACAGCATAAGCTTAAAAGCAGCTTTTTTTGAAGCCTGCCTCAACAAACAGTCTTGAGTAAAAAAGAGGAAGAGAGAATTCTGAGGACGCATTTAGCATCCACATTTTTAATAGGCTCAGTAATGCTGCTAGAG
>JAFNIQ010000055.1 GCA_017601395.1 Candidatus Brockarchaeota archaeon
CCCCCACCCCTCTGTCCTTCTAACCCGTCCCAAATATTTAAGCTTTTTCCCTCCTTTAAAAACCCTTAAACCCTTTTAAACTGAAATGAACTGAAATAAACTGATTTAAACCGAATTTAAAGAGCAATCCAGCTGTTCCCGCAGAGCCGGCTGTGAGAAGGGTTTAAAGACCACCGTAGAACATCGTTTTAGCGAAAACTTTTTAATACAAAGCTGAAAGCGCCAGAAGGATTAACCCGTATAAAGTCAGCGTCACCACTATCTCTATTGTTTTCTCAGGATAGTCTTTTTTGAAAAACAGTTTAACCGGTGTCCTCAGCATCCTTCCAACCAGCCGGGTTAAGGGGAGCATGAAGGGGGTTCTAGAACGGTAGTCAGCGTATTCCGAGCCGTGTCTCCCAAGCATGTCCCTCTCCTCGCGTAGAGCTATCCCGACGAGGACCAGGGCTGCGGCTACCCAGAATAATGGTGGCGGCGCGAAATACCCTCCCCTGGGTGGTGTGAAAACATACTTGTCGTAAACCAGTAGCCCGTAGCTCCAAACCAGGAAGCTCAAGTACTGAGGGTGCCTCGAATACTTGTAGACAAGCATGTCTGCGAAACCCTTTCCCTGAAACCTGGCGTAGAACCATGTTGCGCAGCCTGCGAAAAACAGGATTGACGCTGCGAACACTATTGTTTTGAAAAGCGTTTCATCGAGGCTCCCCCCGTCGGCATGGCTTAACAGTGTTCTTAAAGCATCGTAAGGCAGGTAGGCGATGTCTCCAAGCTCGAGAATACTCTTCGCCGTACTTATCTTCTCATAGATCGAAGAACCTGGTGAAAGCTCTATGAAGGGGAGCCACATGATCCTTAAAAAGCCTATTCCCGAGAGGAAGAACATTGCTGAGGCGAAATAGCTGAACGTTGGGAGGATGAGGCTGGCCGAGCCTAGGAAGCTCAGCTTGTATCTTCCAAGCGCGAACCCGAGGATTATCAGGGTTAAAGTGGCCCCCAGGCAAAGATAGCCTAAGGGTCTTACAGAGTCTACGAATTGTTCAGCCTCCTTCCATTCGCCAGCACCGTAGTGTGGAGTAGCCTCCATCAGCAGACCGTTTAGAAAAATTGGGAGCTCAAGCGTGGAGTAGAGCAACGCGTATGAAAAGACTGCTGAAAGAATTATTGAGAGGAGGGCCGCCCGGGTTTTACGCAGCGTCATCAGGCCTTGCCGGGTTGTTTAAAACCTGTAGTTCTTTCTAACCCAGGCCCCGACTTCTCTAAGCCTCTTAACCTGCTCCGGGTCCAGTTCACCGCTTGGCAGCGGTCCAACGTTTAAAAGCAGGTTTGCACCGAGCCCGTTAGCCTTCTTTAAAATCCCTATTAGTTCTTCGCTAGACTTATAGTTCTTATCATCCTTGTTGTAGCCCCAGCTGTTATTGATAGTCATGCAGGTTTCCAACGGTAGGTTTGAAACCTTAGCCTTGTTGAACCCAGCCGTGTTCTCGCCGGGAACATCCTGCTCAAATATTTGGAAATCCTCTCCGGGGAAAGGGTCGACGTGATGATTATTGCCTATGAGGGCTGAAGGCCGGAGCGAACGTATGGCTTCGTAAAGATCTGTTAAACGCCAGTCGGCGTCAGGCTTGTCCCACCATCCGTCAAACCAGAATCCTCCGGGTTCATAGTTCTCGCAAAGCTCCCTGACCTGACCAATATAGTAGTCCAGATACTTTTCCCAGTTTCCACCCGGCTTCCTGCCAGCGTACTGCCCGGTTACGCCCAATGGATAGTAATCCGGATGATGCCAGTCTAGCAGGGAGTAGTAGAAGAACACTTTAAGACCCGCCCTCCCGGCAGCCTCAACCAGCTCCCTTAAAACATCCCTGCGGAAGGGTGTTCTAGTAACCTTGTAGTCTGTGAGCCTAGAATCATACATGCAGAAGCCGTCGTGGTGCTTAGTGGTGAAAGTTATGTATTTGGCGCCAGCCTCCTTGAAAACGCTCACCCATTCGTCAGCGTTAAATCCAACGGGGTTGAAACGGTTTGCAAGCTTCTCATACTCCTGAATGCTCATTTTCTCGTTGTGCATAACCCATTCTCCTCTTCCAAGGATAGAATAGATCCCCCAGTGTATGAATATTCCGAGCCTAGCATTCCTGAACCATTCTACTGATGACTCCCTGCTGCTCATCACGGCCTAATGCTTCCTGCTTATTTTTAAAAGTATTGCTTGAAACGTTTACAGCAACTTTAAACAGGGTGAAATGTTTTTATCCCGCTACCCCTTCGGAGCGCTGATGGGCTCTCGGAGACTACTGTACCTGTCCCGTTCAGACGTTGAGAAAGCGGCCCTCGACTTGAAAACCATAATCCGCCTCCTGGAGGAAGCCTTCAGGCTTAAGGGTCAGGGCCTCGTGGAAGTGCCGCCTAAACCCGGTATCCACACGAAGCCAGATGCCTTCATCCACGCGATGCCTGCCTACATCCCTAGTATGAGGTCCGCCGGAATAAAATGGGTGAGTGGTTATCCGGAGAACTATAAACATGGCCTCCCGTACATAAGTGGGCTTCTCATATTGAACGACGTTGAGACGGGGTTGCCCTACGCAGTCATGGACTGCACCTGGATAACTGCTTATCGGACTGGTGCCGCAACAGCCCTGTCAGCCAAATACTTAGCCAGACGGGATAGTGACACCGTCGGAATACTGGCTTGTGGCGTGCAGGGGCGTACAAACCTGGAGGCCTTAGCATCCCTGTTTAAAATAAGACGCGTCTACGCTTACGATATTTCTAGGGAGGCGCAGGACAAATACGTGAAAGAAATGTCTGATAAGATTGGCGTCGAGATAATCGGGGTTAACGAGCCTAGGGAAGCCGTGGTTAAAAGCGACATCGCAGTTACCTCCAGCCCCATTTTGAAGAACCCTAGGCCGACGATCGACAGGGACTGGCTTCAACCAGGCGGTTTCGCGAGTGCGGTGGACTTCGACAGCTACTGGAAGCCGGAGGCGCTTGCTCAATTCGACAAGATAAGCACGGACGACCATGCGCAGTTCCAGTACTATAGGAGTATCGGGTATTTCCGTTCAACACCCGACCCTTACGCGGACCTGGGGGAGATAGTTAACGGGTTTAAGCCTGGAAGAGAGAGCGATGATGAGAGAACAATGGCCATGAACCTCGGACTGGCTTTGGAGGACATGGCGGTGGCCCCTGAAATATATAGGAGGGCTTTGGAGAAAGGAGTGGGAACATGGCTGGAGCTTTGAAACGAGTTTAAGGTTTCGATTTTCAACCGTAACCTTCGCCAGTTAGCGCCCGCCAACAAGTAGCAGAGTATGGATCTAAATCCTGGTTGAAAACAGGCATGTAGAAGCAATTCGCTCCCAGTCTTAAGCATGGTGGCCATCAGATTCATGCTCAGGCATTTTCTCAACAGTATAGCATGTTAACACGTGTCATTAATGGGCTGGGCTTCAGGTGGAAAACCAGTCGGGAAGAGATAGATGACTTCTCCTCTTTTTTTCAGGGTGTAGGCGTCAATTGCATAAGGCTTCGAATCCGGTTGGGGATTCTGGTCTCTCAAGGCTGAGTGTCAACGCCTTTATTCGACGAGGAAGGCAAACTAAAGCAGGCCTTAAGTTCTCTAAAACATGCCTATTCTCTTTCCCTGTTGCATGGCAAAATGTTTTTATTTAAAGAATTGGCTGCAACATTAGGATTGCAGTTTAACACTGCTCCGTCTGAGGAAGAGCTTAGGAAAATGCTTAGCGACTACTCTCACGCCATATACGTCGCTAAGCTGGCCACTGGACCAGGTGGAACGTTAAGCGCAAAGCTTAACCATGGAGGAACAATACTCGTTAAGCCGAGCGGCTTCAACCTTGGGGAGCTTAAGCCTGAGGACTTTGTAGAAGTAGAATTGAAGACGCTCAGGGTGGTGAAAGGAGTTTTAAAGCCCTCCATGGAGGTGGGGGTTCTAGCAAGCTGCCACCTGGCTAGAGGCGATGTTAACGCTGTTATACATGCCCACCCGCCTTTCTGCATAGCCCTGACTACTGTTGGGCTCAACCTGAATACCCCCCTCTACCCTGATCACGCGGTTTTCTTGGAGAAGGTTGCAAACCTGCCGTTCTACCCGCCGGGCTCAGAGGAGCTGGCTGAAGCAGCCGGGGAGGCTGCGAGAACGCATGACTGCATGCTTTTGAAGAACCATGGGGTTATCACTCTCGGCTCGTCGCTCAGAGAAGCATACTACAGGCTGGAGATAATGGAGGAGAGCGCTAAGATAACTGTTTTCTCCTGGATTCTGGCTGGGCTGCTTAAACCAGGAGGGAGGCCTGAATCCCTTTCAGCTGAGCAGGCTGAAGCCATCCGGAGGCTTCAAGCAGAGGCGTATAGGAGGAGCCTAGCGAAAAACTGGTGACCTTCTTAATTAAAGCTTGAGGCTCTGCGATGGTCCCGATTACTCGGCCTGGTTAGTCGGAGTGCTACTGGGCCTCGAGCCTCTTTAGTTCCTTGAAATCCTCCCTAAGAGCGTCGTAGAGGCTCCTGTAGACCCTGTATAGCTGCCCGTATTTCAAAGCCGCCTCTTGAACCGGCTTAATCGTCTCGCTGCTAGTCAACCATTCGTTTATAACCTCATACCCCTTAAGAACCCGGGTTCCAACCCCTGCGAGCAGAGCGTCACCGTAGGGCGCGCCTATGCTTGCAGCCAAGTACTCCACATCCCTGTTTAAAACGTCTGTTATAATCCTCCTCCAGACTCTTGACTTTGCCCCACCGTTGACGAGTATCGCTCTCCTCAAAGGGATCCCGGTTTCTACAGCTGTTTCAATGCAGTATCTTATGGCGTACGCGATGCCCTCTAGAATAGCCCTATACATGTGGGCTTTAGTATGGTTCAGCGTTAAGCCGAAGAAAACCCCCCTGACATACTCATCCCACCACGGGGCTCTCTCGCCAACCATCATGTGGGGAAGAAATATCAGCCCGTCTGAGCCAGCCGGAATCCTTTCAGCCTCCATGTCCAGTATGCTGTAGGCGCTTAAACCAGTCTCTCTCGCAAGCATGCTTTCAACGCTTCCAAGATTGTCCCTGAACCACCTGATCGCGTAGCCCGCGGTTATGATTCCCGCGAAAGAATAGAACTTCCTGTCGTCATACGCCACGTGGGAATAGTTTATGAGCTTGGGGGAGAACCTGGGCTCATCCTGGATGAAACCGTTGCAGACTGAGGTGCCCAGCATCATCGCTAGCTCGCCGTCGCCGAGCGCGCCGACCCCTAGAGCAGACATAGGCGCGTCTATCCCCCCGGCGCAGACAGGAGTACCCTTAGCAAGGCCGCTTAGCTCAGCACCCTGCGAAGAAACCTCGCCTACAACATCCTTAGACATGCTTACCTTCTCAGGGAAAAAGCTCCTAGGTATTCCCAGGTCTCTCATCAGTTCCTCGGCGAACCTTCTCTCCTTCGGGTTGAAAATCCCACCGTAGTTGCCTATTGAAGAATAGTCAACCGATACTTCCCCAGTGAGCCTGTATACGCAGTAGGCGTTAGGCGTTACCAGCTGGTGGATCCTGCTCCAAACCTGCGGCTCATTCCTCTTTATCCAGAGCATCTTAGTATACCCGTAGTATGGGTCTATCGTGTTGCAGGTTTCTTTGAAAACCCTTTCCTCCCCTATGTTCTCCCTGATCCACCTGCACTCCTCAGTCGCCCTCCTGTCAGCCCATATTAAGCATGGTCTAATAGGCTTCATCTCCCTGTCGCACGGTATTCCTGAGCCGCCGTAGAGGCTGCTTACGCAGTATCCAGCTATGTCACGCGGATCGATCGTTGCCTTCTTAATAACGTCTTTAATAGTCTGGCATAACGCTTGAAACCATACGTCGGGCCACTGTTCAGCCCAGCCTGTTTTAAGAGTTATCACGCCGTACTCGGCTGTTGAGCTAGCCACCTCCCTGCCCTCCGCATCTACAAGAATTGTTTTCGTCGCAGAAGTCCCTATGTCTGAACCTAGGAGAAACCCTCCCAACTTTAACACCTTGACTAGAATGCAATAACAATTTTTAAATTTATCGTGGCTAGGAATATTTCTGCATTCATCCTCGATAGTAATGCTGTTGCCAACGCAACCTTAGTTTTTTAAGCTTTAAGGCTGTTCCCCGCTGGGGCAGCATGCTGTTAATTATTTCAGAAGTCAGGACGTTAAAATTATTTTCTTAACGAAGTTAATTATTTCAGCCTGGTCCCCGTTTTCCCTAACCCTTTCAAACTCTTCTCTCCTACTGTATATCAATAGGGCTTTTTTCGCCAGGTTTGCGAAAAGCTCCTTAGATAGGCGCATGGCTTTCACAGGATCCATCCTGTATGTGAACTGGTCCTCGCCGAACCAGCCATCGTAACCAGTGTCAACCGCAGCATATATGAAGTCAACCATCCTCCAGATGTCCCCGGTGCCGAAAACCCGGTCTTCATCGTTGCTGTGCAACTTGGCCGTGTTGATGTGGAAGTTGACGAGCGGAACTCCGAAGGTCTTCAGAGCGTAAACCGTGGCGGCGGGCTCAACAGCATACATGGCCTCATGCCCGTAGTCGACGCATACACCCATGTTAGTCCCGCCGCTCCTCTCGTTAACGGTCTTCGCCACTAGGGCTGCCAGATGGGTCGTCGGAATAACCATGTTCCCCTCCCTGGGCTCATGCAGCTTAGCCTCCACACCGAACACTAGGCCTGCCTTCTTAGCCTCCCTGTTTATCATCTCGCAGCCATCTATGAAAAGCTCAAGCTGCCTCCCATAGTTAACCTCGAAATTATAATCCCAGCCGTCGGCCCCAGGCCAAAGAGAGACGCTGCCGCATCCAATCTCCTTAGCCAGCTCAACAGCTTGGAAGGCTATTTGAAGAGCATCCTCCCTGACCCTCCTAGAGGGGTTCGTTATGCCGCCTAGCTTCCACTTGGGATCCGTCCAAAGATTAATGTTCATGTTCGTAGGCGTCAACTCCAGTTTCTCAAGTTCAGCCTTAACCTCGCTAACAATGCTTTCAACCTTCCTGTAGTTTGAATCTATGAACAGCACGTCGTGAAACTCAACGCCCTGGATCCCCGCCTCCTTAACCCTTTTGAGCTGAGAAATAATGTCGCTCTTGAAATCAGGATTGTCACTGTTATACCCTCTGGTGGCGAACCTGTCCAGAAAATCGCCAGCAGCCCAGTGGCCGGCTGCAAACTTTATTCCAAAGTCTTTGAAAAAACTGTCCACCGTCTCGCCCTCAAGATACCCTGAGTACTCTTCCCCGAGCTTCCTGAAAACTTCTCCACCCGCCTTCATTTGTCTTAAAAAAGTTTTGAAACTAAATAAGTTTTTCTCAAGTCTCCCCCACGTTAATCCTCAACCTGCGGAAATTAGCGTGCAGGGCCTCAAGCTTCCTCAAACTACTTAACTCAGCCCCTGCTTAGGCTGATGCACATGCTTTTTTCAACAATGTTTCTCTACAAGTTTAAAAACCGTTCCCCAAACCCCTTTCCCATGCGTCTTAAGGTTAGGGCGGTGCTGTTCGACCTGGACGGAACCCTGGTGGAAACATTCGAAGCATTCCACATCATGGTTAACGATATTTTGAGGAGGTTCAACATGCCTGAGAGAAGCTTCACTGAGAACGCTAGGCTAGTCGGGAAGACTTCTAGAACAATAGCTGAGACGATTGCCAGGGAAACAGGGTTAAACATGAGCCTAGAGGAGCTTTCAACAATGATGATTAGAGAATGGATCTACACGTACATGCCTAAATACGGTAAGCTCTATCCTGATGCTCAGGAGACGCTTAGAGAGCTGAAGAGGAGGGGCTACCTGCTTGGAGTAGTGTCGAACACGAGCAGGGAGGAGTTGCCGAACTACTTGCAAAGCTTCAAAATAGGAGGCTTCTTCGACGTGGCTGTTTCCGCCGGAGATGCGGAGAAGCCTAAGCCTGCGCCCGAGCCTGTTCTAAAGGCTGCTGAAGCACTGGGCGTGAAGCCGGAGGAGGCTGTGATGATCGGGGACAGGCCGGAGGACATTGAATCCGGGAAGGCTGCGGGCACATACACGGTGGCAGTGTTAAGAAGCATTAGGCCGAGAGCCGAGATTGAAGCCGCTCAACCAGATTTTATGATAACCTGCTTATCGGAAGTACTTTCAATACTCTCTTAAAATAAATTTTTAGAGAGGTTAACGAGTTTTCCTTGGGAAAGAGCATATGCGGGTTTAGCTGGCCTCAGAAAATCTTCACGGTAGGAATGCATGATAAAAAATCTTACTTTAAAGCTTCTTTCGAAACATAAATGTTGAAAGACCTGGTCTCCACACCATGCTCTCTTAAAATACTTAGAATAACATTGGAATTCTCCTCTGGCAAGAGTACACACCCATCGGTGATCCTGACGCCTCCGAGCTTCTCGACAAGACCCTTACTACGCCTCCTGCCGTAAAGCCTGTAGATGAGCCTCATCTTATCACTCTGACCAAGCCTACTCATGCTGTACGCTATGAGCGCTATGCGCTTGAAGTTAGGAGGAGCAAGAAAAGACTGAAACGGGTACTTAGAGTAAAGCAGGACACCGTGTCCCAGAACCTCGTTCAAGAAAGTAGGCTCGCTCCCAGCAAACTCGTTAAGGCTCTTCGGAATGAGATGTACAAGCAGGTTAAGCCCACCCACCTTCTGGAAAAGCTCGTCCCACCTGCGCCACATGCTCTCCTTATCGCTGAAAACCACAAGTAGGTCGAGGTCGGAATAAGCACGCTTAGATTTCTCTTAATTCCCTGATAAGCTTGCAGTAAAAACCGAACATCTTTTCATCCGTTACATGGAATTCGAAGGGCTCGTCAAACCCTTCCTTCCTCAGCTTCGCAATAACTTCACAAGGCTTCAACTTCGTTAAGATTAGTATATCTATGTCGCTAGTTAACCCGTGCTCATCTCTTGCTACGGAACCGAAAAGAAAAACCCTAGACTCTTTGTCCGCCTCGCCCATCATCTTTTTAATCCTCTTTAAGAGTTCCGGCAGGTTTTTGAAAACTTCTTCCCTTCTGGCTGCTTCCCTAATTAAAAGCTCTTCCAACCAGTTCCTCAACCTCCTTCGCGAAATCAAGCAGCCTCTTCGCCTCCTCCTTCTCAAAATCCCTAGGGAAATATCTGGCAGTGATGTAGGCATCCTCTAGGCTAGCAAACTCCAAGGCGTTCTCGTCCGTAAATTTTTTAAACTCATCCGGCTTCCTAAGGATTTCTCCAAGTAAGAGGAAAAACCTTCTTAAAGTATGGGTCTTAGGGAATTCTGCACCTTTTTCCAGCAGCCTCGCTTTTAAAAAAAGCTGTAATGACTGCTCTATGTTGAATGCAGCTAGATCATAATCCCCTCTTGAGAAATGGAATTCAGCAGCATCCTTAAACTTCTTAGATCTATCCAGTAGCTTTCCAATCTCTTCCTTTCTCATGAACCTTAAACACCTTGATAAAATATAAGCATTTATAGAACGAGCTTATATTAATTGAAAGGATAGTTTATTGATAGACGATTAACCAGAGTCATGCTTCACGTCATCTTAAAAAGTTGCAGTAATAAAAATATGCGTTCTCAGTACACAGGTCCAACTAAAATTATTGAAGGCGCATACTGGTTTAGAAACATCCTGTGATACATGAGGCATTCTTCAACAGCATTCTTAACGGATCCGACTACCGTACGCTTGTAAACATCACCGCCTACGACAACATCGAAGGACTTGGAAAGGATTAGGGTGGCTCCAGAATATATTTCAACCGTAGCGTTCCTAACTATGGGCTTAGTGATCACGTTCAGACTGGCGACGCCTCTAGAGTTAGCCGTGGTGCTGGTTACAGTGGCATTGTTTCCATCCTTAAGGATGACTGTCCAACCCGGCGTGAGTCCTGTGATGTTCACAAACCTCGGGTCAGCGTCAATGGATGCGACGAAATCATCAAACCTTGCCTCCAGAGAACCGTAACCGGTTTTCTCATCGTATACGCTGAGGCCGACTCGGCTGGTCCAGATGGATGCGTTAGTGTTAGCAGTTAAAGTACTGCCTACGCGTGTCCCGCCAGTATTATACGCGGTCAGCGTCATTACCCCGGTGTTAATATTCCTGCTTCCGAGAAAGACGAACCAGGTTCCGGTGGATAAACTGCTTGAAGCACGGTTAGCGTAGTTCCAATTTGCCCCGTCATAATACCATACTCCAAGGCGTCTACTAGGATCGTGGTAAAACTCTAAAGTGTAGAAACTGTTTTCTGAGTCGATCATCGTTAAGCCAGCTCCCTGCCTGCCTGACTGTCCGCCGCTGTTAATCCTGTTGTACCATTCTTTCGAAAGCACGTAAATTGTTCCAGCTGTCGCCGGCGTGTTGTTAGAGTAATAAGCGACGTGTGCTCCCCCCCAGCTTCCAGAGGGGCCGTCGGCGGTAACCCGTATGTAGCCAGCCGGGTCCCAGCTCCAAGCGTTGGTGTTTGTAGTGAGCCTTTCGGAGAACGGGTCGGTGGAGAAATCATCGTATATTAAAGCGTTCCTCTTAACCAGCTCAAGCTCTCCCGCAACTGTGCCGCTCGTGCTCTCCACGGTGGCGAATGGGAGTGCGTTAAGGTCAGTCCCATTATACCATAGGCTCGCGTTGACAAACGGGTTGGCTGCCCTCGCACCCTCAGTCAGGAAACCAGCCACTTTGAACATTATCCTGTTCGCCGGATCAGTGTCGTATACGTCGTTTGTAGCGCCTCTCCTCCAATAGATAGCGTCATACTCCATCACCCTCCTCTGATAGTCAGCGGTCGTCCAGACCCAGAGCTGGTCCCTTCTTGTGCCGCCTATGAAGTAGCTTCTAAGCTCGTCGATGAAGTCTTCGGATGCGAAAATCGCCATGCCCGCGTACTCGTTATACACCACGGTCCAATTCCCGTATGCCTGCGCGGAAGGCCTGTTAGCAGGGCTATTATTCCTATCCCTATGCATGATGTTTCTAATGTTCGAGTACGTGCCGTTGACGATGCTCGGGTTTGCCACTGAGGTTGCGAATGAACCCCATTGGACTCTCAAGGGGCTTCCGGCATCAGTATCAGTCCCGCCAACCATCCCCATTAGAGACATGTAGGCGTAATCCATGCGGACGCTCCTAAGCCATGTCGCGTTAGCCACGTATAGGAAGTATGAAACATTGTAGGGAATGTAGAGAAGAGTCTCGTAATGCATCTCGTCGAAGCTCACCGGCCCAACCGGAGGTCTCTCCTGCGTCCTGTTAGACTTTCTAAAAGCCACTATCCTGACGGGGGCCTCAGCCACCAGAACACCGCCCTTGTCCACCGGCTTAGGAAGTATAGTCCAGTCATCCGCTGGAACCTTCCTGGGGAACCACCATCCCCCATCCATCCGGTAAACATCGTAGCCTAGAAGGACGTATTCAACATGCGTCCCGCTCCTCTGGTCGAGGAGGCTTATCGACCAGTCCACCCAGTAGCTCGTGGGCCTAGCCACCAGTGTTAAAACGTATTTCCCGTTGTCGACGGTGGCGAACGTGGCGTTAAGAGTCATGTGGAGACGGTACTCCGGTGGTGTGGCGTCAGCATCCTCAAGCCATGTCAGCCTAACCCTCTGCAGCCTGCATCCCTGCGGATAGTTCAGCTCGAAAACAAGCTTAGAGCCGTTCATAATCCTCCTCCTCCAGTCTAGGAACTGCTCGCTGTTCGGCCAGAGATACCTGTCGTCCCAAACCTCAGTCTGGTAGGGTACTTCTTCGAAGACAGGATCGTAACCTGTGCTGGAGGGATCCCCGTTTCTCGTCGCCATAACCCTAACCTGTTTAACTGGCGGAAGCGGGATCGGAGGATTCTCGGTTGGAGACGAGAGCCTAGTGTTATACCAGTACATCGTCCCGTTGGGGATTAGCTCGAAAACATAAGTCTCCTTAATCTTAGACGGGTCCCCAGGGTAAAACGGCTCGACAGCGTTCTCACGTATAGCGTACTCTATACCTGAGTAGCTGTATGATTCGACGATTATCCCCCTGTTGTCCTGAACCCTGACGAGGACAAACTGGTAGTAGCCAGGCTGTCCGGGCCCCCAATTCCAGAAGAGCTCAACACTGCTACTGGTAGGGTCGTGGAAGCTTGGCGTTATTATTATCGTGTAGCTTCCACCACCGTTGTAAGTCAGGGTCATCGAGTCAGGGCTCATCCTCCTCCAGCAGTATACTCCCGGCGGCACGGTCGGGTCGAACAAGTATATTTCGAAGTTTCCAAGCTTAAGGTCGTTCACGGGGACCCCGTTTTCTCTAAGCACCGTCACGTATAGCTCAACGTAATTGTCTCTCTCGTATGGGACTATCGAGGTTATCGTGAGGTTTAGGAGGACGATGTGCGTAGCCCTCCAGCCGACAACGCCCTGGAAAGTAGCGTCGACGCTTATTTCCGCGCCTATCGCTGAAATACTGTTAGGCCTGTACCAGAAGAGTTTGAAAAGCCTGTCCTGCAGCCTTCTCTCAGCGTAGTTGAACACGCGGTCAATAGGGTTGCTCGGATACCCTTGATGATCCAGCCCGTAGACGGTGAGGGTAATGCTCTTAGCCTCCTGAATAGGCTCGTCAACCCATTTGGTCCGAATGTTTAAACCCTTACCCGTGTACGCTGCCTGGGTTGAAACAACCCAGTATGAGAAAGTTAGGTTCGCAACCCTCCTCGGGAAATCCATTTCGGAAGTCATGTTGTAGGTCGACGTAGCGTTAGCAAGAATCCTCGTAAGAACCCTGTTGAAGTCAGAGTCTATGCTCATCACTATCTCCCTGCTCGGGTTATAGTTGAAGAATAAGTGTTGAGTCGAGGTCAAGTATATAACTGTCGAAACCAGCAGGATGATCGTTAGCAGCGTGATGCTCATCACAAGTATGACCTGCCCACTCCTCCAGCCACGGGTTTTCATCATCACCACCTCTTAGCAAGCTCCAGGTGAATCTTCAAAACCCATCTCCTCCTGGTCGTGTAGGTTATGTCTGCTCCAGCAGACTCCTTCGCAAGCCTGAAGTCATCCGGCGAAGCGTTGGAGATGCTTTCTCCAAGCGGCTCAACCTCAACGATATCCCCCTTCTGACTCATGTTGTAGACAGTCATGTTGTATAGGGTGTTAGCTGGTAGAAGAGCGTTTAAAACGTTCTTCATCAAACCCTCCCATCCTTGCCTGACGCCGGTGGAGTTGAAAATCACCTCGTCGTAAACTTCCCTGTCTGCTAGGCTCATCAGAAAATCGTAGCAGTATTTCTCAGTCTCGCTCTTAACCTTAGCGCTGTAGGGGTCTGGTGCCCTGGTTAGGTTTATCATGCTCCACATCGCAACCGCGATTATCCCGCTTGCGAGAAGCGCCTCGACAATCCTCATCTGACCCCTGGAGTCGATCATTCTCCCCACCTCCAAACCCTGACTTCGAAAACATAGTGGAAGGAGCCTATCTTAACCATCCTTCTCAGAACGCTTGTCTTAATGTTCCCAGAAGCCGAGCCTATCTGACATATGGTTGTTGACGTCGGCCTGCGGAAGTTAACAACGTAGTACCTGCCGAGGTATTTCACCGGCATCATTATGAAGGCAACGTCCTCGTCAATAGTGTTGGAAACCCTGTAGACACGGTAGTCTTTAGCACCCCTGTTAACCACCATGCCTGACTCCCCGTTCGTCTCGTTGAGAAGCCTGCTCAAGTAGATATAGTATGGAGGGTTAGCCAGGGCAGTCTGGTTCTTCAAATGCCTCGCACCCGGTATGTAGGCTCCACCCTCGGGGAACCTTACTATAAGATAGTCTCCGACGGTCGACCCCTGGAGAACATCAGTCTCCCCCAGGAGGGAGGAGTTAACCGCCCTAATA
>JAFNIQ010000143.1 GCA_017601395.1 Candidatus Brockarchaeota archaeon
TTCATAGTTTACCTGGGGGATAATCTTCTTCAGAAGGGTGTGAAAAAATATTTTGAAAAGTTTCTTGTGAACGATTATGATTGCATGATTCTTTTGAAGGAAGTTGACGATCCCTCCAGGTTTGGAGTCGCCGAGTTCGATGACAAGGGTAGTCTTGTGAAGCTTGTCGAGAAGCCCAAGGTTCCCCCCAGCAGGTTCGCGCTTGTCGGCGTGTACTTCTTTAAGCCTGTTGTCTTCGAGATCATTAAAGGTTTGAAACCCAGCTGGAGGGGGGAGCTCGAGATTACTGACGCTATTCAAATAATGCTTGAGAAAGGGTACAAGGTGGGTTACAGCATTGTCGACGGTTGGTGGCTCGACACCGGGAAGAAGGACGATATCCTGTATGCCAACTTGCTTATACTCGATGAGTTCGGTGTCAGGGAGATTAAGGGTGAACTGATCGGCTCGAAGGCCGAGGGCAGGGTTTCCGTGGGCGAGGGAAGTACGATCATCAACAGCAATATAAGGGGTCCGGCGGCAATCGGGAGTAACTGCATAATCCAGGATTCTTTCATCGGCCCCTACACGAGCATAGGTGGTAACGCTAGGGTTTTCAACAGTTCAATCGAGTGTTCCATCGTTTTAGAAGGGGCGTGCATTGAGCACGTTGACAGGCTTGAGGAGAGCCTTGTCGGAAGGAACGCGAGGATTGTGAAGAACAAGGCTAGTAATGCTGTAAGGCTCCATATAGGGGATTACTCAGAGATAGAGCTATAGGCTTATTACCCTGCATCCGTATGTTTTAAGCATGCAGAACGAGGTTAGGGAGCTCCCCCTTTCGGGCGTGAGGCTTCTCGACCTGACTAGGCATCCTGACGAGCGGGGAGTGTTCACTGAAATCATGCGTTCAGACTGGAAAAGCCTTCTTGGAGAGGATCCTGTTCTGCAGGCGAACCTCTCAGTAACATATCCTAGTATCGTAAGGGCGTGGCACAGGCATAAGAGAGGTCAGGCGGATTATTTTCTCACGTTAAAAGGCACGGTAAAAGTCTGCATCTACGACGAGGAGGAGGCTCACCTGCTTGAAGCAGTATTGTCTGAGGCCAGAATGCAGGTCCTGAGGGTTCCGGGCCACTACTGGCACGGCTTTAAGGTTGTGAGCCCCGAGCCCGCCTACCTTGTGTATTTCGTGAACAGGCTTTACGATTATAAGATGCCTGATGAGGAGAGGAGGCCTTGGGACGACCCTCAAATAGTTCCTAGGAAGATTAACGGTAGGACTGATGATCCGCGGTGCAACAAGCCGTGGGACTGGTTTTACCCTTCTCACAGGTGAGAACATGCGCCTCATAGTTACTGGCGGCTGCGGGTTCATAGGAAGCAATTTCATAAGGCACGTGTTAAGCGAGCATGAGGACGTTGAGGTTGTTAACGTTGACAACCTTTCCTACGGATCTAACCTGAACAACCTGAAGGATCTTGAGGACGATAGGCGGTACAGGTTTGTAAGGGGAAGCATATGCGACACGGGTCTTATGAGCAGGCTCTTGGAGGATGCTGAGGCTGTCGTCAACTTCGCCGCAGAGAGCCATGTTGACCGCAGCATAGCTGACCCCTGGCCCTTCTTTAAGAGCAATACTGAGGGCGTCCTAGTCTTGCTTGAGGCCGTCAAGAGGAGCAGCAGGGACGTTAGGCTCATTCAGGTAGGTACTGACGAGAGCTACGGTGACATTCTCGAAGGTTCTTTCAAGGAGGAGGATAGGCTTAAGCCTTCAAGCCCCTACGCTGCTTCAAAAGCCTCAGCAGACCTTTTCTGCCTAGCCTACCATAGGACCTACGGGTTGAACGTTTGCGTGACACGCTGCACGAACAACTATGGACCATACCAGTTCCCTGAGAAACTCGTTCCGAAGACGATAGTTAGGGCGATGCTGAACCTGAAGATCCCAATATACGGGACCGGGAGAAACGTGAGAGACTGGATCTATGTCTCAGACCATTGCGAAGCATTAGACATGGTTTTGAGAAAGGGAAGAAAGGGTGAGGTTTACAATGTTTCAAGTGGAAATGAACTTTCAAATCTTCAGGTTGTAGACAAGATTTTGGAGCTCATGGGTAAGCCTAAAGACCTGGTGGAGTTTGTAGAGGATAGGCCCGGCCACGACATTCGATACAGCCTCGACTCCTCGAAAATCAGGAGCGAGCTAGGCTGGAGGCCGAGACACAGTTTCACGGAGGCGTTGAAGAACACCGTAGAATGGTATACGAGTAACGAATGGTGGTGGAAGCCTTTGGCTGGTGAGCAGGTTCTCCATCCCACGCCCTGGAAGCTTAAGTGGTAGCTTTGAAAATACTGGTTACTGGTGCAAGCGGGCTGGTCGGCCATAAAGTGGTTGAGATAGCTTTGAAAAAGGGTCATGAGGTCTACTCTCTCTACAGGGAGCATGCTGTGAACATGGGTGTTCCACTTATGCTAGACATAGCCGATGAGGAGAAGCTATTGAAGACTGTCTCCCGGATTAAGCCGGACGCAATCATCCATACAGCAGCCTACACCGATGTCGACGGCTGCGAGGCCAACAGGGGTATAGCTTGGAGGGTGAACGCGGATGCGACTAAAAAAATAGCATTAGCATCAGCCGAGAACAGTTCGCATATGATCTTCATCTCCACAGACTATGTTTTCGACGGTGAGAAAGGTCTTTACCTGGAGGATGACAAACCAAACCCAATCAACTATTATGGTTTTACGAAGCTGAAGGGAGAAGAATTCGTTAAAGAGTATGCTGCGGAATGGTGCATCGCTAGAACCAGCGTCATCTATGGTTGGAGCCTAACAGGAAAGCTTAACTTCGCAACATGGTTAATTAACAATTTAAGACAAGGGAGGGAGATTAAAGCTATTACAGACCAGTACGTGTCGCCGACGCTCAACACCAACTTGGCCCAGATGCTTCTAGAGATCGTGGAGAGGAATATAACCGGCGTGCTGCATACTGCTGGCGCCACCAGAGTCAGCAGATACGAGTACGCCCTGAAGCTTGCCGAAGCATTCAGCCTAGACAGGGAACTGGTCAAGCCGGCTACAATGAGCGATATTCCGTGGAAAGCCAAGAGGCCCAGAGACTCCTCGCTTAACGTGAGCAAAGCATTAAACATGCTTAACGCAAAACCATTAAGCCTAGACCAAGCCCTGCAAGAAATGGGGAAAGAAAAGCATTAGTTACGTTTTAAAGTATTCTTAGAGCTTAAATATTTAGGCAAATGTCGAAAACAT
>JAFNIQ010000148.1 GCA_017601395.1 Candidatus Brockarchaeota archaeon
CTCCTCACCTCCTCCTCCAAAGCCCTCCTCAACACCGTTGAAACATTAATGCCAAGCCTCTTAGCCTCCTCCCTAAGCTCCTTCCTAACCTTAGTGGAGACAGTAATATACCTACCCATTATGTCACCCCAAAAAGTATTACCTAAAAGTTGCTAATAAAGATTACCACTTTAGAGATTCTAAAGTATTGCCAGCTCATGAGCAGCAAATATTTCTGCAAATGTAGGCTGTTTTAAAAGGGTAAAAAGGGCCAAGAAAAGGCTGAACCGGCCAGCCATTATCACATCCTATGCGAACCGACTAAACAGGAAAAATCCGGAAAGAAGAAAAACCAATAGAATACGAGCAAGCCCTTTATAGAGGAGACAAGATGCAGACAGAAGCGGAAAAACTGGAGAAAAACCGCATACGCTTTATTAAGTAGCAATAATAATGTTACTTTTTACAGGAGGGGAAAAAGCATAGGAAGGTTTTACTGACCGGCTATTTCACTGTTCTGAATTCGAAGCTGCCTATCAGCATTTCTCTCGTGCGTCAGACGCTAAAAACGCTCTCCAAGCCTCTTTCAACAAGCATGCTCTCCAGCCTTTCACCGAAGCTCACTAACGCATTTACTCAAGGCAGCGTGACGTACAGGGAATCATACACAGAGAACCCGTATTTAACCGAATCATCTAAGGCATCCTCTAAAACATCTAGGCTGCTGTAAACCTGCGCGCTAAACCCAGAAGCAAAAACGATCAAACAAGAAAAACCTACGCACGATTCCAATCGTTGAGCAGGCAATTCGCCTAAAGCAAAAACACGGTAAGCCTCTCTTCATACGGATGCAGCCGGGCATAATCAACCTGCAAGCCGCTTAACTCGCTGAGAAAGCTGGTTTAGCGGTTATAATAAATAGGTGTATGATGGTTGAGCATAAACGATTAAGCGGATAAATCATCGCGTCATCCGGCGAAAACATGAATGAGCACCTGGAGGTTGGAGGAACACTGGCAGAATCATCCTCGAATTCAAAATTACGAGGTTGGAGGGAATAGCACGCTAAAATCGGTTGAGTAAGTATCTGTCTGAAAAGGATGGTATGAATGAGAGCCGAGGAAAGCATCTTGCAACCGCACTATTTTTTCCTCAGGATGTCTTTGAGCTCAAGGATAATATAGCCCCTTTTAGAGAATTCCTCCTTACCCTCGATTCTTTTGGCAAATAGGCCGAAATATTCTCTCCGCTTCTTCCTCCTCCACTTAAAGGCCTGGGCCTTCTTCTTCAACTCTTGAATTATCCTTTCAGCCTCCATCCTCTTCAGGTTGCTCCACTTCACTTCGAAGAAAGCCGACGACGACTGAGCCTCGTCTAGAGCCACAGCATCTATCTCCTGGTCTTTAAACCACCATCTTCCCACGGTCTTCGGCCGGATCGGTAGATTCTTCACGTAGCGAAGGCTTTCCCTGAAGAGTTGTTCATAAACTGCTCCCAGATAAGCGTCATAATCCCGCTTAATCCTCTCCAAAACCGGGTCGATGTCATTAAGCTCAAGGTCGGATTTATTCGGGAAGACATATCTGAACCAAAAGGCCATGTAGGGATCAGCTATACGGTAGAGGGCTTTCCGCGGCTTAATCCTCTCCCCGACCGGGTAAAGACGCTCAACCCAGCCCAGCTCCTCCAGCACGTCAAGATACTTTGAAAGAAGAGTTTTTTCAAGCCCTGTAGAGCCAGCTATTTCGCCGAAGGAAGATGCCCCAAGGGCCACTGCCCTAAGAATCGCTGAGTAAAACCTTGG
Organism: Candidatus Brockarchaeota archaeon; assembly: GCA_017601395.1. Lineage (GTDB taxonomy): Archaea > Thermoproteota > EX4484-205 > EX4484-205 > JAAOZP01 > JAAOZP01. Next base: position 1,784 of record JAFNIQ010000148.1, read on the forward strand.
CTCACGAAGCTCCTCCCTGAGAAGGAACTCAGCCTCACCGTAGAGGAATTCGCCTTTCCGCAGGATTCGAGTGGCCAAGTTCTCCCAGAACGGAATGTTCGGGTCGAATTTGAGAAGATAGGCCGGAACCCCGCCAAGACACCCGTAGACCCTAACAAGATCCTCCTCGCCATACTTCGGGAAGAATTCCCCCAAGCATTGGAAGCGCAGGGGCTGAAGCTTCCATTGGCCCGTCCTCCTACCGTAAAGCGGGCTCCTGTAACCCAACACCTCAGTCTCCATCATGCTCACGGAGGAGCCGAGGAGCACCAGCATGACTCGACTATCCTTAAGTCTCAGGTCCCAAATCTTCTGGAAAACGGAAGGCACTGCCTTATTGCCCTCTATCAGCGTTGGAAACTCGTCTATAACGATAACGATCCTCTCCCCTCCCCACCATTTCAAGAATTCTTCGAAGAGCTCCAGCCAGCCTCCGACCTCAAGCCTTGAAAAGGACTCGTCGCGAAGCGCCTGAGCCATCTTCACCTTAAACTCCTGAAGCAAGTCCCTCTCAGGCCTCCTGTCAGCGAGAAAATACACGGCGGGCTTTCCAGCGATGAACCTTGCAAGGAGCTCGGTCTTACCGATCCTCCTACGCCCGTAAACAACGACGAGCTCAGCATTCATGCTCCCATATCTCTCCTCGAGAAAACGAAGCTCCTCCTCCCTGTTGACAAATAGTTGAACCACAAGTATAATATTCATAATTCAACTATTTTAAGGTTTATCGAGACAGCGCAATCCCCTACATGAAATCAGACAAAAAGCCATAGAAAAACCCGAAAATGTCCAGAAAACTAATGTTTAAATACTTTAAAAGGAATTTATAAAGGGGAAAATGCAGGCAGAAGCGGAAAAACCCGGAGAAAAACCAATAGTAGAAATCCAAAACGTAGTAGCATCAGTAATCCTAGACCAAAAAATAGACCTAAACATGATCGTAAAAAACTTCGAAAACGTAGAATACAAACCAGACCAATTCCCCGGCCTAGTATTCAGACTAGAAAAACCAAAAACAGCAACACTAATCTTCAGCTCAGGAAAAATGGTCTCCACCGGCGCTAAAAGCGAAAAACAAGCACACGAAGCAGTCCACAAAATCGTAAGAGAACTCAGAAACAAAAAAATAATAGGAAAAACAAAACCACAAATCACAGTACAAAACATCGTAGCATCAGCAACACTCCCCGGAAAAATAGACCTCGAACACGCAGTCACAGCACTAGAAAGAACAATGTATGAACCAGAACAATTTCCCGGCCTTATTTATAGAATGCATGATCCTGATGTTGTTATATTATTATTTGCTTCTGGGAAATTGGTTTGTACCGGAGCTGTGAATGAGAAGATGGTTTACGACGCTGCCGAGAAACTCATGAACGA
>JAFNIQ010000152.1:0-459 GCA_017601395.1 Candidatus Brockarchaeota archaeon
GGTAAAGGCCTCCTGAAAAAGAAGAAATAGATTAGGAAAGCCGCAAGGGCTGCTAAGGCTAAGGAAAGGAAAGCTAGGTTCATCAAACAGTTATCCCCCGGATACTTTTAATGTCGATCCCCCTCCAGAACCCGTAGAGCCTCCATGTTTCGCCGAATGGTATAGGCTCGATCGTCACGAACCCCTTTTCCAGACCAGCTCCCGACATTGTATGCAAAACGAGCTCTGCTAGCCTATTCTTAATATCAATAACTTCCTTTTCGGTCTTGCTTAAAGCTTCAGGATAACATAGGACTCCCCAAAGCTGATATGGGCTACTTAAACTGAAGTTAACGTTATCCAGGCTTCCTGCTATTTGACCTTTGAGGCTTCTAAGAGCACCTTCTACTAGAGAGAGTCCACCTTCTCCTCCATTACCTGTATCGATAACGAATAAGGTACTGATTGTTTGATTTTTGA
>JAFNIQ010000152.1:525-2673 GCA_017601395.1 Candidatus Brockarchaeota archaeon
CTGGGTTAATCTTAGTACTTAGAGCTGCTGTAGTATGGGAGATAAAGTTGGCTATCCATTGGCTTGCGTGCAAGTCTCCATACCTACCCACATCAGTATACAATACTAAGGAGATCCTCCCTTGAGTGTGTTCTGAATCCAGTAGCCCGGCGTACTCTCTGAAGAAGAGCTCAACATTTTGAAGCTGCCTGAAGGTAGTGAAGGCAGAGGTCGGCAGTTTTGTAAACGCTAAAATCTTTACGTCGTCGAAAGTAGTCAAAATGTCTTTGTACAAAGGGATGGAAAGTCCAGAAGTCCCGCCACAGAGGTTTACTTGCGAGATCATTAATTTAAAATTCCAATTATTTTTAACCATCGATATTTCGTTAAGAATTTGAGTTCGGTGGATAACGTATTCACTCCGGGCTTCTGTCGCATTAGTTCCAAACCCCCCATCTCTCACCCGTACACACCGGAGCCCCAGGGAGCCCACCTGAGATTCGTCATATCGGTCTGACACTATAGATACAGTTGAAGGAAAGATTTGGAAGACCTCTCTTAGCGCCTTAACCGTTACTATTCCATCTGTGCCGATGGGCAGTATCGTTATCTCCTGTAAGAACGTCTTACCGAGAATAACATCGGAGAACTCGATCTTAGATGCAGTGGCTGCTTTAAATGGATTCCTCATCTCTTCCTCCCTCCTTTGTTTAAGACAATAACCTCTTCCTTTTTCCCTCTCCTCGCTAGGAGGACAACAATTAGGATAATGCATACCAAACTTAAAATAATAATTGCTATAACGAGATGTTGTAGTTTCTCTGTCATCTCGTACGCTTCCGCAGAAGCCCTTGAGAATACTTGCTGGTAAAGGGAGAATTCGCCAACAAGAGTCTTCCCATGAAGGAAATGTAAACTGATCAACCTTACCTTTTGCCTATCGAATCGATTAGGTATTGTACCAACAAGACGAAGACTCATGGGCAGGTTAAGCAAGTCCACATTTAGGGAAAGTTCTCGCGATTTTACCCACTGCTGTGAGCCATTTTCAAATCTGACAATTATAAATGGTTCCTCGACAGCCTCGCCCACCTGCACCCGTAGGGAAGTAGGTTTGGTGCTCCGCACTTCAGAAGCGATGCCCTCAAGGACCACTTCGAACTCCTCGCCGACGAGCAAGTAGGAGGGCTTTCCCTCCGGCCGGACCCATCTTACAGTCGGGTCGCCACATACGGTTGCTGCGGCTCCTGCGAGTAGTATAAGCGGCAGGAGGATGCCCATCAACATTCTCATTTCCTTTACCTCCATATTGTAGAAGGAAATGAGTGGTTTTTAGAATTTTTGTCGATGTTGCTTAGCGTGTATCGCTTCAAGTGCTCTAATGCTTCCAAGAAATCGCTCATTTTAAGTTTCCTTACGCTTCCCTTCCTCAACACGAGCTTCGCGGTCTCGTTGCACCATGAAGATATGTCTGCACCGCTGAAACCGTCGGAAAGCTCCGCCAATTTCTCCACGTCAACGTCATTATCTAAGGGTCTCCCCCGCAGGTGTATCGCAAGTATCTGGCGCCGAGCCTCTTCATCCGGAGGAGGAATGTAAATACACTTTTCAAACCTTCCAGGCCTGATCAGGTCCGGATCGACTAGGTCGATGCGGTTTGTCGCGGCGAGGACGAGTACTCCATTCATAGGTATTATCCCATCCATTTCCACGAGCAGCTGGCCGACTATCCTATCTCCAACCTCCGAGCTCGCCGAGAGGCCCCTCGGCCTAGCTATGGAGTCTATCTCGTCGAAAAATATAATGCTCGGGGCATACCTCCTGGCTTTCTCAAAAATCTCCCTCACTCTCCGCTCGCTCTCCCCAACCCATTTCGATAGTAGTTCTGGGCCCCTTACTGCTATGAAGCTAGTCCTATACCTTCCCGCAAGTGCCCTCGCCAAAAGAGTCTTACCATTGCCCTTCGGACCATACAATATTATGCCCTTAACCGGGGTAATGCCCATCTCCCTGAGATCTTGGGGACGCTCAAACTGCCATCCAACCTCTTCCTCTAAAACCCTCTTGACATGCTCCAGACCTCCGACGCCTTCCCACTTGACCCTAGGGATTTCTACATGAACCTCCCTAAGCCCTGACGGAACAACCTTATTCAAAGCAGCCATGAAG
>JAFNIQ010000152.1:2687-3122 GCA_017601395.1 Candidatus Brockarchaeota archaeon
CCTAATCCTGCTCAAAAATTCCTGGCTCAACTCTCCTTGAAAGCTATCGATTTCACCCTTCATCCTCCTTATGGCATTCAATGCGCTTTCGTTGACCAGAAGAGCCAGGTCTGCGCCCGTATACCCGCTTGTCAAATCCGCGATCTCTCTAAGATTAACATCTTCGCTCAAAGGCTTGTCTTTGACCTGTGTTTTAATTATCTTTTCCCTCTCATCAGCGTGGGGAATGTCTATCTGAATCTCCCAGTCGAATCTCCCCGGCCTACGTAGGGCCTCATCTAGAGCATCAGGCCTATTGGTAGCGGCTATGACTACTATGTCTCTCTTCCTAAAACCATCCATGAGGGTTAGTAGTTGGGACACGAGGCGAACCTCATGCTGATTTGCATCAGATCGTTTTCCAGCTATTGCATCTATCTCATCTATGAATATTAT
>JAFNIQ010000056.1 GCA_017601395.1 Candidatus Brockarchaeota archaeon
CTCCGACTCGCGTAAAGCCATTTCAACCAGGCTTCTATCAGCGCTTGGAAGCCTGTTTTCAGAAAGATAGTTGACGAGGCTCCTCTTGAAATCGAAATCCCTCCTTCTAACACCCTCCAGCGCGGCCACCAGGATCCCGGCTTCCAGGTAGAGCTCCCTCTTATCCCATTTCTCCAACATCCTTCTAACCCCGGGCGTGTCATCACTATAGTCTCCTATCGCGCCGTAGATTGCAACCCTGCTCATCTCAGGCTCCAGCCCATCCTTAAAATAAGTGTAGGCAAGCTCAGAGGAGCAAGCACCCCTAACTCCTTTAAGCGTCTTAACAGGCAGCTTACTCAAGCCTAGTCCTTGAGGAAGAGGATGGTGATCCAAGTAGACAACCTCGTTTCTCGAACCAAGCCTCTTAAACTCTGAGGCTATCCCATCCTTATGTTTCGAAGTTAACGCTACATCCAGTATTATGATGCTCCCGGCTTCGATAGACCTAAGCTCTGAAAGAAGACCAGCAGGGTTTGTGAACACCACTTTAGCATTCCTCCTTGCAGCTAGAACTATTGAGGCTGCACAGACCCCGTCGCAATCCCCATGTGCAAGAATAATGCTTTCCAACGCATAGACGTATAAAAACTAAGTATAAAAGGCTAAAATTCTTTCTGAGGATTCATAGCCGCGAAGAACCCTTTTACTTCCTCGGGATCCCCATCGTAGGAGTCAACGATCCTGGCCTCAACCTCCCTTACAAATTCCCTTGTAAATTCAGCGGGCAGCGTGACGCTTTCATCAACAAGATCTATCGCGAGAGGCAGACCCGTCGCCATGTTAAAATTGTCGACGCTCGAGAATAGAACGCTTAACACTTTATCCTCTGATTCAACCGGTACTTCAAGCTCGAAGGGAGGATTCTCAGCGCTAACCTTTATTTGAACCCTGTTTATTCTGGATTCAAGCCTTAAGGCTGTTTCACCAGACACGTCTAGAGCCTTCGTCAGGCTTTCGACAACCCACTTCATAGCCTGCTCAAAAGCATCTTTAGGGCTTAAACCGCCTCGGCCCAGCAGCTCGCTAACCCTGCTGTAGGCTCTCTGGAGGCCCGGCTGCTTCAGAAGCTCCCTGTAGTTAAGGATTGAAGGAGGCTTCATAAGGTAGTGTAGAATCTGCTTATCAAGGCAGTCTGTTAAAGGGCTTTTACCGCCCTCCTCGATTGACAACCAGCCTCCTATGGCCCTGCTCCTCCCTCTCTTAACCACTCCAGCGCACTTCCCCGAGTCCAGCAGCTTCTCCGTCGCCTCCAAGGTTTCTCTAGCCGTGTCGACTATCCACTGGGGCACCGGGACTATTCTTCTAACCCTGAAGAGAGAGTATGCGAAGCCCAGGAAGCTTCCGTCTAGAAGCAGCAGGTCAGGATCCTCCTTTAAGGCTTCCAAGGCGGCTCTCCTCTCCAAATAGGATCCCTGCACGTGTAGGACAGCGCTGGAAAAATCCCTGCTGTGAGCCTGATCGTGACGCACACCTCCCGAGTAAAAACCTTCCTTAACTATTTCCCCACCCTTCACCATTACGAAGCCTGCAGAGTATACTGTGAACCTTGCGCCAATAGTTTCAGCAGGCCTGGGCGAGAAGGAACCGTCGACGGCAGCTATCGAGAAATCCCCGGAAGCCTTGAACTCCAACCGACGCACATACGGTTCCAACTTATTCCTGGCCAGCTCTACCTTAGACCTTAAATCCCGTATGACGGTTGTAAGCCTACGCGCCTCCCTCTCCGCCCTCTCGTAGAACTGCTCCTGAAGATCTATGGGAAGCTTGCCCCAAGCTGTTTCAGAGGACATCGCTATCTTATCTCCCAAATTAAGGCAAACTAACCCTGCTATAAACCTTTGGAGTTCGGACAAGTTTAGTTCAAGATTGAAGGCTGGTTCATCAAGTTGCGTGGTATCTACTTATCCAAGTGTTTACAATATACATGCTTAAAAAATGAAAACGATCAGTAAGAAGCTGGCTGCCCTGACCTCCTTTTAATCCCGACCTCGTTCAAGTTAAAAAAGTAAGATAAGTGTCGCTTCCGTTTACGTCTAAGCGATCCTATTTCTGCTTATTAGGAACTCATTTATCATCTAATCGTTCCAAGCTCGAAGAAAGTATCAACCCTCTTCAAGACTCCCTGCTCGTCGTTTATCGCAGTTGAGTCAAAGACCCTCTGGAAACCGCTATCTTGTTATCCACGATGAGTTTCACCTCAACCCTAAGGTCCTTGCCCGCCTGTATATCCTCTTGCCGTTATCTATCCTACTAGGATCCCATATTTGCTCTTTGATGCTTTCTTCGAGCCCTCTAAATTCATCGTAATCAAGGGGCCCGAATGATCATACGTGTTAGGATGGTTGTTGTAATTTAGATTGCAAGAAACGGTTATCGCTGTTCGAGCCCTTTCCTATCTAAGGCGCAGTAGCCTAGGTCTAACGGGCTTTATCCCCCGCTTATCAGAAACTCGTTCATCATATCCTTGTTACCAAACGTCTCCACCGCTTCGATCATAGCATCAATTCTTTTCATGACTTCTTCGATCACTTGCTCCCCATCCATCTTCGTCGAGTTAAATCCTGTCGCGAAACCGGGTTTGCCATCTTCAAAGAACTCGATGTTTCGGTCGTATTCGCTGCTTATCCTCCTCGCTACCTCGTTGGCCTAGATATGCTGCCTCGCCGTGTAGTCTAGGGCTTTATCCTTGAGATGTTTCTCGTACTTCTTCTGAATGAAATCGTCAAGGGCCTTGCTTTCGAACTCCTTCTCTTCCTGCTCGAACCCTCTTTCTCTCCTCCTCCGTCTTCGCCTTCTCACACTTCCGTTTGTACTTATAGATCCGTATTATGTCCCTTATTCCATCCCAGTGGTCAACAGGACCCGTGGCAATTTTCATCTTTCCATCCTCATATGCCGTAATATCGAAACCCTGAGGATGTCTGCGAATTCTGATTTTCTATTTCACCCCTCGAAGGGGATATGATAGGATTCCGACCTCCCGAATACCCTGGTCTTCTCTGAACTTCTCGATTAGCAAGTCCCTTAATCTTCCGGCGACTCCCACTGTTACTTTCCTTGGCCCCTTACTATTGACTTTCGGCACGAAGCTGTAGACCTTTCCCCTAATCTCCATCTCATTATCGAAGAGGTTGAGCCTAATCCTCACCCCCGCAACCGAGGTCTCCACGAAAAAGGAGGCCCTGTAATCGGAGGTCTCCACCTTAGTCGCAACTATCTTTGCTTCGTCTTTTCCTATCGCATCTAATACCTCATTCACCTTCCTCGCCGGTATGTTAATAATGTCTGATTTAAACTCCTTTATGTATGGAAACTTCATCTCTCCACTTACCGCTCTGTCTTCCTCTTCATACCTCCAATGAACTTTGATTATATAGCCTCCCTCCTCCAGCTCATTGTCACTTCCCAAAGCGAAGGTGTGATGATTCCCCCTCTTCAACAGAATTTCCCTCCGCTTCGTGCTAAAATCGAAGACATTAAACTTAGTGAGGACCTCTTCCAATGCACAGGATGCTTCAGCAATGTCCTCGCCATGCTTGCCCTTAACGTCGAAGTAGCTGTCTACGATATTCCCCATCTTTAATCCTGCTCCCTTTACGGAATCCCCCCTATTTTCAGCAGGACCCAGATAGACTTTCAGGACAAAGCCAAGATGTCGAAAAAGTTTATAATTCTGTAAAGGATGTACTTAGGAAAGACATGCGGCACGGAGTCATGTTGATAGTTGTAATCATCCTGATTATGGGGAGTTATCTTGGCTATCAATACTATGCTGAGTATCGCTTGCGATCCGAAAGGATTTCTTCACTCATGAAATATGCTAACACGACTGATTACGTTAAGGCATCCATGTTCGACGAAAAATACAGTTACCTGGCTTCTGATGGAAAATATAACCAGAGTGTCTTAAGCTTTTTTTCACACTGGCTGCTAAACAATAGTTTAGACTATACTCAGTATTTACGTGAGCAACAGAGGTTCGAAAGAATATCTTCTCTAATGGAGCATGTTAACATGACTGATTACGATAGTGCCCTATTATTCGACAATAAGTACAACTACATGGCTAACGTTAACAGTTATAACCAGAGTGTTTCAGAATTCTTCTCCTACTGGCTTGTAAACCGTAGCTTAGCTGAAACATGTTTAGAGATTCTGGGGAGCGTTGAGAATGCTAATAAGTATCTCTCGAAGCTAAACTCCTATGCTACCAGCTACTATTCTAAAGATGATCTGACACTAGTTCTCTCGGTTTTCACAGATAGGGATGAGTATCAATTGTCAAACGGCGAAGTCAATTTCACAATCATCCTGCTTAGCAGTAAGAATCTCGGAGATGTCGATATTGAAATATTCGGTTTTAAGAGCCGTTATAGGGGTTATGTGGTGAGAAATAAATGGATTGACCCTAGCGGGGTCTTGAGAATTCACGTTGCAAAAGGTTTTAATTCAAAATCTTTCATCATAGATATTCCGTGCTCTCCATGCTATGGGGTTGAAATTGGGCTGAACAGTTTGACGTGCGTAATTAAATACGATACTTTGAACCTTCACGTTACCAAAACATTTCTATTGAAGTAAGGGTCCTGAGGTTGACGCGGTTATTCTTCAACAGTTTTCCCGGTTTTCCCATCCTTGCTTTAACTGTTCTTATGCTCGCTACTCCTCTTATTGTTCTTGTTGCTGAGCAGCAAGCCATAACTGTTTACTATTTTGTCGCAGAGGGTTGTGAGCATTGCGCAAGGGTTGAAGATTATATTAGCAGGATTAAGGCAAGTTATCCAGCCGTGGTTTTCAAAAGGTTCGAAATCTCGAATAACGATACTAGTATAGAGCTGTTCGTGGCTCTTACCGAAGGCTTTAACATAACGGAGGAGTCTCGCGAGGTTCCGGCGGTCTTCATAGGGGACGCATGCCTGATCGGAGAGGAGGAGGTCACTAAAAACCTTGAGAAATTGATGCTTGAGTACAGCCATGGCCGTGAATACCGCGATAAGGCTGGAGAAATAATAATGGCTTTTATTGAGCAGCATCCGCCAATTGTCACTCTGCCTTCACTAGTCAGCGTGGTCGTCGCGGCCTTCATAGACTCGTTGAACCCATGCGCATTCGCAACTATAGTTCTACTCATCACATACTCTCTTCAAGCAGGCTCATCAAGAAAAATGCTGACCACTTGTGGAGCCTTCATCACAGGCGTAATGGCATCCTACCTGGCTGCAGGAATAGGCCTGCTGTACGTAATTAGCATAGCATTGTTTAGAAGCATTTTACGCTACATAGTTGGCTCAGCAGCCATCCTGTTCAGCATCCTAGAGTTTAAAGAGTTCTTCTACTATGGTAAAGGCTTCAGCCTTGAGCAACCAGGAGCCTTAAGCAGAATCCTAGGAAAGTATTCAGAAACAATGAGCGTTGGCGCAGGGCTCTTAGTCGGCATGGCTGTCTCAATGGTTGAACTCCCGTGCACAGGCGGAATATACATAACAATACTATACCTGCTTTCTAAAATAGGCTTGACGCTTGAAGTATTCCTCCTACTCTTCCTTTACAACCTGATATTCATCCTCCCACTTATAGTAATACTCCTAACAGTATACTTTGGCAGAAGCGTGGTCGAGATAGATGCTTGGAGGATTGAGAAGAGAAGATACATGAGGCTTCTAGCCGGCATCCTGCTTTTGACAGTAGGCATCGCGATAATCGCCGGCTTAATCTAGGCTAATACGCTAGGGTTTTTAAACATCTCAGTTCCCCTATACTTGTGTAAACTGATAAGTTCAGCGATGCTGGAAGCCATGCAAGGATTGTGAACTATATCAACTTTGTTGCACTCCATCAAGAAGCGATGCCTGCCTAGTTAACTTGTGCATTTCCAAAGGCTTGAGGGTGAAGGATCTCAGTAAGTTGCAAGACCTGCATGTATACTTCAGTCTGCGTTAAATCCGGATCCTACTCGCCGCCAAAGGCGATAGGCTTCGCGAGCTTACCTCCCTTTTAGAGTCTTGGAGCATAATGCCTCCTACTGCGTGCGCTTAACAAAGCATGAATTGACTAATAACTAAAAATAAAGGTGTACTGTCGATGATGTAATTAACGAAGCTGAGAGGAAAAAACTGATCTCCATCGATTATAGATCGTGGTCATCGTATCATTGGATTCCTAAAGAAGATAGAATGAGGGAGACGAAAACCTGCGGCTTGAAAAAATCTGTTGAAAATGCGTTTCTGAGTAGGAATGCTGCTAGACTTACAGAGGATGAATTGAAAGAGTCTCTATTGGAATCAGGTTTATTTTCTGATGAGGTAAAACGAGCCATATGTGAAGCGGAGAGGGATTGCATAATAGGGTCTTCTATGTCACGTAATAATATTTGTGAGTACACACTGTCTCACCGAAGGAGCGGAAAATGGAATAAGAGACAAGAAGATTGGAAATACTGCTCATTCGAAAACGGCTGTATAAGAAGATTATGCAGGTCTTGAAGAACAGGTTTATTTTTCGTTAATAGCCAAATGCTTTAGTTATTTTAACATTTCTAATAATCGCTGTCGGAACATACGTAGGAATGATAGTTTCCCACCATTTTATAGGATAAAGCCTGTCCGAGAGTTCTACAATGTTTGAGATAATTCTTTGAAGATTATCACTTATCCTGCCCCCTTTAACAGGATGCTTAATCTCCCCATCCTCTACATAGAATGCTCCATCTCTAATGACGGTTGAGAAGTCTCCAGTCCTGTAGTTTTGAAGTCTAGCGTACCACGAATTCGTCAGATATAGTCCTTTTCCCAGTTTCTGCAGCATGTCTTCCTCCTTAGTGTTTCCGGGTTCAACCACGATGTTCCACGGGTGGGGTCTTATTATTCCAGCGTTTCCGGTTGATGATGCTCCCGCGATCTTCGCCGTCCTACTGTTGTGCAGGTAGTTTCTGAGAACACCGTTTTCGATAATGGTTGTTCTCTGCGTCGGCATACCCTCGTCGTCGAAAACTTTTTCCCCAAGCCCGCCGGGCATCGTGGGATCGTCACGAATGGTTAGTTTCTCAGAGCCGATTTTCTCACCCATCTTGCCCGTCATGAAGCTCATTTCTATCTGGACGAGGAAGCCTGAGGCGAAGCCAGCGACCTCGCTCATCATGTTTGCAAATATTAGGGGCCCCATGTAAACATCGTAAGCCCCCTCCTCGATGAGAACCGGGTTGAGGCTCATCACAGCTATTTCCCCCGCCTTCCTTCCTGCTTCATAAGGGTTGAAGCCTTCTAGGCTTGTTGAGCACGAGACCCACTGCCCTGTTGCCTCCGGGCTGGCGAACGCGCGGTGGTTAAGCGTCAGGGATGCGAACTCTTCTTGAAGGCTTAAGCCGGTTGACGATGCGAGTTTCTCAATCATGTGGCTCGAGTAAATGATTCCTGCGCTCCTCTCCGCTCCAGTCTCTCTACTCGCCTTAACGGCTTCGGAAACATGGGAGACCAGCTGCTCGTCAAGCTGTCTAATCCTCCTCTCCACTCTTTTTCCAACCCTATAGTTGAAGAATCCTCTTGGAAGGGGCGCGTAGAAAGGTGTTGGAGGAGTGTTTTTAGTAAGGGTTACGACGTCGTCTACAATCTTCTCCAGAAAGTTCTCAGTCACGTTTTCAAAACTCCCTATGAAACACCTCTCTTTAATGCTGCTGTATATAGTCAGGGTGCTGATGTTCTCTGAAAGAGCCACAGTAGGCTCGTTGTTAGCATACCTCACGGAGCTTTCCTCAGTCTCGTACAGGATCACTATCGCCTCGTCGACACCCCTGTCGGTAAGCATTTTCAAAGCCTTTTCGTGCAGCTCAACCATTTTCAACCAACCCCCCTGATCATGACGTTTCTCATCCTAAGGCTCGGCCCACCCATGTATACTGGCATGCCCTGCATGGGATCTCCCTTGCCGCATGTCGCCGCGACGAAATCTAAATCCTTGCCAACAGCGTCCACGCTTGAGAAAAGCTTCTCAGTAGTTATCTCTATCACAGGGTTTCTCACGGGCGTGGTTATCCTGCCGTCTTCAATCAGGTATGCTTCCAGCCCTACATACCTCTGGTTCCACCTCTTGTCGTCAATATTCCACTCCATGAAGCTCTTCACGTAAACACCTTTAGCGACACCGCTTAAAAGCTCTTCAACACTATGGTCGCCTGGGAGTATGAAAGTGTTTGACATTCTGACAATCGGCTCCACGCTGTATCTTGAAGCCCTTGCGGAACCATTACTCTTAACTCCAAGTTTCGCGGCTGTCTCCCTGTTCAGAAGAAACTCGCATATTTTACCCTCCTTGATCAAGTATTTCCTCCTAGCTTTAACGCCCTCGTCGTCGAAAAGATAGAACCCGTATGACCCGGGTATAGTCGGGTCGTCAACCACGTTAACCGCCTCGCTCCCTATTTTCCTGTTCAAGTCGCCTGCTTTCAAGTATGATTCGCCAGCCTGAGCCCCCTCCCTTCCAAGTATCCTATCCGCCTCGCCAGGGTGTCCCGAAGCTTCGTGGGAAATTATTCCCGCAACCTCGCTACCGACCACGACATCCATAACTCCCTCCGGAGCCTTAACGGATTCCGTAAGCATCTTGTGAAGAGTCTTGACCTCAGCACCCAGCTTCTCTTCAAGCCTCCAAGACTCCACAACCTCCACGCCGCCTGATCCTCCAAATTGCAAGGTTCTCTGAATAATCCCCTTAGGGGGGTCGGTCACAGTCATCAGCGCGAAAAAAGAGGGCCGGGGAACCACCGCTGAGACCAGCGCACCCTCAGTGTTTGCGTAAACCCTTTCAGTCCTCCTCTCAGAATACCCTATGTGCCTCGAGGAGACATTAACCCCCTGGCTTATCAGCGTCTTATCCAGGGTTTTCAGGAAGTCGATCTTGCTGCTTAAAGACCAGTCTTCAAGCCTCTTTTTCTCGGAGACCCTCCAGTCAACCGAGTAAGCTTCCTCTTCCGAGAAACATATCCTGCTTGTCTTAATGTGTGAAGATGCTCGCGCCATTTTAACCGCTTTATCCACAACCCTGGTGACGGTTTCCGGTTTGAGCGTGTTGGTGGAGGCGAAGCCCAGTCCGCCGTTAACCAGAACCCTGATCCCCATTCCCACCTCGTAGCCCGCCATAACGCCTTCCACCCCCCCATTCCTCAGGGATACCCCGCTATGGGAATCACTATGGAACCTGGCTTCAGCATAGGAGGCGCCTGTTGCAATAGCATAGTCAAGAACCTTTTTCGAGAGTTCAACAATATCGTTCATTTTCTCCATCCCTAAACTGTTAAAGAGACTTATAAACCTCTCTTAACCTCTGGGGAAAAATTAATCTAGGGCTTAAAGCCAAATATTACTGCAAGGTTTGACGGAAGGTTTGAGAAGGGTTCTTTCCGAGATCCAGGGATCCTTGTCTCCAATAAACGTTTCTATGAAGAAGTGTATCGACGATGGTTTGAACATGAATCTCGACGATATGAATAGTCTTGGCAACAGGCTTATTTTCTTGGCTGAGTGCTTCAGGGACCAGCTTAAAGAGTTGAAGCACACGGTTCTCATATTCACGCTGATGGATGCCGGTTTAAGCGTTGTACACAGGGTGAGAGAGTTGAAGAATAGGGCTCTCTTGGCGGATGATACTGTTTTCTTCACCGAAGTATACTTGGTGACGAAGCTTATTGAAGACACTATCGCTTCTGGAGAGTATTTCGAGGAGCTGGCTAAAATATATCAGAAGAGGCTCAGCGAAGATCTCCGCACTCGCACGTAGCGTCATGTATAAGGGAGTCCAGAAGGTCCAACCCGGCTCCGGATAAGGCTGAAACCAGAACCGTCCTCTGCCTTCTTAGAAAAGGATGAACTATCTTAGAGTGCTCCAGCACGTATTCCTGAAGGAGGCCGGCCTCTTCTTCAACAATCCTCCTCTCCAAATACTCTGGTTCCTGAATCATCTTTTCAAGGTCGCTCCTGCTTAAAACGTCGGCCTTCGTTACCACGTGGACGAAGGGAACGTTAAGCCTAAGCCTGCAAGCCGCTGCAAGTGAGAATACTGCTATAAGGTCGCTTGGAGAATATACGAGCTGGCCGTCTATCAGGAAGACCACTATCGTCCTGCTGACTGCGGAGAGTCCTCTCATTATCTCCGGCCCGGCGCTTCTAAAAACGAAAAGCTCGCTTTGACCAGGAGTGTCTATAAGCCTGTAATCCCCCTCTAAAGTGTTTATATGGGAGGCGAGTTCAACGCTCCTCTCCGCCAGAATATCCATCGCCCTTATCATAGCCCCATTAGGGCCGAGCGATTCCCTCCTCATTATCTCCTCAACAGTGAAGAAGCCTCGGATGTCGAAGGATGGAGAATACGGCGTTTTCTCAACACCTGGGTCAAGATTTATGAATGAAACTCTTCGGTCACTCTTAAAAAGCCATTCGCCATACTTGTTAACCAGCGTCGTTTTACCGGATCCCGCTGGCCCTATGAAGACCACCTGTATCGGCAAGGTTGCCAAGTGAAAACCGTGAGAGAAGTTTTTAAACGTGCTCCCTGCCAGAAGCATAGTCCTGTAAAAAGTAGTGGATGATGAATGGAACTTAGGGCTGTCTCCAAGTGAAATGAACGATTTTCCATTGACTGTTTGCGTCAAAAGCATAGAGCCTGTTTGCTTGCCATGAAACGCTCGATATTTTTACGGCAGGGGGAGAAGCGTTACTCCCTTTTGACACCTCTTTCCAGACCTCGACCTGAACAGTTATCGGACCATAGTTAACAGCCAGGGAAACGCTTGCACCAAAACTCTCGATCACCCGCACACCATCGCCCAGGGAAACCTCTATTGGAAGTGGAGTTGAAGAGGGATATTCCCGGTAATTTCCACTTATACTTCCTCCACACACGCTGCACGATATATCCTCTCCCCAGTTCCAGCCTCCGAAACTTATTGGTGTTAAAAGCTCGTAGTAATTATAGGGTGTGGCATCGGGCCACCTTTCATACTTATAATCCACATTTACTTTGACCCATTTTTTCGACCCGTTCGATAAGGAAGCTGTTTCAACATCGTTGTTGCAATATGTCTCTTTATCTCCAGAGATGCTCCAATCGTAATCGACAATAATTTTACCGGTTTCAGGATCCCAGTGAATATGTCGCGACTTCTGGCTGAAGTATAGGTAATTACCTATCCTAAACTTTATGCTCGCAGTCACTCCCGTAATGGTATGAAGCTGAACGCCATTGGTTAATTCAGTTTTCCATTGGGTTTCGTAGGGTGGAGGAGGCTCGCTCATGGTGCTGCTTTGGCTTGTTGAAGCTTCATGCATATCTTGAACCCTTTTGCCAACGATTACTTTTACCTCAACATCCTTAATGGGCTTATCCGGCTTCACTCTAATGAGCCCTGTACCGAAATAGTTCCTACTCGTCACTACGATGGTATACTCATGCACCATCCAGTCACCCGTGTATCTATCCAATAGCCGCCATACTTTTATCGTGAACGAGGGAAGCTTACTCTCAATTCTCCTATTCATTTCTTCGCTCCAAGGCATTCTGTGTAGAGTGTATGTGAAGTTGTGAACGTAGACGGTGAAGTCATTGTCCATCACCATCGGTATTTGAGTCCCGTTCTCATCAACCGTGACCACCTTAAAATTAATCAAGCCCATGGATTTTCCACTGAGCCAGTCTAGGAATAGGGAATAGACTTCAGGGCTTTCAAGGGGATTGCCCAACAGAACGGCACCGGGGAGAATAATAATAGCTACGAGAATAAGAGCAATAATAGTGAGAGCTTTTTTATTCATAATTCTATTCACCTCCTCTGCGGTTTTCCTACCGTCTAGCTTTTATATATTTTTCACTGTTCGAAAAACTAGACATCGCTGTCGACGACGGTAGACTGTGCAACAGAAGGCTGGGCGGAGCTATCTAAACATCTGACAAGAGACACCTATGCTTCCCCCTCAATCTCCTTCAAGAACCTTGATAGAAACGCTTCCATAAACGCATGCCTTTCCTCCGCGATCCTCCTCGCTGTTTCAGTATTTAGACTATTTTTAAGCTTGAGAAGCTTTTCGTAGAAATGATCGACCGTTGAGCCAGTGCTCCTGCTACTTGAATACATCGGGATCCCCCTTCTGCCCCCGTGGGAGAAAGTCCTAGCTACGCCTATAGCGCCCATCGCGTCTAAACGGTCAGCATCCTGAAGAATCCTGGATTCTATGCTGACCGGCTTAACTCCTTTTCTAAACCTGTGCTCTCTAATCGCCTCAAGAACCATGCTTATCTTCTCGCTTTGGAAGCCTATTCGAGAAAGAATTTCCCCAGCGATTTCAGCGCTCTTCTCAGAATGGTCAATACCCTGCTCCAACTCGTATCTCATCCCAACATCGTGGAGAAGTGCTGCCGCGACAAGAACCTGCGGATCCCCACCCTCTTTCTCGCAGATTCTCATGCACATTTTGCAGACTCTTTCAGCATGAAGCCAATCGTGAGAAGGATCATCAGAATAGTGTTTTTCAGCCTCCCTTCTGATGGATTCTAGCAGATTATCGATGCTTATGCTCAACTCCTTCTAAGCACCTTCCGCTAAGACGCGTCTTTCTCAAGCCTTGACCTCGCGTAGGAAATCGCCCTGTTTATCAATTCCACATTCTTGCCGAGATAATTCTTAGGCTCAATGGTCTCCTTCAACTCCTCCAAGCTCATGTACTTCGCAACCTCAGGGCTTTCCTCCAATACTTCAAGCAGGCTCCTATTCTCCATAAACGCCTTCCTCGAGAGTCTCCTCATGAGATCGTAAGCCCTCTTTCTCCCCATGCCTTTCCTGGCAAGCTTCATCATGACGGCTTCACTCATTATCCTGCCTCGGGTTATTGCTAGGTTCCTAGCCATGTGTTCAGGGTAGACCCTCAGGTTAGTCAAAACATTCTGCATGGTTATGAGCATCTCGTCGAGTATCGTCATGGATAGTGGAATGATGAATCTCTCGCCGCTGGAGTTGGAGAGGTCTCTCTCATGCCAGAGCGGGATGTTTTCTAAAGCAGGCACTACGAGCCCCCTGAGGACCTTAGCCAAGCCGGATACTTTCTCGCTGTCAACAGGGTTCTGTTTCTGGGGCATCGTGCTGCTTCCACGCTGCTCCTCGCCGAAGCCCTCCGCAGCCTCCATTATCTCCGTCCTCTGGAGGTTCCTTATTTCGACGGCAAGCCTGTCTAGGCTTGAGCCCAGCAGCGCCGCCCAGCAGACAAGCTCTGCAAGCCTGTCTCTGCAGACAACCTGCGTCGCTATTTCAACCGGTTCTAAGCCTAGCTTACGCATAGTCTTCTCCTCTATCATAAGCGCATTGGGTCCGAGTGCCGCCATAGTGCCCACCGCCCCGCTTATTTTCCCAACCAGGACCCTCTTATAGAGTTGAAGCATCCTCTCGTAACTCCTGGCAAGCTCAGCAGCATGCACAGCGAGCTTGAACCCGAACGTTATTGGAACAGCGTGCTGACCATGCGTCCTGCCAGGCATAACTAGCCCAGCGTACTCCTCAGACTTTTCGCAGAGCTTTTCTATGAGGATTCCAAGCCTCCCCCTGATTATGTTTAAAGCGTCTTTAAGCTGCAACGCTAGAGCCGTGTCAGTTATGTCGTTGCTCGTAACCCCCCAGTGAACATACTCACCGTGTTCCCCGCACTCCTCTGAAAGAACCTCAACCATGGCTGCTATGTCGTGGCAAT
>JAFNIQ010000146.1:0-445 GCA_017601395.1 Candidatus Brockarchaeota archaeon
TACGCCAGAGTTCGTTAAGAAGCCGGAGCAGATAAAGCAGATATTGACTGAGGACGGGAGAACGCTGGTGCAGGGAGCCATAGGCTGGATCTGGGCGAAATCACCCATGACCATCCCTATACCAGGATTCAAAACAGTGAAGCAGGTGGAGGAGAACGCTAAAGCTCTGGAATACGGGCCGCTTAAGCCAAGCCAGATGAAGGCGATAGATGAGATACTTGGGTCACGCAACCTCGTTTTCGAGTGAAAGCTCTCCGTCTTTACCCGTTAAACATCTTCCGACACTGTTTTCCCCGTTAACCCATATGAGCATCATGACCCTGTAGGGTTGTAAGACTAAAAACCTTTGAGCATGGTAGCGGCACGAGGGCTCGATTCCAAGAGTATAAATTGTGGTTCAATTCTTAACTTTTTTGTTAAAGATAAAACACTTAATATATACATG
>JAFNIQ010000146.1:489-1128 GCA_017601395.1 Candidatus Brockarchaeota archaeon
CTGAGAGAGAGTGCGTTAACGGTCTTCACAGTCACCGACCTGAGGAGGATTACCGGGTGGAGCAGGGAGGTGGCTTACGTCTATCTTAACAGAATGGTGAAAAGGAGGCTGGTGAATAAGGTTGAAAGAGGAAGGTTCACAGTTTATGACGACCCCTTCCTAGTATCCACCCAGTTGACATATCCATCATACATTTCATTTCTCTCAGCCCTCTTCCTTCATGGGAAAACTACTCAGACGATTAACGAGATCTTGGTTGCAACCCCGAAGAGGAAAAAAAGCTTGCAGAGCTTCGGCATGAAGATAAGGTTCGTTAAACTCAATCCGAGGCTTATCTTCGGCTTCAAAAAAGTGAAGAAGGGGAACAGTTTCATCTTCTTAGCCGAGTTAGAAAAAGCAATAGTTGATTCTCTTTACTTGCCAAGATACTGCCCATTGAGCGAGACATTCTCAGCATTGAGGGATGCGGATGTGGAAAAAACCCTTGAATACGCCTCTAGGTTTCAGACAGAGGCTGTAAACAGGAGGCTTGGATACATGCTTAGCCTGCTTGGCACTAAAGCCGACTTAACTATTAGAAGTAAAACTCCCTACAAGCTTAACCCGACGATTAAGACCCTCGGCAAATTCGATTCGAAG
>JAFNIQ010000146.1:1158-3222 GCA_017601395.1 Candidatus Brockarchaeota archaeon
TAGAATGATCGACAGGGAAACCTTGGTGAGGATCGCTAGAATCACGGGCTTAAAACCGTTCCAGCAGGAGAAAAACTATGCTCAAACAATGCTTTTAAGAAGCATTTATTCCAGAGTCTCTAGAGAAATGGTTTTTAAGGGTGGAACTGCGCTTGCATTCTTCCACGGGTTAAACAGGTTCAGTGAAGACATGGATTTCACTCTGAAAGAGCATTTTGACCTTAGGAGATTGGCGACGGAGATAATGGAGGACCTTGAAATCTTAAACATGGCTGCAAGTCTTAGAATAATTGAAGATAATCCCGGTTCGTTTTCCTTCAGGGTCGGTGTTGAAGGACCACTTTTCACACAGGAGATAGAGAGATGCTTTGTCAGGGTTGAAGTAAGCAGGAGGGAGAAAATTGTGAGAGAAGTGGAGGTTAAAGAATTAAAAACAGTATATCCGGATATTCTCCCGTTTTACGTAGTAGTAATGAGCCTGGAGGAGATTCTCGCAGAGAAAGTCAGAGCCTTAACTTGGCGTGGAAAAGCAAGAGACCTGTATGATCTTTGGTTCCTGCTGAAGATGGGGGTTAAGACTGATCTTCACCTGATAAATGAGAAACTCTCATATTACAAGAAGGAGTTTAACCTAGAGGAGTTTACGGAGAATATTGAAGGAATCAGAGCAGTCTGGAGACGGGAATTGGAGCCAGTAATCATAGGAAGTTTACCGGATTTCGAATCAATAGAGAAAGACCTTAAACTATTTTTCTCAAAAGCATGTTAGAAATGAGAAAGCAGGAGAGCCAAGCTGGAGTTCGTTGGAACCATCACGGAGATCGTAGACCTATCGTGCAGCATCGCTGAACTCTCGGGCGAGATAGACGTCGAGAGGAGGAACAGAGTGGAGAACTAGAGGTTAGCTGATTCAATCATCCTGGCAACAGCCCGAAAATCTAATGCGAAAGTGGTTACGGGAGATAAGCATTTCGCTGACCTGAAGGATAAGCCATAATGATAAAATAAATAAAGAAGCAACCATGATGATGCATCTTCTCACAGGAGACCCGTCAAGCTTAACGGGAAAACAGGGTTCAAAATATCAGGAAGAAACATAATATATCAGTTACTACTCACATAATGCTCAAAGAGAAAATAGCGCGTGCTACACATCAACCAAGTATTTCTCATAGTCTTTAACAACGAGTTTTCTTCCTTTCCATATGATCTTGAACCCTTCTTTCTCCAACAGTTTTCTATGGGCTTCTGCACCACCGGGATACTTCTCGTTCAGGAACCCGCCTGATTTCAGCGTACGCCAGTAGGGGACATTCAGGTCTCTGCCTTCTTTCGCAGCCTCTTCAGCCGCATTTGCAGCAATCATTATGAAGATCCCTGTTGTAAGGGAGCAGCAGGCCTTAACCCTGTGCCTCCTAGCTATTTTCCTGCATATCTCAACAATCGTAATCAGCCTACCCTTTGGAACCTTCTTCATGGCTTCAACAACCTCACTCGGATTAACAAGAACCACCTTATCACCAACCTCAGCACCCATCTTATGCATCGCATTATAGCAGGGAAAACCCTTCTTCAACTTCAGTATTTTAGGCAGACCCTTCTTGTCCGCCAGTTTCTCCTGCCAAGATTTCTTCCTGTAACTCACTCCGTCTCCACCCCTTGCTTCCCCCACCTAAACCTCATGCTTCATCAAACCTTACTTATTCCTATTTATGCATTTTTAAAACTTAAAATTTATAACACTAAGTGTAACATGTTACCGTTTCTGCAACAAATGCTTAAATAATCACCCTCCTTATGGAAACAGAATGTGCTCCTCTGAATACGACCTTGTGCACAATATAGATGCTTCCTCCAGTAACCTAGTGCACGCCCGCTATCGGCAGGGTGTTCTTTAAATGTTGAATAAGCATAAGAGATTTTCTATGATAACGCGCCGTATTATTGCTCTCCCATAATACTTTGTCCAACCAGGTACATAAAAATAAAACCTTGTCTACACATCGTATTCTCGGTTCTTTAATATGGTTTGTAAAAGTTATCTTGGGGTTGTTTTTATTACGG
>JAFNIQ010000149.1 GCA_017601395.1 Candidatus Brockarchaeota archaeon
CGTCTCGGAGCAGCATGGTAGAGCAGCAGGCTCTTAAACAAGACGGCAAGCATGGCCACGTGGAGACACCTGAGGGTCGAGGGTTCAAATCCCTCCGGGCCCGCTCTAACCACATTCTATACCTAGGTGAACACGAAACATAATGGCGTTTTTTAACGCTTCTAAAGATTTAAGCAAATGTGGGGTTTGATTGCGTAAGCTGCCCCTATTTTAAGAAACCCTGTATTGGCTGCGCGATTGAGACTTGCTTGATAGATAAATACATCAGGCACGCGCGAGACGGGAACAAAACTATGTGAGCATGCTTGACTCGTCTACCGGGAGTACCCATTGGTTTCTCTGCACAA
The DNA here is from genome assembly GCA_017601395.1 of Candidatus Brockarchaeota archaeon. GTDB lineage: Archaea > Thermoproteota > EX4484-205 > EX4484-205 > JAAOZP01 > JAAOZP01. Next base: position 348 of record JAFNIQ010000149.1, read on the forward strand.
CAGTAACTTTTGTACCAAAATGAGAATACATCTGAGCGAACCCTAAGGCGAGAGCTCTACCTTCTCTTATTATCATAGATTCTAGTACTGTTTGAGACTCGCCGCTTCAACATTTATGAGATATAAACTTTATCGATACCTTTCAACTTGATTATGTTAAGAGATGACCCTGTAGCTATGAGAAACTTTTCAGCTCTTTAAACCTCGTTGTTAACTCTCACCTCATTTTTAGAAACAAAAACTTCTTTTCCCTGAATGTAGGTTGCATCAGATAGATTCGTCAGCACATCTACGTATTTGCTTTTTTCAAAGAAAGCACAAAGGCTTCTTTCTGTTGGATCATTTGGAATCTGCAGAAGCCTCCGAAAACTTAATTCCTTCGAATTTATGATTTTTCAAGTAATAGTACACGTCACCAACATGCAGCAAGTGTTTTGAGGGAACACAACCCACATTCGCGCATGTTCCACCTACAACTTCTCCCCGAAGCAACCGCCACCTAAATACGATACAAAGAACATTAGCAATACTCATTCCCAAAGCGCCGGAATCATAAAAGAGCTATGTTATTTATCTCTCTAATTTAATAACTTAATTTAATAACTCATACCACATAGGTTGAATAGTAGAAATAGAATAGGTATATACCTACAACGATTAGGAGTATGCCGCTGATCCTCTGAAGCCATAAAGTGGAATTCACGATCTTTTTTATCATCAATTCTTTAGCTTCTGCCACGAGAACATTTGTTACAATCAGTGGAAGTCCCATCCCTATGGCGTAAGTGATGAACATCACTGTGCCGTTAATAATGCCTTTAGCCATCGCGTAGAATAAGATTGATAAAAATATTGGAGTGGAACAGCCAGCCGCTGCTAGACCATAAATGATACCGAAAATATACAGACCGAATAGGCCTCCTCGCTTTGAGATTTTTGTTGGCATAGAAATATAAGGTATTCTTATTTTTATTAGCATGCTTACGCCCATAAACATTACAATTGTACCCGCTACTAAGTCAAATAGGGGAATTATCTGTGCAAGTAGGGCACCCAGGCTGGAAGCTAACATGCCTATAACGGAAAAAAGGGTCATGAGACCGGCAGTGCAGACAAGGCCTCCGGAAACCGCCTTTCCAACGGGTAGTTTAGACCCTAAGTAGTAAGATATGTATCCAGGAAGTAACGCGTAGCCACATGGGGAGATAAGTGAAAAGATCCCCGCCGTGAAGGCGAAGGTTAGTCCCAGTAAATCTAAGGCCATATTCCCCCGACTCTACTCCTTTAAGAGTGCCGATATCTCCTGAGAAATAGTCTCCTTCGATGTTACCCCCACGTGCCTATGCCGAACGCATCCATTTTTATCTATGATGACATATGTGGGAATCGCCGTTATACGGTAGGATTGACTAGCCGGAGGATCCGCTGTGTCCCTAGCATGCATCCATTCTGCCCCCCACTCGTTAACCCAGTCCTTGAGAACTTCTTCTGTATCATAGATCGGATCGACGCTGATGGAGAGCATGACTATCCATTCCTTCTGTTCATTCCACAGAGCTTTAAGACTTGGCATGGATGCTCTACAGGGGCCACACCATGTTGCCATAAAGTCAAGAAGTATCACCCTGCCTTTAAAATCTTTCAACCTAAAATTTTTTCCATCTAAACTCTTTAGAGAAAAATCAGGGGCTTCAGTTTGGGAGCCACAAGCAGCATTATGTTGAAGAAATTGCCAAGCAACTCCAGTGATGAGAATTGTAATGCTTGAAATAATCAACCAACGGAGTATGTTCTTTTCTCTACTTTTGATTCTTCGTCGACGATGCCAAGTCCAACCCATCCCTGAGCTCCTCTATTACACTAATAGTAGACGCGAATTTAAACATTTTGCCTTCTCCCTCTAAGGTGAGGGAGTCATCTTGGATGCTTTGTTCTTTAGGTTCAGGGGGTTTTGAAGAGCTTGTGGAGTTTAGGATATGAAGGTACGATCGACGCTGGACGGCAGCATACGCTCGCCCATACTGGATGCGCTCGTCATAAGAGGGGGAGGTATGCGCTTGATGAGAATGATGTTAAAGTCACTTCTGTTTCTATCGATTTATTTGACAAGATGGTTTCGAGTGAAGAAGTATATCAAAAATCTATGGAAGATGTGGAAAAAGAGCTTAGGGAACGGGAGAGGTATCGTTGAAAAATTTAGCGAAGAGCCAGGGGTAGAATCTGTAGCACAAGGGCGAAAGATCATGTTTATTCCTCAGACGGCTTCCTCTGCGAATTGAGCTAAGATCGCGAATAAGATAGTGATAGAGATAATCCATGAGGATTTCTTGCTCATGAAGGATTTCATGCATTATTTAAGTAGCGACCTGATCGAAAGAGGATTGGCGGAACGAGTTTTAGGCTATGACTGGCGGAAGGACGTTGACAACCTCAAGATCGGAGACATAGACGTGTGGGAAACGAGGTCCTAGTATAGTTAGTTTAGAAGAGTGCGGGGGGTGGGATTTGAACCCACGAACCCCTTCGGGAGGAGGTCTCTTATTTCCCTCGGATCTTGAGCCTCCCGCCTTTGGCCTGGCCTCGCCGCTGCTTGGCTTTGGCTACCCCCGCCTTTTTTTCCTTGCAGTAAGACATATTATTTCGGATTGCTTTTAAGTTTTAGGATGAGGCTGAGTGAGGTTTTCGCCAGCAGGGTTCAGGCTAGGGTTTTAGAGGAGCTTTTAAACGCTCCTCACACTATTTTCACGCAGGTTGAGCTTGCTAGGAGGGCTGGCTGCTCCTCCTCCAGCGTGGACAGGGCTCTGAGGAATCTTCTTAGGCTCGGCTTAATCAGGATTGAGAGGCTTTCAGCC
>JAFNIQ010000145.1:0-602 GCA_017601395.1 Candidatus Brockarchaeota archaeon
GAGATCCTCATTATCCGAAGCTCTATTCCCTCAATATATTTTTTGATAAACGATTCAAAATCTCGTAGAATTATCTCGGACTTTTCATCCTTCTTGTCAGGTATCAGGAGGATTATTTCGTCACCTGAAGCAGCCCCGTACTTCAATATCGAAGACAGGACGAATTGTTCCGTCCAACCGAACGTGGCGACGAGACACTTCACGGCTTCTCCCCCAAAAATTGACATCATTCTTATTAAAAACCTAATATCCTGAAAAATGGCTGATATTTCTACGATTTCTTAAACGATGCCTATTTTCGTAAAAGTTTATAGCTCACCTCTGTCCCGTAAGATATTGAGGTGTCGCCTTGTCCCAGTACATAGGTGTTTTTCTTGAGGACCAGTGCGTGAAAGCCTATGTTCGCTATCTAGGCGCTCTCAGGGTCGTTGAATCGGACTATGGCCTATTCGATAAGCTGGCGAGGCCTAGAGATTTCGAGGACTTTGCCAGAGTGGTATATGAAAGCGTAAGGGTTCAGGAGCGCGTGCTTAGAAGATTGCAAGAGGGCGTATCGAGAGGAGATTTTGAAGTTGTATTTGAGCCAAAAGGAGAGGATGTAA
>JAFNIQ010000145.1:635-3223 GCA_017601395.1 Candidatus Brockarchaeota archaeon
CCAGGATAATGGAGCTGGCAAAGGATAATCCGAAGCTCGTTGGGAGCGTGATCGCCTCACTCGCCCTCGCATATGATGGAATAAGAGAATCAGGAGGAAGGTGAGTTTGTGATGGTTTACCTAAGGGTTACTGGTAGAGCACTCATAAACGTCCACTCTGCAAACGCCGAGGGTGCCGTAGGGAATTACATGGCCCTTTCAAAGATGTTTGTCATTAGAAGGAGAGGCGATCAGGGATATGAGGTATCCGAGGAGCCAGTTATATCTGGAAACATGCTCAAGCATTGGCACGCTGTATCAATGGTAGAAATTTTAAAGAGCTGGGAGTACGAAGCTCTTTGTGAAACATGCAAGCGCCAAGTCATGTATAGATCCGCTTTTTCTCTTGAAGACGAGTTCGAATATATCAAGAGATGTGCGATAGAGGATCTTCATGGATTCCTTTATACACCACCTCGAGAAAGACAACGAGGACGAAAACAAGGCGACTCCGAGGAAAGGGAAGAAACTATTCGAAGAGAAAGCCTTGTCAAATTCTCTTTTCTAGTCCCCGTGGAAGACCAGCGTGCAGAGTACTCATCCGTAACGTTTAACAGGGTTGTCATCGATGAAAAGGGCTCTATCCCCAAAAAAGAGCAAGCAATGATGGTCATGAAGAGGGAGCATGCCAGTGGAGTTTACGGGCTTCTATGTAGCATGGATCTAGCATTTGCTGGCACATCTCTATCGAACCCCAGCAGGAAACTTCCCCCAGAAGATATAAAGAAGAGAGTCGCGGCAGCAATCTCAGCCTTGACTAATGTGTTATCAGGAAGTTTGGGGGCCGCTCAGGCGAGGTCATTCCCCATAATAAAGGTTCTTGAGCTAGTATGTTTTGTTGCGAGGAAGCCTATACCGAACGCAGTCCACGGATTCTATAACGATTATGCTAAGGAAACCGCGAAGATCATCAAGGCATCTCTAATCCAGGAACTGGTTGGTAAGGATGACGTAAAAGTTGTAGTGGTAGGCAAGCAGGTCGCAGAGGCCTTTAGGGAGGGTCAAGTCACATATGAAGAAACCGAAACCGCTGCTGAAGCCATAGCCAGGATTGCGGAGGTTGTAAATGGGTGGCTTTAACCGCAATAATGACCGAGATATCGGCCCCGACGATCTCAGTAAAGCATCCTGAAGTATTTCAGGTAGCCGCCACCCTGCCGATACCCCAACCTTCGACTTTGGTTGGTGCGCTTGGGTATTGTATGGGGGCGTTTTACGGAACCGGGTTCGCTGCTGGTGAAGAAGCTAAAAAGATAACGGAGGTCGCGAGATCAAAAGCGCTCACCGAAGTGATAGTAATCAGCTCCGTGACGCTCAAAAGGTTCAGGGTGCTCGATAAGGGCTTCGAGAAAGGAGAGTACTTGGAGGCCTATAGAGTTCTTAATCAAGGAAATCTCTCCGAATTTAAGAGGATGATTGAGAGCAGGTTGACGGATGCCCTTTACAGAGAGTACATTTCCCAAACGGTCTTAAAATGCATATGGATGGTTAAAAAGCCTATCGATCCAAGAGCGCTCCGAATACTTCAAAGGCTTGGCGATACGGAGTCCTTGGTAACGGTCCTAGAATCTTGGTCAGCTGATTGTTTCAGCGAAGAAGTCACCGACATCTCAACGGATTACCCATTCACGGTTTCAGAGAATAATACAGTAGAAGTCCATGGAGATTATGTCTTGGTAAAAATGAAAGATGAAGCCGAAGTTAGCAAGATGTTCTATATCCCATGTAGAAGGGAGATCGCAACCGCTAAGGATGGCAGCAAATACCTCGTCTACAAGCCGACGAAGGTGGACCTAAAATTTTCAAAACCTGTCAAGATTTTTAATGTAGAAAATGAAATCATAGTCGTGTGATGATTCTCCATGACGATAGAACTTTACACGCCGGGTCACGGACTTTTCCCGGACACGCTGATAATGTATGGACTAGTATCTCCTCTGAGAACTCATACCAATATAGAATTTGAGGTCTTGGGGTGTGGCACCTTCTTTCACATACTAATAAAAGATATCGATCTAAAATGGTATTCCGAGCTTCTATCTAAGGAGATAGATGATAACAAGGAAGACATTAGAAACTTGCTTATAGATAATTTGAGGCTCATTCAAGAGAAATCTGAAGGAAAACTGATAGAGTGTTTCGAAACATTTAAGGATGAAAAAGAAATTTTCAGACATCTAAACAAATACTTGAAAACAGGACATGCAAAAGAGGAGGGAAGGTATCCCAAAGAGGAGGGATGCTTCACAGCATGGCTGCCACTTTATCCGCAATCAGGAAAATACGCTACTAGACTTTTTAGATATGATCCTGGAAGAGCTTACAAAATGTGTCCATTTTGCATTTCCTTGGCGACTTTGGGATTTGCCAGGTCCGTAATAACTATTAAAGGTTTAGACCCGAGGGAAAGGAAGATAAACTCTATCTTACTCACTTTCGAGGGCGAAGTTCGTGGGGATATTATAAGGAAATTGCTTACATATATAGACAGTGAAGCATACAATAGGGAAGTTAAGAACGATCGTTCAATTAGACGTGGAGCCGATATT
>JAFNIQ010000150.1:0-516 GCA_017601395.1 Candidatus Brockarchaeota archaeon
ATTTTTTACGAAACAATTTGCAATTATTCTGAAACGTGGCGGCGTTAGACAAAATGTCGCAGAGAGAAGAACAATCGTTTTTAAAAAAAGCATAGTTTAATAAAAATCAGTAAGATTCAAAGAAGGCCTTTTTGGTTTCTTTTGGTTCTAAGACTAGCTGACAGAGCTCGTATTTTAAAATCGCGATCATCTGGACTATGGATCCACATTTTCGGCATACATGAGACAGCAAGCCTTACGTCGATTTAGTAGCTTTCCAAAACTTTAAACAGCCATCTCGGGTCCAGAGAAAATTAATGGGCAATCAGCCCATGTTAATAACCGGTTTTTCAAGCCTCTGGCGGTAAAAATATTTTTCCAAATCTATTCTGAAACGTTTTTAAAATCTATATGTCAAAAACATGTTTCTTTTAAACTGGAAATATACAGGAAAAAACATACGGCTTTAATCAAAGCTAAACCTTTCTTAAAAGAATGGCGTGGAAAGAGTCTTAGAACGACATATAACGTAATAGT
>JAFNIQ010000150.1:552-1024 GCA_017601395.1 Candidatus Brockarchaeota archaeon
GAGGCTTAACTTGGCTTGGGCTACCATAGCCATTATCTCAGGCCTGCTCCTACTAGTTAGAATATTGACTCCCAGCGTGTACCATATCATTATAGAGGGGGGAGATAACCCAAGGGTCTATCCGATTCCAAACGTCTACACATTCAGCGATATTATAGTGGTCTGTCTTCTCTCAATAACCTTCGGCTACGCAATTTTTAAGGCGATAATCATCGAGGAGAAGCCCCCATTCCTGAAGCAGTTTAGAATTTCAGAGTTGCTAAGATTTCTTAAACCGGACGAGCTTAAAGTCTACGAGATAATAAAAAATAATAGTGGGATCTTCCAATCAGAGCTTCCTGAGAAAACAGGCTTCTCAACAACTAAGGTGAGTCAGATTCTAGGCTTCCTCGAAGTCTACGGGCTGGTTGAAAAAAAGAAGAAGGGAAGGGAGAACTTCTTAAGAGCGGTTGAGGAAGAGCCTAAGCCCTGA
>JAFNIQ010000150.1:1110-3168 GCA_017601395.1 Candidatus Brockarchaeota archaeon
TTGAGAAAGATAAACTCATCATGCATATACTGCGGGGTTGGTTGCAGGCTAAACTATGTTTTGGAGAACGATAGGATTATTAGAATAGAGCCTATTAAGGAGGATGAGGTAAGCGAGGGTTTCCCCTGCCTTAGGGGCTTAACAATCCATGAAGTCATATATGGAAACAGGATTACAAAGCCATTGATAAGAGAAAACAGGGATGAGGATTTTAGAGAGGCTTCTTGGGATGAAGCATACAGGTTTATCTTCGACCATCTGAAGGGGCTCGAGGGCAATGAGGTTTTGTTCATACCGTCGGGTAAAGCAAGTAATGAAAATGCTTACGTTATGCAGAAGTTCGCACGGGCTGTTTTAAAGAGTAATAATGTGGACGGGTGTTGCTCTAGGCTTTGTCATGCCAACACTATAAGTGCGTTAAGCGAGGTCTTTGGAATAAGCAGTTCACCCGGAAGGATTGAAGATATTGCTGATAGAGACCTTATTCTAATTATAGGTTCAAACCCTGCTTCAAACTATCCTGTTATTTTCAGCAGAGTTGTTAAAGCTAAATCAAAAGGCACAAGGCTGATAGATGTTAACTCTCCTCCGAATGAGACATCACGGTTTTCAGACATTAATGTCCAGGTTAAGCCGGATACGCAGCTCGTTTTTCTTAACGGTTTGATCAACGAGATTATTAGAAGAGGGGTTCCCGAGGACAGGAGGGGAATACAGGGTTTTGAAATACTCGCTGAAACAGTCTCAGAATATACTCTAGAAAGAGTCTTAGAAATATGTGAAATCGAAAAGAGCCTTTTCGAAAAAGTTGCGGACCTAGTGTATTCCTCTAAAGCCTTTGGAGTAATGCATGGAATGGGGCTTACCCAAAGCAGGAATGGTTTTCTAAACATAGTTTCCCTCCTGAACCTAATGATTCTTAAGGATGGTAAGCTTCTCTCAGGGAGAGGAGAGATAAACGTGCAGGGCATGGGTGATGTTGGAGGTGTTCCACTAGGGTTCCTACCTTCTCTTATTTCTAAAGACGAGTTGGAGAAGGCGTGGGGATCAAGGCTTAGCGAGGAATCTGGTTTGAACATGATTCAAGCGCTCTACCTTAATCCTGTAAAAGCGGTTTTCGCATGCGACGTTAACATGGCGCTTTCACTTCCTGATCTTGAAGCGCTTCATGAAAAGCTGGGAGAAATGTTCGTGGTCCTTCTTCACCACCATTTTAACTATACTATGCGCTTTGCCAACGTTATCCTGCCTATAGCGATGCTTATCGAGGGGGACGGAACAATAACTAACTGGGAAAGACGTATACGCCTTGTCAGGAAGGTTACGGATCCTCCTGCTGAAGCCAAACAGGTGTGGCTTATTTTCAAAGAACTCGCCAGCTATTTCAGCTGTGAACACCTTTTCAACTATAGTAGCGAGAAGGAGATTTTCAAAGAGATTGTTAGGCTTATTCCCGCGTACAAGAGTGTAGACCCGGATAAGGTGTATGATGGTGGAGACGATTGGGGTGTTAAGAAACCTGTCTTTGTAAGGTATTTTCCGGTGCACTTTACAGGTGTCGACTATCCTGTTAGCAAGAAGTACCCTTATATTCTGGTAGGTGTTAGAACACCTTTTCTTTTCCTGCATAATGAGCTAACATACCTCTCAGAAACTCTGCGGAAGGTGAATAAGAAAGATATTGAAGCCTGCTACATGAATCCGGAGGATTTAAGGAGGGAAGGGCTCTCAGACGGTGAAACAATAATCCTATTCAGCTCATGCGGCAGGCTAAGGATCAGGGTTAAGTCTGACCCGTCCATCCCGAGCAGGACGATTAAGATGTATATTCATTCGGAAAAAACTCCTGTAAACAAGCTTGTCCCATTAAACTATACTTTTAACACGTTTACTCCAAACTACAAGTCTGTGGCTGTTGGCGTGAGCAAAGATGTTTCAGTCTAGTTTTTAATATTGGCCTAAGGCACCTTCTCTTCTAGTAGAGTCATAAGACTTTTTGAAGAACCATAGTGAAAAAGGTAATACTACTACTGTGAAGACTATTAGCTTTACAACATT
>JAFNIQ010000151.1 GCA_017601395.1 Candidatus Brockarchaeota archaeon
GGGTTCATCTATGAATTTCGACCTGCCCTTGCTAACTTCTGAAACCACCGTGGGGTCTATGTCAATGCCTATCACGTTCACCCCTGCCTCTGCGAACGAGACTGCTGTCGGCAAGCCTATTCTACCCAGCCCGACGACGGCGACAGTAATCTTTCCCTTGACAAGGTTCTCTTCAAGCTCCTCTGGAGAAAGGCTGGTCAGATCACTCATGTTGGGAACAGTTAGTCGGAAAAATAAAAACTTTTTTAATAAGTTTTATTTCGGAGAACGTTTCTAACCCATAGGTATACGGAGCATAAAGAAAGTATTATCATAAGCGCCTGAACAGCGTGCCCGGTTTCAAAACCCCTCCAGAAAGGGTTCTCCGAAGCCTTGAATGGGAATAAAACGTAAGGGTAGTTTCGATGCGTGAAAGCGTCAACGAGAACATGAGTCACTCCTCCAAAAATGCTGGTCAACACTATGCTTTTAAACCCGTATCTCCTCCTCTCGAGGTGGAGGATCCTATGGGAGAAACGTATTATGAACGAATCTCTCTTCCTTAAGAAATCTACAACGAGGGCGAGCAGCACTGAGAAGAGAATTGCCCCCGTGAAGCTGTGGAGAAGCCAGTGGTAGTTGCCTGTGAAAAACCCTGTCAGGGGCTCCACGTCTATCAGCATCGTGGATAATGCTAGGGCAACAGGGTCAACCTTGTCTCTAAGTCTGAACAGCAGGGGTGCGGCTGCAAGATAGTGGAAAACCGTGAAAACCATGTTTATACTCACTTGTCCCTGCTGCTTCCCCTGTTTTTCGCCAAGCCGTAGCCAACCCCCCTGTATATTAGGCCCTCCCTAATGATTGACTCAGGGTCGAAAACGCGTCTAGCATCAACTACTGCAGCCGGCTTAGCCATCGCCTTAGAGATTTCTGAAGGAGTCAGCCTACAGTAGTCAAGATGGTCTGCCCCTGTTATCAGGCATGATGCTCCTGTGACGCATTCTAGAACACTCCTTGTGAAGGACACGTTTAATCCTGAGAAAACCTTCTCAGCCTCCTGAAAGTCGACATAAGGGTCGTGAGCCTTAATCCTAGCCCCCATCTCGCTCAAGCCTTTCAAAACAGGCCTCATAGGAGTATTCCTCAGGTCGCCCGAGTTACCTTTGAACGCCAGCCCCAGGACTGAGACAACCCTGCCTTCAACATCCTCACCCATTTCGGTGAATGCTTCCCTGACTAGAGTTAAAACGTGGAGCGGCATGCTGTCGTTTATGCTTCTCGACAAGAGTATGAGCCTCGGCTCTAATCCAGCGTCCCTAGCCGGTGTAGCGAGATAATAGGGGTCCTTGGGCAGACAGTAGCCTCCCACTCCTGGCCCCGGTAGCAGGAGGTTCGTCTTAGGATCAGTCCTAGCTGCCTCTATCACTTTCATAACGTCTAGCTGAAGTTTCTCGCTGACCAGTGCCAGCTCGTTGGCAAGAGCTATGTTCACATCTCTGTATATGTTTTCGAAAAGCTTAGCCGCCTCAGTAACCCTGGGGCTGTCGAAAACATAAACCTCAGCCGGGAAAACTCTGAAGACTGCTGCCGCAGCCTCCCCACTCGCCTTGTCAACCCCTGCAACGTTCCTCGGGACTGTTCTAAACTCGAACAGTGCGTAGCCCTCTTTCACGCGTTCAGGCGAGTTGGCTAAGCCGAAGTCTACACCTAGCTTAAGTCGGGACTCCTTCTCAAGCAGGGGTCCAACTATGTTCTCTGTAGTCCCAGGTGAGACTGTGCTCTTCAATATGACTAGGTCGCCCCCCTCAAGCCCCCTTCCTATTTCGGAGCAAGCATTAATGAGGTCCCTGTAGTCCGGCCTGAAATCCTCCCCCAGGGGTGTTCCAACGCAGATCATTATCACATCAGACTTGCTTACCGCCTCAACCGTATCGGTTGTAGCTTTAAGCCTACCGCTTTCAACCGCATTCCTCAAGGCTTCCGAGATAAGCGTCCTCTGGGATGAGAGCTCCGAGTAGACGCTTGAAATGCCTACTAGAAGGCGCATCTTACTCTCGCCAACCTCAGCGGCCCTGCCGCAAGACGGGCAGAAAACCTGCCCGGAATAATTTATGAGCTTCACTCCACAATTCGGGCAGTTGACCTTAAGCATCTCCCCCCCTTTTCTCAGAATACTGGTGACATCGTGCTCCTGAATAGTGGTCTCGCCAGACATGACTTTTCTAACAACCTCCGCCCTCTTGTCGCATCCTATGACTTTAGCGCCTTCTAGAGCGAACAGTGTTGCAAGCGGTAGACCTACATACCCTAGGCCAACTATGCATATAGTGACTTTCCCACTCTTAACCTGCTCCGTTATATCGTTGGGTGGTAAACCGAGGATTTTCAACACCGTGTTTTTGTCGCAATGTTTGGTTAGATAAGCTTTTCCAAAACTTAAATACTCAAGTGTTCTTCAAGTGTTTGATGAAGGCTGTTATACTTGCCGGTGGACTTGGAACCAGGATGAGGCCACTAACATACTTGGTGCCTAAGCCCCTGCTGCCAATAGGAGGCAAGCCGCTGATAGAGAGGACGATAGAATACTTAAGGTCCTACGGGTTCAGGGAGTTCGTGATTTGCGTAGCCTATTTGAAGGGCTACATCATAGACTATTTGGAGAGGAGTAAGAATAATCTTGGAGTGAAAGTTGAGTTTGCAGAGTCTGATGTTCCACTTGGGACAGCTGGGCAGTTGAAGACCGCTGAAAACCTGATATCCGGAACCTTCCTCGCTATGAACGGGGACATAGTTACCTCGCTGAACATCAGTAGGCTCGTGGACTTCCATAAGCGTAGAGGTGGGATAGGAACTATAGCGCTGAAAACATTCGAGCTTAAGCTTCCCTACGGTCTCATTGAGGTAGGTCAGGATTCGAGGATAACAGCATTCAGGGAGAAACCCTTGATGTCTTTCATGGTTAACGCAGGCATCTATGTTTTTGAAAAAGAAGTATTCCATTACATACCTGAGGGAAAAGTGTCCAGTCTGGAGACCGATGTCTTCCCCAGGCTTATAAGCGAGGGCATAGTTTTAAACGCTTTCTACGAGGAGGCTTATTGGGCTGACATAGGCACGGTGAGCGACTTCGAAAGGGTTGACGCATACGTTTCAACC
>JAFNIQ010000057.1 GCA_017601395.1 Candidatus Brockarchaeota archaeon
GAGTTTACTGAGGCCACTTACGATCTCTACGTCAGTGCTCTAATCGAAGTAGGCCTCGTGCTTTTTATGGTTTCCCTGACGGTGAACATATTGGCTAGGCTAATAGTCTGGAAAACTACGAGGCTCTTCAAATGGTGACTGGAGATGGCGAGTAATTACAGGATTAGAAAGGTGAAGGATTGCTCTATGCGTTTTTTAATCTGGTTTTCGCTTCTAATAGCCCTAATCCCTTTGTTCAGCATTCTTTTAGAAGTGTTTTTAAACGGGGCTCATACGATAAGCGTAGAATTCTTTACTCTCCCAACTCCCACCGTGGGGGAAACAGGGGGTATTGCAAACGCTGTTCAAGGCACGCTTATCACCCTGGGCTTAGCATCCCTAATTGGTGTTCCAACAGGTTTGATGGCAGGCATATTTTTAAGCGAATACGGTGGCTCAAAACTGTCATCCGTAATCAGGTTCACCGCCGACGTTTTAAGCGGTTTTCCCTCAATAGTCATCGGGATTTTCGGGTATACTCTTATAGTGACCTCCATAGGTTTCTCGGTGGCAGCCGCATCATTCGCACTGGCAATAATAATGATTCCAATAGTTACTCGAACTACTGAGGAGGCTTTAAAACTTGTGCCGGTTGCCATCAGGGAGGCCGCACTTGCCCTCGGCATTCAGAGGTGGAAAACTACTGTCTTCATTGTCCTAAGTGGAGCAAAGAAAGGTATAGTAACCGGGGTGCTCTTAGCGCTGGCGAGGATTGCGGGTGAATCGGCGCCGATACTTATAACGATGGGTTACTGGAGATGGTGGTTCTCTTGGTTTGACAAGCCTGCTTCAAACCTTGCATTAAACATATACTTATTCGCTATATCGCCCTTTGAAAACTGGAGGTCTCTGGCATGGGGATCAGCCCTCATCCTCATGATGCTCATACTCGGGATAAGTATATTAGTACGTGTCTTGACGAGGGAGAAGTATTGAAAATGGTAATGCAGCATAAACTTGAAACAAAAACTCTATACGAGTTTGAAGTCGAAGAGCTTAACGCCTGGTTTGGTTCTAAACAGGTATTGAAGAATATAAACATGAAAATTAAAGAGAGGGCTGTTACTGCAATAATAGGCCCGTCGGGATGTGGAAAGACGACTCTGTTAAGATGCTTGAACAGGATGCACGAAACTATTCCAAACGCTAGAGTCTCTGGGAAAGTACTGTTCAACGGGGTTAACATATATGATCGAGCTGTTGATCCTGTTCAAATAAGGCGAAAGATAGGCATGATTTTTCAAAAGCCTAATCCTTTTCCAATGATGTCGATATATGATAATGTTGCTGTAGGCTTAAAGCTGAATGGTGTTAAAGACAGGAAAAAACTCGATGTGGTTGTGGAAAAATGTCTTAGGATGGTCGGCCTTTGGGAAGAGGTGAAGGAAGAGCTCAGTAAATCGGGAGCCAGTCTTTCCGGTGGACAGCAGCAAAGACTCTGCATAGCTCGAGCACTAGCCGTTGAGCCAGAGGCGATTTTGATGGATGAACCTACATCCGCCTTAGACCCGATCTCGGCTGCAAAAATAGAAATGCTTATTAGGAATCTAGCTAAAGATTACACGGTTGTAATAGTTACTCACAATATGCAACAGGCTGCGCGCGTCTCAGACTACACTGCTTTTCTTTACCTCGGAGAACTCGTGGAATACGGGCCTACGAAGCAGATCTTCGAAAAACCGAGAAATGAGTTGACTGAGAAATACATCACTGGAGCCTTTGGATAGTGGGTACAATGGCCAGATTGATTGACTCAGGTTTAGAGCAGGTAAGGAACGTGCTTGTTAGAATGGGTAATCTCGCTCATGAAGCAATCTCACTGTCTCTCGAAGGATATATCAATGGCGTAAGCACTTATTTGAAAGTTCGAGAAATATCGGATATTTTGGTTTCGACGAGCGATGAGGCTGAAGACAAGGTTTTCGAGCTGATTGCACGGTTTCAACCAGTTGCATCTGACCTGAGGCTTTTAAAATCATACATGAAAATATCGTATAACTTAGCTAGATACGGTAGATACGCGCTGGACATATCGCAAATCTATGAGAAGCTCGACGGGCTGGGGCTTTGTGAAGACTGGGTTAGAAAACACGTTGAGGAAATGGCTGGGAAAGTGTTGAAGATGATCCGCTTAAGCATCGATCTGCTTGAAAACCGTGATGTTAAAATGGCTAAGTCTCTTTCTGAATTGGAGAACCAAGTCGACGAGATGTATTTTAAATTCTTGGATAAGCTGATTGGTGAAACATCAGGCGTAACCAAGTGTATAATCTCCAGCGTTCTGGTGGTAAGGTATCTCGAGAGAATAGCTGACCACGCGACCTACATAGGAGAGTCAATAGTTTACATTGTTACCGGGGAAAGAATTATGCTGAGATGATAGAGGCGAGCTTATCCCTCTACTTGGATTAAATTATATATAGGAGCTTGATCGGCCTCTAAACATGCCGATAGTGGATCTTCCACTGCAACAGCTTAAGGTTTACAAGCCTCCGCTTACAAGGAGGAGCGATTTTCAAAGTTTTTGGGATGACAACAGGAAGCTTTCTGAGGAGCAGCCCTTAAACCCCGTTTTAAAAAGGCTGGAGTATCCCGTGAAAAAGCTTGAAGCACACATGCTTTCCTTCGACGGTTTCATAGATGGGACTCCTGTGAGTTCCTGGTTCCTGAAACCAGTTGGAGAAGGGCCTTTCCCCGCGCTTCTAATCCTTCACGGCTATGGCGGGAACAGGGGCACCATCTCCGACCACTTAGGCTGGATTCTCCAGGGGGTTGCTGTGATGGCGATAGACGTAAGGGGGCAATTCGGCGATACGCCTGACTTCGCCAAATACCCGTCTGGAAGCATTACGGGGCATTTGACTAAGGGCATTCTTGACAAGAACACCTACTACTACAGGTATGTTTACATGGATTGTATTCGTGCACTCAGGGTTCTATCGGAGATGAAGGATGTTGACGAGAACCGGATTGGCGTGACTGGAGCCAGCCAGGGAGGGGGTTTAACGCTGGTGGTCTCAGCACTAGGTGGGAAGGTCTCGTTATCTCTCCCTGAAATACCCTTCTTATGCCATTTCGAAAGGGCTGTTGAGGTCGCAGCTTCAGACCCATACTTGGAGATACCCCGCTTTCTCAAGATGCATCCCGACATGGTTGAGAAGGTTTTCGAAACACTCTCCTACTT
Source organism: Candidatus Brockarchaeota archaeon (assembly GCA_017601395.1). Lineage (GTDB taxonomy): Archaea > Thermoproteota > EX4484-205 > EX4484-205 > JAAOZP01 > JAAOZP01. The sequence continues at coordinate 3,224 of JAFNIQ010000057.1, forward strand.
CGACGCCATGAACTTTGCTCCAGATATTAAGTGTCCAGTCCTCATGTCGGTCGGACTCTTGGACACCGTGTGCCCTCCTTCAACCATTTTCGCAACTTTCAACAATCTGGCTTCAGGAACAAAGGAGCTGGCGGTCTACCCTGGGATGGGCCATGAGTCTCACAGCGTGCACAGGGAGAGGAAAATAGAATGGGTTGACAAGCACCTGTTTCAATAAGCATCTAAAACCATCTTTCCCATTCTAAATGTTTAAAAGAAACCTGCTGTCCGACACGTCGGAATGATATCGAAGGTTCCTATCGATTTAGAAAAACTAGGTAAAAGGAATGTTGACAAGGAGGCTCTGCGCGTAGCCATTATTGCTGAACTGGACGCTGTAAATCTTTACGAGCAGCTTGCCCAGGCTGTGGACAACAGGGACGTGAAGAAAGTCCTGCTGGACATAGCTAGGGAGGAGAAGACTCACGTGGGAGAATTTCAAGCACTTTTGCTGAAAATTGACAGGGAGCAGGCTCAGGAGCTTGAGAAAGGCAGGAAGGAAGCCGAAGAAATAACTGGAAAATAAAGCATTTATTTTATTTTTTTTAAAAAAAGAAGGTTTTCATAGTCACGGTTCGCCGTGGCTAGGAGTCATCTCGACCAGCGTTCCTCAACGGGGGGGAGTCTCGGGAAGGGCGCGTGGGGCTCAGTCTGATACCAGTATGCGACTGAAGCAATATCGTCAGTAAGAGGCTGGAATTTACGGTCGGGATACCATCCCAGTGCTTGAATAGTAACCTTCAGGTCGCTCCTGAACCTTATGGGGTCTAGTATATGCCACCTGTAGAGCGCGTGTCTAGGAACCTCCCCTGGCTCCCTCCTGTAGAGAGGATAGCCTAGGAATGCTGTTGAAAAAGTTTCGCCGCCGAAACACCATGCTCCTCCGAAGTAATCCTCCGTCCCAGTTCCACAGATCGTCGGATACTCCGTGTCACCGTCTATGAAGAATTTTATCTCCCCTTCTCCCCACCAGCCGTTTGACATTTGAGTCCACGCTAACACTGTTCCAACGTAGTGTCCGCTTCCCCTGACGCCGTCAAGTATCGTGTGCTGCGGGTTCTCCCTAGTGGTCATCGAACGCCTCCACTGCGCGTGGAAATAAGCCATTTTACCCTCAACTTCCTCAAGGGAGTACGTTATCTGGTAGTAGAACCCACCTATGTCCTCCATCCACTGGTTTTCGATCGTTATTACCGCGCTTCTCCTGAACGGCATTGGGAAGTAGCTGTTGAACCCTCCGGAGGGGTTTACCGCAATAGGTATTGAGTTAACATTGTACCTCAACCCGTGGCAGTTTGCGAAGAAGTCTCCGAGAGGAACTTCAACAGACGGCTTCTCCTCTCCATCCCAGTAGAAGCGTAGCACGCAGTTCCTGTACGCTTTAGGATCCACCGTGAGCCAGATGTGTCGGATGAAGCCGCTTCCCCTTATGTCTGCAAGCTTAACCGTCTCCCCCTTTGGCAGCGTTATGCAGGGCCTTACCTTCCAGCCTTTCCCAAGCCTGGAAGCAGGGCTTTTATCATCCGGGGCCTCCATCGCTCCCCTTCCTTTTTCACCAGTGGGGTTCTCAGCTGAAATTGAACGTGTCTCCGCATCACTCAGCTCGGGAAGAGAGTGTAGGAACACCATTTTCAACACCGTCCTATACTAATGCTTACTTTAAATAAGTTTTTCTTGAGAAGGCCCTGTTTAACATTGTAAATTTTCACTACCGACAGCTAAAGTAGCTCAACCTCGCTGGAGATGCCGAGCTTTCCAGCCTTCCTGTAAACTAGGGCTGCCGCGGCCAAGTCCTGTATTGCTAAACCCGTGGAATCGAACACTGTTATCTCGTCATCACTGGTCCTCCCTGCTTTTCTCCCAACTATGATCTCGCCTAGTTCCGCATGTATTTGCTCAGGCTTGAAAATGCCTTTTGAAACCGGAACGTTCAGCTCACCATAGTGGCAGGCCTGCTCGTAATCATCCACAACAACCTTCGCCCTCTTCAGAATCTCGGGGTCCAATTCTTCCTTTCCAGGGGCGTCTGCACCTATAGCGTTAATATGCATGCCATCTTCAATCCATTCGTTTTCAACCAGCGGCTGGGTTACCGGCGTGGTCGTCACGATAATGTCGCAGCCCCTAACTGTTTCCTCCACGCCCTCTTCAATCAGGATTCTTAGGCCGAGATGCTGCATGTCCTTCACGAACACTTCGCACTCCGTTCTCGTCTTAGCACAAACCCTGACCTCCTCTATATTGAAAACCTCGTTTAAGGCGAGAAGCTGAGTCCTCGCCTGAGACCCTGCGCCGACCATCCCGATGACTCTTGAATTCCTCCTCGCAAGATGCTTAGCGGCCACACCCCCCGTAGCTCCTGTCCTCATGCTGGTTAGGTAGGTGCCGTCCATAATAGCCAAGGGTCTCCCAGTATCGGGCTCTATGAGAACCATCGTCGCCATGACGGTTGGCAAACCGTGTTTCCAAGGGTTATTGGGGTGCACGTTCACTATTTTTACACACGCCATGTCGAGATCAGGAATATAGGCCATCATCGTTCTGAAATCGCCATCCGGGAGGGTGACGTAAACCTTCATCGGCATCTGCACCCTCCCCATTGCCTTGGCCCTGAAAGCATCCTCCATGGCGCCCATTAATTCCCTCATTGAAACAATTCTTTCAATGTCTTTTCTCATTATTAACGAGACTTTCATCCAACGTTTTACTCTGATTTTCAGTATTTAAGGGTTTTACCTTCTTCCATCAGTCTTCCCCAGCTGAAACAGATTAGCGTGTCTGAAAAACATTTGGCGAATCCTCGTGCTTTTAAAGCACTAGAAATCTGTTGCAGCTGACAGTAAATAGTCTCCCGGTTCTCGAAAGCATAGCGGTGCGAGGTGCTTCTTGTCAATCGACTTTTATCTCATACTTGTTAGCCAATATTTCCATCTGCTCGTCGAAGTTTCGAACACCTTGGAAGTAGAGCTTAGTCGCCTCGTCGTCTAACTTTTCCTTCCCAATTCTATTCAGCAACGCTTCAGCTATTTTCTCAGCCCGAGTCTTCTCGTTCTTCTTTTTCCCGAACAGCACCATTTTCCCGAATCCTCTGCAGGGAAATTTATAAGTCTTTCCTTCTTCTTGAGCATCGAGAAGATCAACAGGTTTTCAGGATCTCCTCGATCATCCTCTTCGCCTTCAGAATGTCTTCAACCTGCTTAGGCCCAGCGATCTCCCTCTCAATCGTTATCGCACCCCTGTAACCCATGGAAACAAGCTTAGGAATAAAAACCCTGTAGTTCACCTTCCCCTCTCCCAAGGGTTTCTCCTGTCCCAGAGCATAACCGTCTCTCGGGTATTCCCCGTCCTTCGCGTGAACACCCTTAACATACCTCCCGATAACGTCTAAAGCATCAACCGGGTTCGCCTTACCGTAGAGGATCAGGTTTCCAGCGTCGAAGTTCACTCCAACGTTGTCAAGCCCAATATCCTGAATTGTTCTAAGCAGCGTCACCGGGGTTTCCTGGCCTGTTTCAAACCAGAACTCCTGCCCGTTCCCGCCAATGTAGCTTATCACCTCACTAAGAGTCGGGATCAGAGTAATGTAGTGGGGGTCATTCGGGTTCTCCGGTATGAAGCCGACGTGCGTGGTAACGCTTCCGACGCCAACCTTCCTAGTGAAGTCTGAGGCTTTCTTCAAGGCTTTAACCCTGGCCTCTCTTGTTTCAAGCGGAACCAGCCCGATTGTCAACGGTCCCTGGACGAAATTCCACACTGGAGTGCCTGGCAACCCGCTCCAAATGGTTGTTATCTCAACACCGTAGTCCTCAGCGGTCTTCCTCAACATTAACGCCATCTCGTCGTTAAAATACTCCATCGTCCAGCAGGAGACCTGCGCGGTTGGAAACCCGTACTCATTTAGTTTTTTAAACTCTTCCTCCATTTTCGGCTTTAAGCCGACGATTACTCCAAGCTTTAGATCAGCCATCTTCCACCCGCAATCTATTTCCATCGGCAGTTAATAAGAGTTTCATTGAAGAGCGTTAACTTCCTTAACCATACGGATAGTGTTGTTAAAAAGTTTAAAAGAGATTTTCAGTCTCCCTACAAGGCTATGAAAGCAATCATAGCGACGTGGTCCTTTGGGCTGAAAGCAGTGGAATCCGGGTGGAGGGTTCTCCGCGAAGGCGGGTCTGCGCTGGATGCTGTTGAAACAGCCATAAGAGCGGTTGAGAACGATTTTTCAAACAGGTCCGTCGGGCTCGGCGGTTATCCTAATATTGCTGGCTTCGTTGAACTGGATGCTGCGATAATGGACGGTTCAACCCTTAGAGCGGGCTCGGTGGCAGCGGTGAGAAACGTTCAGAACCCGATATCCCTAGCTAGGAAAGTCATGGAAAACACTCCGCACATCATGATTGCCGGAGAGGGTGCGACTAAGCTGGCTAAGTTCTTCGGCCTATACGTGGATAAGGCTGACCTCCAGCCTGAAGCAAGAATGGAATGGGAGAAACGGTTGAAAACAGCTCTATCCGCCTCCCCAAGGGAGGGCTCGGTCGACTACTGGCTTAAACTGGCTGCTGAAGGAGTCTTTAATCACGATACGATCGGCTGCGTAGCCATGGATGAGAACCGGAATATTGTTGCCGGCTGCTCCACAAGCGGGTATGCTTTCAAACTCGTAGGCAGGGTTGGCGACTCTCCAATAATAGGCGCCGGTCTATACGCTAACAGCTTTGGAGGCGCAGCAGCCACAGGCCTGGGGGAAAACATAATGATCCATAATGTTTCGAGGCGGGTTGTTGATTTCATGGAGCAAGGGCTTCCAGCGGACGAGGCTTCTGAGAAAACAATACAGTATATTAGTAAGGTTGGTAGAAGAATTGAACAAATATCTTTCATTGCTCTCGATAAGAACGGTTGTTTCGGAGCAGGCACTACCGGAGAAGCTTTCGAGTTCGCTGTGATGTCCGAAGCTTTCTCACAGCCGTTTTTACTCAAGGTTAGAAATGAAAAAGGTCATTTAGTATTCGAAAAAATTCCGGAAAGGGGTTTTCAATCCTCTTAATTCAATTGTGTCCGTAAAATTTATATAGGAAATGAAACATCCATAAATATGGTGATATGAAAGTGGCTCGAGAAGAACTTAAAAAGGGATTAACCTTTAGAGCAATCGCTGTCGCAATGATCATCGCTCTTCTTTATACAGTCCCTCTAATATGGTGGATGCGGTATTCGTCAGCCAGGTTCGCCGTCAGAAGACTCTCCCCCATGGCGATGCACCTGATGTTCCTGACATTCATAATCGCTATAATCGCCCTTGTCACTAGGAGAGCATTGAGCAAAGCGTTTTCAAGCCAAGAGTTAACAGTAATATACGCCATATTGGCCGCTACCCTTCCAATACCCTGGTCGCTAGGAATAGTCACATACTCTTGGATCCTAAACCCGTTGAGAGTAGGCGATTACCCCGGTGTTTGGGAGGCTGTGCCTGACTTCTGGCTGCCTAAGTCGCTTGGAGTAGATGTTCTTTGGACGGGGGGCATCGGGCTTTCGGAGTTCATTGCAGTGGCCCTCCTCTGGTCAGCTGTAACAGCGGTTCTCTACGTTTTCAGCTACTCAATAGGTCTTCTTTTGAGAAAGCCTTTCCTAGAGGTTGAAAAGCTTCCCTATCCGCTGGTGACCCCTGCCTCCTTCCTCATTGAGAAGGCAACTACCGCTGAAGAAAAAGGATTGCCTGCAATACTCAAGTCTAAACTGTTCTGGGCAGCCCTCATAATTGGGTGGCTTGTGAACTTCTACTACAGTCCAACCGGGGGTGGTGGGCAGGGCTCAGGCTTAGAGCTTCTATTAGGCTACCCGTCTCCAGAACCATACATGGCTTACACCTATCTTAGTGGCAAACTTCCCTCGCCTTTCACAAACATCGTTATGGCGTGGGACTTCGATGCTCTTGGAATAGGTCTTTACCTATTGTTCCCGCTGGACATCCTGTTAACAGGCATAATATTTCACGTGCTATGCTACATCATATGGCCGATAATTCAAGTGTCGACAGGAATGGTTAAGCCGCAGCCCGGTGCTGGAGAATGGGGAGCATACGGCATCGTTAATTCAACCGAGGCTTTCATACCGGAGTCGTTTCTAGATGTAGGCGCATACATTGGTATCGGTCTCTTAGGATTATGGGTTGTTAGAAAACCGTTAATGGAGTCGGTTAGACACGCCATTAAAGGCACAGGGGACGAGAAACCTTTCTCGTACAGAACCATATGGTCACTAATTATAGTCACAGCAATAATTCTAATCGGGTTCCTTGCAGCAAGCGGGGCTGACATCTTATCGTCCATAGTAACAATAGTGCTCCTCGCCTTCGCAATATTTATTCTTGCAAGGGTAAGGGGTGAAGTATGGCCAGGATACTCAAATGCATGGTGTTGCATTCAAGTTCAGAATTCTATCACGAACCCCTTGAACCCTGTTCCAGTTGTTCAGATGGTTTCAGGCGCTCCCACCGGCGTACCCGTGGGCACAGATGTTGCGAGATCAATCTACGTTACGAGTGGCTTCCTAAATGTCACAAGTTACTATGGAGTGTGGACCCCGGCGATAGCTTCTCTAGAATCCTTGAAACTTGCTGAGGAAACCGGGACCGACTATAGAGATGTGGTAATAGTGGCGGTGCCCGTAGCTATCGTGGTGACTTTCCTAACATTCATATTCCTCTCAATGAATGTCACGCAGTTCGGGGCAAGGACGTTCCTCTCAGACTGGTGGACAGGCTGGCAATTCGACCGTATAGGGAACCAGGATGCTGCAAACGCTCTCAGAAGCGGAATAGCCCTGCCCACGATGGGAAGAACGATTTGGACTGTTCTTGGAGCACTGGTTGCTATTGGATTAGGTTTGGCCAGAATAACGGTAGCTGGCTTCCCTCTGAACCCGCTGGGCATGATCCTGTTCTCGAACAGTTTCTACGGCTTCGGCTACGGTCTGGTTGCATACATAATCAAGCTCCTCGTGTTGAAAATAGCTGGTGCAAAAACATGGGAGGAGAAGGGGCTGCCAATAGCAATAGGTTTGTTCCTCGGTGGATACATAGGTTTCTACCCAACTAGGTCAGTGGTATGCTTCCTGCTAGGGAGGTGACCCTCCCTCACTTGAAGAATTTTTTCTCCCTTCTTCTTATTATTTTATTGGTATTATCCTTAACTATCGGTAGCATAGTTTTCAGTGTATCGTCTAGTCAAGCTGGACGAATAGTTCAGGAAAGAGGATTTGTTAGGGCAAGATTGCCCGCTATAAATTTTAACAATATAATTAACCATTTAAAGTATCTGTCTTCCCTGAACAGGTACACAGGATACCCGGGATGCGAAGAAGCGTCAAAATACATTTTAGACTACTTCAAAAAACTAGGGTTAAAAACCTGGGTTGAGGAGTACGAGCTTCCAATACCCTTTGACTACGGTTCCAGCGTATCCGTTCGCCTTGACGGTGAAGCAATAAAGGTCATAGAAGCGTATGCTTTGCTTCCCAATAACGTTCAGACTTCCTTCGGAAACTATACTGGTTACTTAGTATACTGCGGAACTGGAACAATTGAGGAACTCAACACTGTTGGAGGAGAAATAAACGGTAGCATCGCTTTAATGGAGTTCAACTCAGGATATAACTGGCTGAGCCTTATGAGACTTGGGGCTAAAGCCGTTATTTTCATCGCTCCAAACGATACTATTCGAAGTGAGAGCGACCGTAAGAATCTAGATGTTCCTCTGAAATTTCCAAGGGTTTACGTTTCTAGAAATGACGGAATTTACCTTAGGAATCTTGTTTTTTCTAGAAACCGCGTAATCGCAACGGTGAATGTAAACATGAAGTGGGTACATGCGAAGGCTAAGAATATTGTTGCAGTTTTAAACGGGACAGACCCGAATGAGATGGAGAACACTATCGCCCTCATGGCTCACTATGACTCAGTATCTGTGGTTCCCGCCCTGTCACCAGGGGCTGAGGAGGCTATTGGGGTGGCTTCTCTTCTCGAGTTAGCTCGCCTGTTAAAGGAGAGCCCACCTAGGAGACCCGTTTGGTTTATAGCTTTCTCAGGGAATGGTCAAGGAATGGCGGGGGGAAGAGACTTCATATGGCACAGTAAAGAAGTAATAAAAGGCGGAGATGGGACCTCCATATCGTTCGTATGGCATTATGACCACATAGGCACCACTGAAAACAAGGTTCTAGCTCCCTACGCGATAAAAATGGCTATTAGTCTGGATTTTGCATCCGATTCCGATGCGGTAGCGGTAGCTGGTTACGGCGCCTTCTATGGGCTGGGTGGTCCTTGGTATGATTGGTATAGTTACGATAAGGATCTCACAAGATTCCTCTTTACAGGGGGGAGATATGGCCACTACAGTCCTACAGAAAATAGCTATCGACTAAACCAAGATGTTTTACCAGCGAACTCGTCCCGCACGACTTACAGGGCATTTGGGCTCTGGGCAAGCCAATTGAGTATGCGTCAGTATCTTCCAAGTACATTGACCTATGAGGCAGAAGTATTCGCAAGAACAGGAATATGGGGGATCTGCTTTACTACCGCCCTCTCAATTAGACTGAGTTACAACACTCCTTTCAACCTGTTCGAGAAAATAAATTTTGAAAACGTTATTCCACAGATTGAGTTCTCGTTCGCGTTGATAAACGCTATATTGAATGATACGGAATGGTTCGACTTCAACAAGGTAACGATCAGTGGGGGTCAAAAAGCCGGTGCTTTCTTCACCCATAAACACAAGGATGATGCCGGCATAGGCTACGTTATTGTTCACGGACGTATCGGCCTATGGAACATAACGAAGAACTGGTACGAATATAACTGGACAAGTATAGCTGGCGAGGACTGTGACATTCTGCTTTCTGTACGTATAATGAACAGGCCAGATCTACATGGACACGAATGGCTCCAGTTCGCAAATATTGACGATGGAACATTTGTTTCAAAAGGCATGTTGCCCAGTTTAGGCTGGGCAGCCTCTCTGGCTGAATACGAGATTCTACCATATCTCATAAACAGAACCACTGGAGAAGTTGAATATGCTCCTGACATGGGTGTATATGGCACATATCTTTGGCCGCATGGCTACCGCTTCCTTACTTTCGAAGATCCTCTTATCGATGGGAGTGGAGATAAAATTGTGAACCTTAGCATGTTTAAGGCAAGCACGGTAGCATTACACGACCTGTTTGATCCAAGGACTCTTCTAACCCCGAAAATGGGATCTCGTATTAAGATCCTTGACGTGAATGATGTTGAATTAATTCAGTTTAGTTACGTAGTATCATCTCCTCCATCGTTCGAAAGCGGGGAGAACATTGTGCTCGGAGACCCGACTTCAGGCTATGAAGCTCTGCTTTTTGTGCCCCCAAACAGCACGATAAAAGTGCTTTTCATGACCGAGCAAAACACGTTGGGCCTGTTGGCTAATGACGGGGAGGGAATTAAAGTTTCAGAAAAATATGTAAGTATTGTTCCAACACCTTTGTATTTCGCCAATGATCTCATGAGCTTGGTTGAGACTAGGATGAGCGGTCTGGGTGAAGCGCAGTTGATGGGGGGCGGCAGAGGAGCTTATATTCGTGAGCTCTATGATCAGAGTCGCAGGGAGTTAGAGTCGGCTTATAAATTGAAGACGGAAAATAAGCATGGCGATTACTACCTTGCTCTCCTGAAGTCTTGGTACTATATCCAACTCGCCTACTCTGAGACTAAGAATATTCTTATGGACTCTTCAGTCACAGCCGTCTTCTTTTTCGTTCTAATCATACCTTTCATTCTTTTGATTGAACGATTAGTCTTCTCCGCCAAGGGGAACAAAAGAGTCTCAACTATAATCATAATTTTCGCTTTGCTAATGACAATGCTATTCCTGGTCCATCCCGGTTTCAGGGTTACGCCTTTTTCCATGGTTTCTGCCCTCGGTTTTATATGTTTGTCTTTAGTCGCCTTAATCCTTATTTTCATGTTGAACGAAATTGCAGGGATACTTAGAGAATTAAGAAAGAAACTCGTAGGCGTCTCGTTTATTCAAGCCGATACTCTTGGATCCGTCATGATATCCTTCTCATTGGCTGTTGAAAACATGCGGAAAAGAAAATTCCGCACTATTCTTGTTCTTTCCAGCCTGGCGATCATAACCTTTGCTGCTGCAAGCTT
>JAFNIQ010000154.1 GCA_017601395.1 Candidatus Brockarchaeota archaeon
CCTTGCTCCTCCAGCATAAGAAACGTTTGCATCACACCTCATGGATCCCTCAAAGGAGGGGTCTAGGACACCAAGATGCTCCAGAGTTGTCTGCACTTTCTCTAAAACTAAGCGTGCCTCTTTAGGTTGGTGCATAACCGGCTCTGTGACGATCTCTACGAGAGCTATCCCTGCCCTGTTATAGTCTATGTAGGTTTTTCTAATGCTTCCTTTTTCGACATGAACCAGTCTACCAGGGTCTTCCTCGAGCTGTATTCTTCTAAAAGGTATTTCTATCCTCTCCCCATCTATAGTTATCGCGACATGTCCCCCAACACCTATCGTCGCTCCCCCCGCCTTGTCGTACTGCGTTATCTGATAGTTCTTATTCATATCTGGGTAGAAATAATTCTTCCGGCTGAAAACGACATAGGGTTGTACTCTCGCTTTGAATGCGAGGCAAACAGCTATAGCGCTTTCAATAGCCTTGCTGTTAACCTGTGGCAGCGTGCCGGGCAGCCCCAGACAGACTGGGCAAACGTTTTCATTCGGCTTCTTACCGCGATAGTCTGAAGGACAAGGACAGAAAAGCTTGGTTTTCAGATTTGTTAGCTGCACGTGGATTTCAAGCCCTATCTTAAGCTTGCCGGCTTCCTCTTGGCTTAGCATACTCTCAGTTTTCCCTCTATCAGGTCGTTTATGAAGCTCCTTAGCGAATCGTCGCTCAGGCTTTCCTCAACAACCTGCGTTATAGGCTTCTCCAGGACCTCCATTTTCAACCCCTCTTCCAGAATCGCCTGTACTGAAACAAGTTTAGGCTTGTTAACAGGTATCCCTATCTGGCTGAGAAGCCACACGTAAACCTCCTCAACACCATCAACCTTTTCAATAATATCGTTAGCGATTTTGAACGATAAAAGATTATATATTTTTCCAACATGGCTGACCGGGTTCTTGCCGGCAGCAGCCTCGGAACCCGCAGGCCTCAGCAGGGCTATAACCCCGTTCACCCGATTACCCCTGCCAACCTGCCCGCTGTCCCCCGCTTCAGCGGAAGTGCCGGTGACAGTCAAATATATCCCGTTTTCCCCCCTCCCCCGAGTATCCAGACTATTCAGGGTGATGCTTACTTTCTTAAAATCATAATTATCCTCAACATAAGTCTTTAAATGCTCAACAACCTCTTTCTTAGACCTGAAATAAGCATCCTCGCTGCCTACGAAGCGGTCCACGTAGGACATTGCTATGGTCAGGTCAACCATGCTGTCTATCCTGTAACCCATAACCTTCACGTCCTCACCGGTTTCCTCAAACTCCTTCTTAAAATCCCTGCTGTTCAAATGCTGTTCAACATCTAGAACAAGGTTCTCGAGCTGGGATAACGGAGCATACCCGACGGCTGCAGAAGTATCGTTAGCACCTAGAAACTCTCCTCCCCGCTTAAAAATGTCAGCCAGGTTAGCCGCGCTCCTTCCTATCTGAACCTCGTAGGAAACATGCTTATCCGGGTCGACGAACCTCAGGTTCCTCCGGAACCAGTTTTTAGCAGTATCTACAGCAAGCTCCTCTATAGGCAGCTCCTTGCCGTTGAAACTATAGGTTGCCCTGTCTCCGAAAATAAGCTTCATCGGCTTTTTAACAACTCCTCCTCCAAACCTTGTCTCAGACTCTCCGGCAACCAGTAGACTCTTATCCAGATTATAGTGGAGAATCCTGTTAAACTCCTTCAGGTAAAGCCGGCAGAGCTCAACTGAAAGCTCGTTCATAATCATGTCTGAAATAGTGTCCGGGTGGCCGAGTCCCTTCCTCTCAACAATCTCTATCCTCTGCTTTGGAACAGGGTATGTTCGCAGTTGATTCACGTTTATCGCCAACTAGCCTCCTTTAAAACCCTTGGGGCACATTAAATAAACTTTATTCACTCAGGCCTCTGCTAAAAACTAAAGAAGCATTGCCCAATAAAACCTTAAGAAGCCTACCTGTATCTGCTTTTATCGCGTAAAAGGCTGGTCAGTAGAATAAGACGGTTTAACAGCAACATTTTCCAGCAGATAAGCCTATTTCGTACGGTTCATCACAAGTCACATTACTCCGAGATCCAAAAAACTTTTAATTCACCGACGCATAGAAAGAATGGATAGGCGGGGGTCGCCAAAGCCAAGCAGCGGCAAGGCCAGGTTAAAGGCGCTGGACTGAGGCTCCAGTCCCGAAGGGGTTCGTGGGTTCAAATCCCACCCCCCGCACTCTATCTTATAACGCAGGCCAATTTCTAAGGGTTCCGAGATAATCAATGGAGCTATATGAAAAATCCGGTTATGACGCAACCTTCTCGTCCTAAACCTTATGTTTGTGACATTTTGCATAGTAGACAGTAATATTGATAACTATTGCAATGACCTTAAAAAATTCGATTAAAACTTTACCAGAAGCCTTACAGAGTATTGGAAATCTTCAGTACGATAAGAAGAGAATAAAAATGGTGTTTGTAGATGGTGGTTCAACAGACGGTTCATTAAACGTCTTGGAAGAATTTAGGGAACAAAATATTGCTGAATATAATGATATTACAGAAGGCCGTAACATTTGTATTCGTAATGCAAATGGTGATTTTATATTGTTCATTGACTCTGATGTAATGGTTCCTCCTGATTTATTGACAGAAGTGAAAAGGCTTTTTTCTTCTAATTCTAAAATAGCGTTTATAAACATTCCATGCGTAGTGGAGAAGGGAAAAGAGGGATGGGTAGATAGGTTTTACAGGGCGATTGGAGAACCACAGGGTATGAGTCGTGCTGCATTAAGGGTTTCTGCTTTAAAAGATGTTGGACCTTATTTCGTAGGTTTTTCTAGAGGGGAAAATCCTAATGAATTGTTTTTTCGATTAAGGAAGAAAGGATACGAATATACTGTTCTAAAAAAGGAGGCTCTCCACATTAAACAGAAGCCGAGAGGCTTCATAGATTATTTAAAGCATTGTTTTACAGCATCGGTCATATACCACCATCAGGAAATCAGATCCGGGAGGAAGTACCTTATAGCAAAGTAAAGTACCTATATTATACGGCTTTACTAGGGTCGCTCATGTTAATACCGTTATTAATCCCGCATTTTTCCACACGTTATTTCCCCT
>JAFNIQ010000155.1 GCA_017601395.1 Candidatus Brockarchaeota archaeon
TGAAAGGGTTTTAGTCTAAGTTTTGAATCAATATTTTCTAATTCGCGTTACTCCATCAAGGGCTTTTTCCAAATATTGGTTGTTGAAGGGCCGCTGCCGAGATTCGAACTCGGACAAGTGGCTCCACAGGCCACCGCGCTGCCTGGTTACGCTACAGCGGCCATTTTAAAGAAGCCCGTTTTAAACAGCTTTCGCAGCGTTTTAAACTTTTTCACCATCTCTCCAGCGGGTAAAACCTTAGGGGGGAAAACATTATATATCGTGATGGAAAACTATTCGCCGGGGCCGGTAGTTCAGTGGTAGAATGTCCGACTTGCACTCGGAATGGGTGACCCCGAAGGGTCGAGGGTTCGAGTCCCTCCCGGTCCATTTCTGAGAATTATCTGGCACCGGTATACAGAATCAGCTGTAAACGTGCTGAATCGTCACGAGCTGTTTCTTCACTGTTTTATCTGAAATGCTTGAGCAGGGTTCTTGACTAAAACCTCGTCCACCAGGCTTCGGCTGAACCCTTCCCTAAGCATGATTGGGATGAAATGCTTCACCAGGTAGCTGTAAGGTCGGATGCTGCCCCCCTTGTTCTCGCCAACGTTATACCATCCTGCGTCCTGAGAAAGTAGAAGCCTGTTGCTGAAACCGTTCTCAACAACTAGCCGTATCATGTTCAAGACTTTCTTAGAAGCGGCTTCACCAATACTGTCGTATTCAACCCATGCGCCCCGCTTAAGTATTTCGAGATGGTTGTTCCAATCCTCTTCTGCATCGCAGTGTGCAACTATCACCTTGGCGGGGTCAAGCCCCTCCTCGCCGATTATGTTCAAGAGGTCCATCGCCGCCACGCCGCTGGCAGTGTGACAGACTATTGCGGCTCCGGTGGACAGGCTGCATCTCGCAGCTGCTCTCACGATTTTCCGCTGTATCGGGATTATGCGGCCCGGGTTCACAGCGATCTTCACGAAGCCTGCTTTAACAGGTGTTTCCTCAATCCCCTGCTCGATCTCTCTGACCCACATCCTGGCTAACTGTTCAACGGAGTATTCGAAAGCATGCTTGGGGAGGAAGGGCTCCTTATACAGGCCCGTGTTGGTTAAAATATGAATTCCCGAGGCTTTCGAAAGTCTGGCAAGCAGCAGCGGGTCTCTTCCCATGAAAGCCGGCGTGCAGTCTACGAAACCGGATACGCCCAGCTGCTTAATCTCGTTCAAATACGGCAGCATGACGTTGAAGACTTCCTGCGCGTCGTAACGGTTCCTGCTGACTTTATCTGCCCCGATGAAATCGCAGAGAATGTGCTCATGCACCAGCGATAGCCCAAACTCCTCAGGGGGGATATCCCTCAACACTGTTCGAATCCTCATGAAGCAACCCTGGCCGCCGGAGTACTTAAGCCGTAGCGTTGACGATTGTGGAGACTGCAGCCGCGTCCTCCCTGGTTTCCACTGGAGAATATGCTGTTAAAAAGACGGGTCTTTCCGACGCGGGTTTCTCAAGCCTTTTTAAACTTCTTTGACGCGTTAGAAATGCTTAAATAAGCGTCCGGTTCACTATACTTCGGGCCACACTGGAACGGCGTGCCCCCGGGACACTGGTATGCACCAGGCATGATAAGGGGGCTCCACGTGTGGATACATATCTTGAGGACTCGAAAGAGTCTGATGCTGTTGAACATGTAGGGAAAGTCCACCGTCCAAGACCGTAACTCCCAAACCGGTTGATCCTGCCGGACCCCACCGCTATCGGGATGGGACTAAGCCATGCGAGTCGTGCGGCCCGGTCAGCGGGCAGCGGCGTACGGCTCCGTAATACGTGGTCAACCTACTCGGAGCACCGGGATACCCGCTGGGAAACTGCGGCTAATCCCGGATGGGTGAGGAGGCTTGGAACACCTTCTCGCCGAAAGGCCGGGTTAACGATGCTTAGCTCGGCGGCTCCGAATGGGACCACGGCCGATCAGGTTGTTGGTGAGGTAACGGCTCACCAAGCCTAAGACCGGTACGGGCCCTGAGAGGGGGAGCCCGGAGATGGGGACTGAGACAAGGCCCCAGGCCCTACGGGGCGCAGCAGGTACGAAACTTTTGCAATGCGCGAAAGCGTGACAAAGTCATCCCGAGTGCCACCCGCTGAGGGTGGCTTTTCCACAGTCTAAAAAGCTGTGGGAATAAGGGGAGGGTAAGTCGGGTGTCAGCCGCCGCGGTAATACCCGCTCCCCGAGTGGTGGGGGCTTTTACTGAGCTTAAAGCGCCCGTAGCCGGTCATGCGTGTCTCCAGTTAAATCCAGCAGCCTAACTGCTGGGCCGCTGGAGATACTGTATGACTTGGAGGCGGGAGAGGCTACCGGTAGTCCCGGGGTAGGAGTGAAATCCTCTGATCCCGGGAGGACCTGCAGTGGCGAAGGCGGGTAGCCAGAACGCGCTCGACGGTGAGGGGCGAAAGCTGGGGGAGCGAACCGGATTAGATACCCGGGTAGTCCCAGCCGTAAACGATGCGGGCTAGGTGTCGGTGCGGGTACGGCCTGCACCGGTGCCGCAGGGAAACCATTAAGCCCGCCGCTTGGGGAGTACGGTCGCAAGACTGAAACTTAAAGGAATTGGCGGGGGAGCACCACAAGGGGTGAATGCTGCGGTTTAATTGGAGTCAACGCCGGGAACCTTACCAGGGGCGACAGCTGGATGAAGGCCAGTCTGAAGGGCTTGCCAGACTAGCTGAGAGGAGGTGCATGGCCGTCGCCAGCTCGTGCCGTGAGGTGTCCTGTTAAGTCAGGTAACGAGCGAGACCTCCGCCTCCAGTTGCCACCGTTCCTCGAAAGGGGGGCGAGCACTCTGGAGGGACTGCCACCGATAAGGTGGAGGAAGGAGGAGGCAACGGCAGGTCAGTATGCCCCGAAACCCCTGGGCCACACGCGGCAGATAATGGCGAGGGCAGAGGGCTCCGACCCCGAAAGGGGAAGGTAATCCCTAATCCTCGCCGTGGTTGGGATCGAGGGCTGCAACTCGCCCTCGTGAACGTGGAATCCCTAGTAATCGCATGTCACCATCGTGCGGTGAATACGTCCCTGCTC
>JAFNIQ010000153.1 GCA_017601395.1 Candidatus Brockarchaeota archaeon
TTGAAGAAGGAAAGCTGAAGGAGGCTCTAGAGATAGTGGAGGGAATAGGCAGGCTGGAGGAAAGCGTGCTAAGAGACGTTGGGGAAGCCTGGAGGCTGAACGAGAATGTTGATGATTTTAACAGTCTTCTAAAAGGGCTGAGTTTTACACCAGACTACCCCGTGCAGAGGAAGGGTTTCTACGACCTTCTTCACGAGTGTGTTGAGAGCAAGAATCCTGAGAGAATAAGGTTTCTGGAGAGGGGCTACGGCTGGATTGCTGAGGTTAGGACGATGCCGCTTGAGCCGGACCAGAGGCCTGCTAAGATAGTGGAGAACGCGTTTCCATTCATCAGAGACGTGTTAAACACTCTCGACGGGGGCTTCTTGAGGAAAGTATCCGAGATCCTGGATACTCTGCTGGAATCCTGGGGGAAGAAGGGCGCATACGACGAGATGCTCCAGTTGAAACGACACCTTTTCGTTGACATTGGATTGGGCGAGGAGGAGCCGAAGGTTTGGCTGGTGGAGGAATGCCTGGAGAAATGGGGCGAGGCAGCAGGGCTTAGCGACGCCGTTGTTTCGCATCAAATGATCGACGAAAATGGCCACTACACAGCTAGGTCCCCGGTTAAAGTGAAATATCTAGACGCGGGCGATAACAAGGTTATTCCCATTATCGCCTCCGAAGACACGGAAGGAGGATTCAGCATAACCATTCCGAAGGATGCGGCGGAATACTTGCAGCTGAAGGATGAGGGCTTCATCATATTCTTCAAAGACCTGCCTCAGAATGCGGAGACAATACTGCCGATTAAAGCCGAGTCCGACGGGAAGGCAGCTATAACGAGACACTTGGAGAGGCTGTTTAAAGCCGAGCTTCCCAAGAACCCCGAGTACTCAGGCTTCATCCAAGACGGGGAGATAAACTGGGAATCGTTCGAGGAACACGGCATCCTCCTCAGGTTTAAAGCCGTTGAGCCTGTTAGCGGGATGCTTACAGAGAAGATATTCGTCGTCACGGATCCTGGGAGAAAAAGCATCCGCATACGCATGGGTGAGGAGTTTGCAAGCAAGCTTCTGGTTCTCAAAGACTTTGAGTTTCTCAAAGCGGAATGGCTTGTCGAAAGACTCAGGGAACTAGGTTTTAGCGACGAGGTGCGCCACAAGTTCATGAAGCTCTATGGGAGTGCTATGGCATTAGGGGAAGACGAACTCTATAAGCTTGCAGGGCCTGATAATGGTATTAACGATGCCTGCGGCCGGCTGGGGGAGGGTAAAACAACCCTATTCATCGCGGAGAAAAAGGGAGGAGGCTACATAGAAGATTTGCGTAAAGTAGAACGACTCTCGGATGGAGAATATGCGGAGCTGGACATCGTGACGATTAACGAGCTCCTCGATACAAAATACTGGAATGTGGAGAGCTTCAGGATGGACGTGGTTGAGGCCAGCGAAACGTCGTTTAAAGAGAAGATTATCGATGGAATATTGAAGTATGAGGAAGCAAGGAACAAGCTAGGTAAGGGAAAGGTTTACCTTGTTTTCGTCAAGGAGATACCTGAAGAACTGTTTAAGCTCGGCGAGGCAAGGATTAGAAACGCTTTAGGAGGTGACACGGGCTGGCTAAAGATTATAAACGGCCTTAGCAATCTCAACCTAGAAGAGGGATAAAAATGACCCTATACAATATTGAGCTATTATTCTCGGAGGACATGCCTAAGGACGTTCAAGAGACTATCAAGAAACTCGTTAAGACTTCAGTTTTGAGTACACACATTCGACTTCATGAGGCTAAACTGCGCTACATACCGGTCATAGAGGTCTCTGCTATTAAGGGGAGCTGCTCGAACAGGAAAATCCTCAAGTATCTGGAGAGCAGGGTTGAGGTCAGGCGGGGGAGAAGCCGGTTCGAAATATTTGAAATGCCAATAGGTAAGCCCCAGCCGTCTCGCTATTATCACTATTTCTGGCCGCCAAGCGTCTTCGAGCTTGATGAGGTTAAGGCTGAACTGGAGCTCATGAAGAGCGACTCCTTCCTAAGGCTGGAGAACGAGGAGGACGTTAAGCTTGTGAAGGAAGTGGATTTATGGTATGATGCCGAGTTGGACGCTAGGGATGTACCCGAGTACGGGTATAAGGATAAGTGGGACAGGATGAGCGAGGAGGAGAAGAATAAAGCGATATGGGAGGTCGTACTGGATTTCGTTAGACATAATGCCCTCGCGTACGAGAAGATCCTCAATACCTACAAGAAGTTTGGAAAGCTATTCTGGTTCACGTTCTACTATTCTGATTAACCGTTGCTCTTTGTGATAATGCTATACTTCAAGGTATTTTTGTAATAGAGCTCGAAAGGAACTTAGGAGGCTGTGAAATACTTTAAGGAGATACTTAAGATTAGTGATGAGAATCTTGTCAATAAGCTTGCCAAGAACTACCGCGAGGTTCTAGATGCTTCAACAAAGGACTTGGTTTCAGCAGAAGAGGTGGAGAAAACCGGAGACGGGAATCTGCTAGGGAAATTCGGAGAACTCTGGATAATTAAGCTGGTAATTGAGGAGTGCAGAGGGAAGCTTAAAGATATTCACTACAAAGTCTATGTGAACAATGAAGAGAGATACTTGGACATAGTTTTGGAGGATGCCATAGTTGAGTCAAAGTACTGGCCGAGTGAAGACACCTATAAAAAGCATCTCCAAGATACAAAGGGATTCGAGGAGTTTATTGGGCAGATAAAGGCATGTTGGGAAGCAAGGGAACAATTGAATAAGGATAAGGTTTACTTGGTATTCGGTAGGAAGGGAGTAATAAGCGATGCCGAATTCAACGGTTATGCACAGAAGATCAGGGATGCTTTAGGGGAAGACGCTAGCTGGCTGGTAATCTGCAACGGCTTCTATGAGTTCGTTAAGGCATATGGAGGTTAGGGCTCACCATATCCATCGAAGCTCCCATTCCCTCTCCCCATCCAATTTCCTAGCTTCCCAAGGTTTCAGGACAACAAAGAGATACATAGCTAGGCACAGGATCTGGTAATACCGATACCCAGTATGCTCAATCAACCGGTTTAACTCGTTCATCGCGTGACGAAATTCCCAGCGATGCACCTCGCTCCATGGAAACTACGCTG
>JAFNIQ010000058.1 GCA_017601395.1 Candidatus Brockarchaeota archaeon
CAATACTCGCGTCAGTCTTCACATTGGTCTTAACGGTTTTAACAGTCTACGCTTACCCCGCGGCTGCAGACGGGGCGTATGGTTTTAGCGCCGTGAGGAGAAGCATAGTGACATGCTTAAGGCTCCCCGCGAACACGGTGGCATACTGTATTCTAAGAGTCTTATCCGTCGTGCCGATGTCTATTGCCGCTTTTCTGGCAGGCCTGCTCGGCGTCCAGCTCTCGTCAATCGCAACCGTGATTCTAAGCTTCCTCGTAACACCGGTTTTCCACATTTTTAAGACAATGCTTTTTCTAAAGGGAAGGCCTGAACCATTTGTCACCCCGCTTCCCGTCGGCCCCCCTGTTTCAAAAGATGTTTTCCCGCATGTTTTAAACGCGGGTTTTAAAATGGTTAAGAAGGGGTTAAGCGAGCTCGTCGACTTCCTGGCTGAGCCCAAGAGCATGGTTTTCCACCTTTCCTCAGCAATAGTCTTCTCCCTTGGGGTGATCCTCGGGAAACATTTATCCTCCTCAGGGATTAGGTCTATAATCTACGCTTTAGGATACGTGCCGGGGAAGGCGAGCACTATTTTTGAAGCGGCCTACGGCCTGCCGTTCCTAGCTCTCGACATATCCTTCCATAACTGGCAGGTTTCGCTCGCAACAGCCCTATCCGGAATCATATTCGTAGCTCCAGTGCTTGCAATCCTTGTTTTCAACGGGTTCATCCTAGGGGTGGTTGAAGACATTGTTCAAAACCTAGCAATGTTCCTGGCAGCAATACTTCCACACGGCGTAATAGAACTCCCCGCCTTCCTGATAGCCGGCTCAGCCGGGTTAAGCCTGGGAGTAGAGTTTCTGAAGGCTTTAAAGAGGGGAAGCGTGAGCTCAGACCCCGGGTTACACAATGCTTTAAGAAGAACCGTCTACATTGTCTTCGGCCTAATTCCTGTCTTCATCGTAGCAGGCGTCATAGAGACGTTTGTCACACCGTTTTTAATGCGGCTCTACGGCTGGCGCTAAAACGCTGTTCAAGGGGTTTCAGGCTCCCGCCCGTTCAGCCCTGCTCAAAACATCAGTATAAGGGCTCCTATGAAAACAAGTATCCCGGCAGCGACTGTTTTGAGGGTCAGTTCCTCGCCGAGCACCAAGTATGAGAGCACTATTATGAACAGTATGCTTGTCCTGTCTACCGTAGCAACCTTCGAAGCGTCTGCCAGCTTTAAGGCGGCGAAGTAGAACACCCATGAGAGCGCACCGCTTACGCCGCTAAGTATTATGAAAAGCATGTCTTTCTGCGTTAACTCTGCTATTTGCGAGGCTCTTCCGAGAAGGATTATTACTCCAATCATTGTCGCAGCCATTATTAACGCCCTGACTCCAGCGGCCACAGTTGAGTCAACCGTCTTCAATCCTATTTTACCGAATATCGTGACTAATGCTGCGAAGAAGGCTGAGAGGAAGGCTAGGACGAGCCATGCCCCAACACCATCCGGATTCATAAAACTTTTTTCGTCTGAGCAATATATTAGTTTTAGTTCCACTATGCTTGACAGCATAGTAAGACTTAAATTTTCGAAAGTAATTTCATGACCATGGTGTCTAGGAGGCTACTGGTGTTAACGCATTCAGCAGGCTTCAAACACGATTATCTTCCTGTCGCCGTTAAAACCATGAGGGAATTGGGTGATCTAAACGGATTTAATGTTTTCTCAACGGACGATTGCTCGATTATTAAAGAGAATTTTCTGAATGTTTTTTCAGCAGTGCTTTTCATGACGACCGGCGAGCTGCCCATGGATGAAGAGCAGAAGAGAATACTGATAGATTTTGTGAGAAACGGGAGGGGGTTCGTCGGCGTCCATAACGCGACTGACACTTTCTACCAATTTCCCGCCTACGGTGAGATGATTGGGGGCTACTTTAACGGTCACCCTTGGACTCAGGAGGTTGTTGTGAAAGTCGAGGATAATACTCATCCTTCCACTGCGCATCTTCCGGAGAAGTTTAACGTTAAGGAGGAAGTGTATACTTTTAAGGATTGGAGCCGCAGCAGGACGCATGTGTTGATAAGCCTAGACAATTCCTCCGTGGACCTTAGCAAGGGCACTAGGGAAGATAACGATTACGCTTTAGCTTGGTGCCACGAGTATGGTGAGGGCAGGGTTTTCTACACTGCTTTCGGCCACTTCCAAGAAACATGGGGTGAAGAATGGTTTAGGAAACATCTCTTAGGCGGGATACTGTGGGCTATGAAAATCCTTTAAGGTCTTTCACCTGCTCATCACTACTGTAATGCCGAGTGTTGCCCATCACTCGCCCCAGAGCGCGTGCTAAGTTTTACACGTTTAAACATTTCTTGAAGAATAGGAATCTCCCTAATCTTCTCCGGCTGAATAAGACTCCAATATATGCCTCTGGGCTTCTCCCTATTCCTTTTAACTCTAAGAGTTAAAGTGGGGGTTGCAACGCAGTCCACCTGTAAATCGTACGGGTCAATCTCGAACAGCTCTTTCACCAGCTGAACATCATGGATAGTGGTCGCTATGAGAGTGTTCTCCTCAACCTTACCGAACTCTCTTGCAACAGCCCATTCTATCTCAGAATACCCCCCACCCTTGCCTATTCTCTCCCCCTGCTCGTTGACAGCCACGCTGCCGACAACCACAAGATCAACCTTTGGCAGGTCTGCAGGATTGATCTTTCTGCCTAGGGCGAATGCACCCTTGATTGTTGAGGCAAAATCATAGTCTCCCCTGTCTATACTTCCAGGGTCGAGAAGCAGGAAGCCCTCTCTAAGCCTTGGAGTAGGCATTATTACTGTAATATTGTTTAGAAGCGCCAGCCTTCTAACAGGTGCCTGTGGGGAGTCGGGGTTAACCTTAACCACGCTGGTCCTCCTCCATTCTTCAAGCCGGGTAAGCCTTAAGGCTGCTTTCTCAGCGCCTGTAAAATTGGGGATTCTTCCGAAGGCGCCTGGGAAACGGGCCACGTGAAGCTCCTCCATTCTTCTCCATATTTCCTCGCGCAGCTCTTGCTTCGTCCTAACCATGTGGAGACAGATACGTTTTCCCGGCAAAAAAATTTTTACAGGCTTCAAACACTATTTTACTTTCCCCATTTGTTCAAGTAGCATTTTCCTCGTCCTAAACACTCCAGAAACCGCATCCTCCTTCCCTTCAAACTCTATTGAAAGATAACCACGGTATCCGACTTCCCTAAGGATTTCAAATATCCTCGAGTAATCTATGTCCAGTTCATACCACACTCCTCCACCATAGTAGGTTTTTACGTGAACCAGAACTGTGTAAGGCGCTATTTTCCTCAGGCCGTTATACGTGTCCTCGACGAAGTTTCCAGCATCCATTAGAACCCTCAGCCATTTCGAATCTACACTCTCAACTATTTTTACAACTCCTTCAGGCGTAGCCGTCAAGCCCCAATGATTTTCCAAAGCCATTACTACTCCCAGGTTCTCTGCGACGGGTAGACATTTTTCTATAGATTCCACCACCCATTCAAACGCATCCTCATCAGTGTAGCCTGGAATCGGCGGCTCCTTCCCCCTGTTCGCCATCAGCTCGTCAAAACTTCTTATTGTCCCCCATCGTCCGGAATTCAGCCTGATAGCTGGGGCACCGAGTTTATACGCGATTTCCAGGCAGTGCTTAGTGTGCTCCACCTCTTTTTCCCTCTGCTCTTCGCTCGGCTTCACGAAATTCTGATGTATAGCAAGACAGTAAACATCCAGACCAAGGCTTAAAGCTAGATTTTTCAAACTGTTCACATAGTCATTGTCTTCACTTTCCATCTGGACGTGGAGTATTTCGACCCCGTCTAGGTCCAGCTCCCATGCTTTTTCCATGACGAACTCTATCGGAACTTTTTCAGGGAGGAAATGCCAAAAACTGTAGGTGGAGGTGCCGATCCTGCATTTAAACATGGTGGACACAGTGGCATGCGGAGGCTTAAAAATTTTCTTATCCAACCATAACGGCTAATGCGCCCAGTTAAACAAGCCTTATAAGCCGCGGTTACGACGGTTAATCGAAGAGAGATGTTCGTAGGGTTCTTAACCAGCGGGCAGCTGGGAGATTTAAGGAGGACTCTTGAATGGGCTGAGGCGAAAGGCTTCAAATCCATCTCCATAGCCACGGGCCCCGGGAGCAGCTTCTTCAACGTGAACGAGGTTGTTTCAAACCCCAGAGTGGTTAAGGATGTTCTCAACTCCTCTAAGACAATAGTTTCAGCGATAGGCTTCTACGGAAACCCGATCGATCCTGTTGAGGAGAAGAGAAAAACCGCAAGAGAATTCTTCAAACAGCTTATTGAAGCCGCCTACAGGATAGAGGTCCCCGTTGTAACCGGCTGGATAGGTCTCCACCCGGGGAGCGTGGAGGAAAATATTAGGGAGATCAGGAGAACCTGGCCTGAAATAATCAACCTTGCCGAGGACAGGGGGATCAGGATAGCTATTGAAAACTGTCCGGGGAACATTGCCTACAGACCAGACATATGGAGGAGAATATTCGAAGCAATACCCTCTAGGAACCTGGGCCTAGAGTTTGACCCGAGCCACCTGATCTGCCAGATGATAGACGCGGTTAGGGCTGCTGACGAGTTCGGGGACAGAATATACCATACTCACATGAAGGATGCTCAAATACTTTGGGAGAAGGTTGCTGAAAACGGGATACGGAGCGAGGGGTGGTGCCCCCACAGGCTTCCTGGCTTCGGCGAGCTAGACTGGGCCGACTTCATAACTGTTCTTAAAAAACACAAGTATGATTATGCTTTAAGCATTGAGCATGAGGATCCGTTCTACGAGTATAAGGAGGGCCTACTGCTAGCGAAAAAGTTCCTAGAGCAATTCATACCTTAGCAGTGTAGCCTCGAGCGTTGGAAAACCTGCGATGAAGACTCTTATCATATATGTCTCAATGCATCACGGCAATACTGAGAAGATTGCGAAAACCATTGCAGGCGTGCTTGAGGCAGACTTGGCTACACCGGCTGAAGTGGATGCTGACACAGTTTCAAAGCACGATTTAATCGGGTTCGGCTCCGGAATATATTTTTGGAAGCATCATCCAAGTATTTTCAGCCTTGTCGAGAGACTTCCCAGTCAAAATGGCAGAGCAGCGTTCATCTTCTCCACAAGCGGTTTAAGGAGAATAAGACTCCTCCACGATTTCGACAAGCCTCTGAGAAAAAGCCTACTGGCCAAAGGCTTCAGAATCATAGGCGAGTTCAACTGCAGGGGCTGGGACACCTACCCGGTGTGGGTTAAACCGTTCGGCGGGATCAACAAGGGTAAACCAGGGGAAAAGGAGCTTAAGGAGGCCGAGTTGTTCGCAATAAGCCTAAAAAAATATTTTAAAGCCTACCTGTACTCCCTGCAGGTTGGGCAGTACCATCTCTGATACTGCTGTACGTACGTCAACGGGGTGTTACATTTGGGGCACGTCGGCACTGGAGCGCTCTCAACCTGAGCTGCAGGAGGCACGGCTGAAACCGGCATTGTCTTCCTTATCTCCTCCATCGCGAGCTGTGTGGAAATACGGAAGGCTGAAGCCCATGTTCCTAGAAACGACACTAAGAAGCCAACTATCCATATAATGATGATGATTCCCACAGCGCTCCAATTCACATCGATATATGGAGGTTCAGGTATCATGCGGACTGCACCCAGCGCGCCGAAAAAGGTTCCGGCTATAATGATAATGCCTCCGATAATGCTCCAGAGTATTGTGAAAGCTAGGAGGACGAGTGCTGCTTTAAACGCTCTCCCCCACGAAACCATTTTTCATCAATGCTTCATCGTTTTTAGATTTTTAAGTTTTAAAAAGCTTCAAAAAGGTGCTTTAAAGGTATTCTCGCCTTTTTTCAGGCAGATACGGTTTAAGAGCTATGTTTAAAAGGAGGCGCCAACAGGCTTAGGCTGGACTGCTTGTTTTTCTCTAAGGGAAACGAGCATCCGGAGTTAGAGGAGGTGAAGAAGTTGAGTTCAGGATACGGGGGCAGGCCGAGGAAGATGTACAAGATAACTTGCTCGGACTGTGGGAAGGAAGCGGAAGTTCCCTTCAAACCCACGGAAGGCAG
Organism: Candidatus Brockarchaeota archaeon; assembly: GCA_017601395.1. Taxonomy (GTDB): domain Archaea; phylum Thermoproteota; class EX4484-205; order EX4484-205; family JAAOZP01; genus JAAOZP01. Next base: position 6,084 of record JAFNIQ010000058.1, read on the forward strand.
GCCTGTCTATTGTAAGGAGTGCTTCCAGAAACACAGGAAGTATTAATAGATAAAGCTTAGCACAAGCTGGAATCTGTTTCCCGATTTTTTAAGCTGTTTTCACCGGATTATCATATTCCCAGTGTCGCTTATAGCTCAAACCCTGTCTTAAAAGGATAGTTGAACTATTCAAGAAATTCCGTAAAAACGCTATTAGAAACAGTCAAAAAACAGGGTAAGTAGAAAAAATAATGGATTTATCCCGAACGCTATGCTTTTTCAAATCTTTCTTCAACAGTTTTCCAGTCTATTGCTTTGAAGAACGCCTCTACATAGTCCGCACGCTTCAACCCATAGTCGATCATGTACGCATGCTCGAAAACATCCATTATGAGGATGGGATTAGCACCGGAAAAATGCCCCGCATCATGCTCGTTAATCCACGCGTTCAACAGTCTTCCGGCTGCCGGATCATAGTATAGCGTGACCCAGCCGATTCCACGCATTGTTCCAACAGCCTTAAAGTCTTTCTCCCAGTTTTCATACGAGCCGAAGTCTTCGACAATCCTCCTGTACAATCTAGAATCCTTGTCTAACTCTACACTATCCTTCGCCATGTTTCCGAAATAGTATTCGTGGAGCCTCATCCCGTTCCACTCCCATCCGAGCCTGCGTTTCAACTCAGCATACTCGGGCGAACCGGTTTTCCCCTCTTTCAGGAGCGCTGCCAACGCGTCTATCAGCTTGTTCGTGTTGTTAACGTACCCTTGGTATAGGGTGAAATGGTTTTTGAGAAGTTGGTCGCTGAAGCCTTTAAGACCAAGCAGGTGTTCAAAACTCTTAGGCTGATACATTTTTCATCGAGCCTTTTTCCGCAACCATGTATTTATGCTTATTCCGAACACCGGCTCGTTTGAAGATTTTTCGAGTAAAACTTTTATTTTGAAAAAAGCTCTTTTTCCTAACATGGACACCAAGTTTTTCAGAAAGCTTGGGCGGAGCGTTTCGAGCCTTGGGCTTGGAACCTGGAGGATGGGGGAAGACAGGTCTATGGATGATGCTTCAGTAGCCGCGCTTAAACGGGGGATTGAGCTGGGCGCTACGATGATTGACACTGCTGAAATGTATGCTAACGGTAGGGCTGAGGAGCTCGTCGGCAGGGCGATAAAAGGCTTCAACAGGGATGAGCTTTTCATAGTGACTAAGGTTTGGCCGACTAACGCGAGCTACGAGGGTGTTTTAAAGGCCGCTAGGAGGAGTATGGATAGGCTTGGAACCTTCATAGATCTTTACCTTCTCCACTGGCCTTCAAGCTTCCCGGTCTGCGAGACGATGAGGGCGATGGAGGAGCTTGTCAACAGGGGCATGGTGAAGCATATTGGATTAAGCAATTTTAACGTTGAAAGCATTGAAGAGGCCAGAGCATGTTTGAAGAAAACGGATATTGCTGCTGTTCAAAACAGGTTCAGCCCAGCCTATAGGAGAGACTATGCTGACGTGATCCCGTATGCTCAGAGGGAGGGGATGCTTTACATGGCTTATACTCCTATCGAGAAGGGGGCTCTCTCCGGGAACAGGCTGCTGAAGAGGATTGGTGAGAAATACGGTAAGACGCCTATCCAGGTTGCTTTAAACTGGCTTATCTGCATCGAGCCTGTTGTGCCGATTCCGAAGGCTTCAAGAATTGAGCACGTGGAGGAGAACGTTGGAAGCATGGGGTGGAGGCTGAGCAGCGGGGACTTCGCCGAGATTCTGAACCGTCTCTGAGTTTATGGGTAAGCATCGCAAAAGGCAGTGCGTGTTAAAAGCAGGACGCTTATTAAGGCTTGAAAAACGCGGAGGAAAATGCTTTCCCCCGAACTGTTTTTCAATCGAAAGCTTTTTGCCCAGCCATATGCATGCTGTCTTATGGTCGACTGGTGGAGGAAGCGCTTCATATGGCTTACCTGGGGGGATTACGGAGACTTTAGCCAGGAGAATATTGAGAGGGTTGTGGAGGAAGCTTCTCGAAGAAACTGCAACCTTCTGGAGGTAGTCTCCTACAAGGGGGATATCAACAGGGAGTTCGCCCTTTACGATAGTGAGGTGCTGCCTAAATGGGACGGGGCTGGTGGTAGAGACCTGCTCCGTGAACAGGTTGAGGCTGCACACCGGAAAGGTCTTAGGACGAGAACATACTTGAATGTTCACTATTACGGTGACGAGTTTTACTCTAAGCATAAGGATTGGGCTCAGGTTAAGTCAGACGGGAAGCCGATTGACACTCTGTATGGCCACGGTTTCTCGATGTGCGTGAACACGCCGTACAGGGATAGAATGTTTAAACTGATTCTAGAGATCGCTGAAAGAGGCGTAGACGTGATCTTCCTAGACGGGCCTGCTTACTATCCCGGCGCGTGCTACTGCAAGCATTGCAGAAGCATGTTTGAGCAGGAGCATGGTTTCCCGATTCCAGCCAGAGAGGATTGGAGGGACCCCGCGTGGAGGAGGTTCGTGATCTTCAGGTATAATTCTATCGCAAGGTTTCTGAAGGACGGGCAGAGAAAGCTTAGGGAGAAAGGGTTTGAAACCCTTCTTTACAGTAATAACAGCGGCCAAGTATGGCCCTCATGGAGCTTCGCGCTGAGCGCTGAAGACTCGTATGAGGGTCAGAGCATCATAGGGATGGAGAGCTACCAGTACTACACTTTGCCGAACAGTGTTCCAGCCTGGTTTCAGGGTTGGACAACCAAGCTGGCCAACTCTATTAAGAGGGAGAAGCCTTTCTGCCTGTTCCTAGCGGCGTCGCATCAGCCGTGGTTTAGGCAGAGGATACCTGACGTCGAATACTTGTTGGGCAAGGTTCAGGGGTTGGCGAACGGTGCTGACATGTTTGAAGACCACGGTTTTGCCAGGGAGGCGATTGAAGAGGGTAAAAGGTTTTTCGACACGGCGAGGAAGTATGAGAATTATTACCAGGAGGCGGAGTCTGACGCTAGAGTAGCGCTAGTCTGGTCTAGGAGAACAGGCGACTTCTTCTTCGAGGTTCCTCCTCAAGCAGGCGCTGAGGAGGCTCAGGCAAGGGTTGAGATGGAGAAGCCTGCTACAATAGGGGTTCAGGCAGGCGATTTTCTCGAGGCGCAGAGAATAGCTGCATGGAAGTTTGAAAGCGAGAAGAAAACCGTTGAAGAGGCGAGGGGCTTCTACGAGGCGCTGCTTCGCCTCCATGTTCCTTTCGACCTGATAAGCGATTTAAACGTTAACAGCGAGGATTTGAAAAAGTACAGCCTGGTTATTCTGCCTAACGTGGCATGCATGAGCAGTAGGCAGGTTGAGGCAGTCCGGTCTTTCGTCGAGTCTGGGGGCGGGCTGGTCGCAACCTACAAGACCTCCATGTTTGACGAGACGGGTTGTCTTAGGGACCCCCCGGCTCTCTCCGACGTCTTCGGAGTCTCAGTAGGGGGAGGGGTTATGGGGCCTTTAAGATGGGACTACATGGTTATCAAGAAGGATCACGCGCTGGTTGCGGGCGTACCCCAGTTTAAGACGACCCCTGAAGGCCTTAGAATACTTCCAAGCCCGGAATTCGTTATTCAAACCACTGTCTCCCGAGGATTACCGGTCTGCCTACAGCTGGAGCCTGCTCCAGCCAGATACGGGGATCTTACTCCTGAGACAGGTTTTCCAACAATCGTGGCGTCAGAGTTTGGAAGAGGCAGGGCCGTCTACTTCCCATGCACGTTTGCAGGACAATACTGGAATAACGGGTTTCTCGATTATCTTAAGATAATTGGAAACTCGGTTGAATGGGCCGGTTGGAGCGTGCGCGACCTTGAGACTGATGCTCCTGAGACTGTTGAAATAACTGTTTTCAGAGGGAGGAACTACCGTATGCTTCACCTGGTGAATTTTACGTATGCGCTCAGAAGGCCTTTCAACAGGGTTTTCCCGGTGGAGAATATTTCCTTCAAGATAAGGTCTGAGGAGGAGCCTAGAACAGTTAAGGCGCTTACTCTCGAAAAACCCCTCGAATGGTCCTTTGGGGAAGGGTTTTTGCGATTCGTATTGCCGAAGCTCGGGCTCTATGAAGCGTTGCTAATTGAATACTGAGCAGGCTCATGCTGATTGCAATAGCCGGATATCAGCCTATTGACGGTTACTTTTTTTATTCGCCTCGTGCAGGCTGCTGACGCTTTTAAAAATTAAGCCGCATATCCTCCATTTCGAGGATTTTGGCAACCAGCCTCGCCAAAACTCTTTGTAAACAAGTTTCCAACCATGGCTCTTCATAATGCTTTCTATGAAAGACGGGGTCATGCCCCAGATCCAGTGGCTCGTATCCATTACACTGGCGTCTGAAAAATTAGCCCAGTAATCTGTTTCCTCAGCCCATTCTTCTCTAAAAGGGATCAGGCTGTAAGCTTTTGAGCCTGAAAGCAGGACTAGGCTGTTGCGGAAAGGCATGGTTTTCTCAGGCAGTATGGGCTGCGAAACCAGGAAGAACCTGCTTGTTTTCGACAGCATCAGGTTCAGGGTGTGTATTAAATCCGTCTGGTGTGGGAGAACATCGTATGCTAACGCAAGGTCGCAGGATGCTTCCAGGGTGGACATGAACTCCTCGTCTGAAAAATCTCCCCTTCTAAAGTCTATACGCGAGGATTCCGCATCCAGTTTTCCGACACGTACTTGTCAACCATTGTTACTCGAGCTATTCTAAACCTTTCGCTGCAAACCCTGGAGTACAGGCCGTCCACCCCCCACATGCCCCCGAAGTCGATTACGCTCTCAACCGGTAGACATTTCTCTATCAGGGAGAACTTGCGCAGAATAGTGTCCAAGTCTTTCTCCCAGTCTATAGTCTTATAGTCCGCCCTGTCGATCAGCCCGGGTGGAAGAAGCCGATTAAGCATTGGCGAACGCATGGTCTTGGGCCTGTTCATCCATAAGATGCGGGGAACCGAGGCTTTAAAGCTTATTAAAAGGGATGTTTAAAACTAGTTGAAAACAGTGGCTTGAGAGCCTGGCTCTGCATGGTTAAGACGGATCCTCACGATCATCACCTATATAGGATTAGGCTTGGCGAGCTGAGGGAGCTGAGTATCGCAGCCGGCTACAGCGTTGCCGGTTCGACGATACAGGTTAGCCCCAAGGAGAATGTTGCATACATGCTTGGGAGAGGCAAGCTGGAGGAGGTGAAGCAGCAGGCTGCTGAAAACAGTGTTGAAAGCGTAATCTTCTACAACGTGTTGACCAGTAAGCAAAAGTATAATCTTGAAAAGACACTGGGCTTGGAAGTGCTGGACAGGTATGACTTGACGCTCAAGATTTTTGAGATTTCATCTTCAGACAGGCTTTCCAAGCTTCAGATAAGGCTTGCCAGGCTTTTGAAGGAAATACCATACAGGAAGCTGCTGGCATCCATAAGGTTTAAGACTGGGAGAGAGCACCCGGGTCCCAGGAGCCTCGGAGAGTATGCTTACCACGAGACTGTTGCAAGCCTTTTGAAAAGGAGGTCGATGATTCAGGCGGAGATCGAGAAGAGGAGGCTTGAAAAGCTTTCCCAGCTTAAAAGAAGGAGGGAGATGGGCGTGCCTACGGTTTGCATAACCGGCTACTATAATGCTGGGAAAACAACGCTCTTCAACGCTCTCACAAACCTGAGTAAACCTGTCAGCCCAAGACCGTTCACAACGCTAACCAGCAAGTACTACCTGCTTCCCCATAGGAAGCTTGAGGTTTTTCTGGTTGACACGATAGGGTTTGTTTTAGACCTTGATCCAAGGCTGATCGCATCCTTCAGCCTAACGCTTGACGACATAAGGCTCTCAGACCTTGTAATTCTTACCGTGGATGTAAGCGATCCTTCAGACCTCCTGCTCCTAAGGATTAAGACTTGCCTGGACATTCTTAAAAGCCTGAGTGTCGAGGATAGGAGGATACTGGTTGTTTTCAACAAGTGTGACCTTGCAGCGGGCAGCGAAGAGGTAAAGTTGAAGATTGACCGCGCGTATCCTATTATCCACAACCTGCCTTACTGCCTGGTTTCCGCAAGGCTGCGTAAAGGCTTGGACGAGCTCATGAATCAAGTAGCATCCCTGCTCGACAATATTGCGGAGCCCGTTTTACAGAGAAACATATTCAACTAGCCTTTCAACAGCTCTTTCAGCCTCTCGTTTAACTGCATTAAATCCTCCTCTAATTCGCCGCTAAGCGTTAGATACGCTTCCTCAGTGATCCCGCCGGATTCCCTCAAATGTTGCAGTCTCTTAAGTTTCCTCATTATCGCTCCTCTTCTCCCCCTTAGCTTCTTAACTTCAATGAGCACTTCGGGCGAGGGTCCTCCAAACCTGTGTCTCCTGAAGAAAGGCTTCTTAACCAGCTCCAGCAGGATGAAGTAGGAAACCAGGATTATTGCGACTATAGCTAGCAGGTAGGCTGAGGGTGCTGTAAATTTGAAGGCTTCGCCAACAGGGAGTAGACTATGAAGATCACCGCTAGGAAGACTATTTCAGTCGTACCAACCAGCCAGCCGCTCGGCTTAGAGCGGTAGAAAGGCAGGTGGGTCCTTATTGAAAAAGTCACGAACATTTCTGAAAGCACTGATTCTAGAAACCATCCTGTTCTGAAAAGCATCTGGAAGATTTCTGAGTTCAGATCGTGGTAGAGTTGCAGGAGTATTCTGAGCGCCTGCATCGTTAGAAGGTCGAACATTGTGCTTATTAGGCCGAAGAACATCATTGCTTCTGAAAGGAACCTTATGTTCCATCTTTTCGGCGACTTTAAATACTCTTTGTCAACATTATCTGTTGAAATCATCAGAAGTGGGGCGTCTGAAAGAAGGTTTAGGAGAAGAACCTGTGTCGGGAGGAGTGGGATAAAGGGGAGGAGAACGGATGCGAAAGCTACGGTAAGCATGTTTCCGAAGTTCGCGCTCAACGTGTTCAGAACATACTTTACGGTGTTGCCGAATATTCTCCTTCCCTCGATTACACCGTTCGCTATCACGCCGAGCCTTTTTTGAAGCAGGATGATGTCGGCGGCATCCTTAGCCACGTCCACAGCAGTATCCACCGATATGCCTACGTCTGAAACCCTTAGCGCAGGCGCGTCATTCACCCCGTCCCCCAGAAAACCAACCACGTGGCCGTTTTCTCTCAGCGCCTTTATTATCTCAACCTTCTGTTCAGGCGTGACGCGTGCGAAAACATTATGTTTTTCAA
>JAFNIQ010000059.1 GCA_017601395.1 Candidatus Brockarchaeota archaeon
CTCCTCAGCAAGGTTATCTTAGTGAAGTAAACACTGCCAAGCTCGCCACCGAGAACCAGGCTTCTAATCGCCTTAGAGTCGTTTCTGAACCTCTGACACATGCCGAGCATCAGTATTTTTCCAGACTTGTTCCTGGCCTCAACCATTTTCTCCGCCTCGCCGGCGTTCATCGCCATAGGCTTCTCGCAGAAAACGTGAACGCCCCTGTTTAACGCGTCTATAGTCATTTTCGCGTGCAGATAGTTGGGTGTAGCTATGATCACGGCGTCCGGCTGCTCCCGGTCGAGCATTTCAACATAGTCCTCGTAAACCTTCTTAACACCATGCTCCTCAGCCAGCGCCTTCGCTCTTTCAAGCCTTATGTCAACGATTGCTGAAAGCTCAGCCTCCTCGATGGATTTTACACTGTTTGCGTGTACTGTCCCTATGCATCCTGCCCCTATTAAACCGATCCTCAGCTTACCCATAGAATTAAACTTTCACAAGATATATTTATGGATTATCTTGCACAACGGCTTCATGTTTAAACATAGATGGTGTGTTAAAACGGTTGTAGGCTAGGAGGGAGGCAAACTATTTAAACGGCTGGAAACACTGCTTAGTCGATGACGAGGGTTTACAGGCTCCTGGGTTTTTTAAGCGCTTTAGCCGCTTATCCTTTCATACTGACCTCAATAATGCTGTCTCCATGGTTCAACCCTTATGATAATGCTTTAAGCGACCTTGGGAACATTGCTCGAAACGGCTGGGTCGCACACCTTTATAATTTCGGGCTGGTTTTCTCGGGTTTTCTCGCAACACTGTTCGGCGTATCGATCTCAATACGGTACCGTTCATGGAAGTATCTCTGCTGGTCAATCCTGCTTGCAGCCGCCGGCATAGACCTAGCGCTCATCGGCTTCTACCCGGAGGACGCTGGGAGAATACACATGGTGGTTTCAACAATATTCTTCATATCGATAATACTCGTCATGCTTTCATACGGCTTCTGCTACAGGCATTTGCCTTCGCCAGCGACGGGTGTAGCAGCCTTCCTACTGGGCTTAACCTCAATGCTGGTTTGGATGGTTAAATGGCCCTGGCGGGGTGTTGCCATACAGGAGACCGTTGCCTCGCTAGCTGCGTCCGCATGGCTGTTAATGGTTTCACTGCGAGGTTTAGAGTAGGCGTGGAAACCTGTTAAACCAGGATATTAGGATAGTTTGCATACTCAGACAGATACTCGGGCACCCCGTTGTTCTTAACGATGTCACGGTAAACGTAGGCGCTTGGCCTCGGGTATCTTCTCTTAGTATTCATGTCCACGTATATTAGGCCGAATCTTTTGCTGAAGCCTGAGGCCCACTCCAGATTGTCTATCAGGCTCCAGTGGAGGTAGCCGGTCACGTTTAAACCATCCTCCCTGATTGCTTTCAAAAGGTTGTGCAGGTGGGAGACGATAAACCATGTCCGATACCTGTCTTTAGCGTCCGCTATGCCGTTTTCCCCCACTATTAGCGGTTTCTCGTATTCCTTGAAAATGCTTAACGCCCTCCTGATTCCTTCAGGATATATCTCCCAACCTGTTTCCGTGGTGGGCCTTCCCGCTGCAGACCTGGAATCAGGCTGGCAGGAGAACCCGTAATTACTCACAGCCTCAAAGTAGGGAGGGTTGTCAACATGCTTGACAACACTCCTCGTATAATAGTTAACCCCTATCCAGTCAACCCTGTTCCCCAGATCATCTCTCTTCATCTCCTCCTGCGTCAAACCCGTTTTTAAAACCCCGTCGATTATAGCTCTGAAAAACCTTTTAGTCGAATACTCGTCGCATGCTTCAGCAGCCTTCCTGTCTTCTTCAGAGTCGGCGAAGGGCTCAGAGGGGCTCGTAGCATATATTACCCCAACCTTCGCCTTCCTTCCGGCAATCCTCTTTATCTGGTCGTATGCTCTAGCGTGGGCCTGAGTAAGGTTGAAAGCCACTCGGGCAACCGCGTTCAAGTCTCTCAAGCCCGGTGGAAAATTTCCGCCTAAGTATCCTATGCTCCACGTGACGTTCGGCTCGTTCAGCGTGCTCCACATGTCTACGATATCATGGAACTTCCACGCGACGTATGCTGCGAACTTGGCGAACTCTATGACGGTTTCCTCGTCAAACCATCCCCTCGGCCCCTCTTTAAGGCCAGTGTCCCTCACTCTTATGGGGTTGTGGACCCATGTTGGAAGCGGCCAATGGTAGAGGTTCAGTATCAGCTTCATCCCCCTTTCTTTCAAGTCTCTGAAAATCCTCCTGTAGTGTTTCACTGCCTGCTTGTTAGCCAGAGCATCCAGTCTTCTAAGGCTTTGCTCGCTAACCTCTACATCTTTTACTCCCTCGCTGTCCGAAGCCACTGAAACCTTAACCCCTCGGGTCGACCGTGGGAAAATCCTGCTCCAATCTGGGTTTGTGCGCCAAGTGTTGAGACCCAGCCATTCAGCCCAGCCGTGGTCAACCTTGTAGAGGTCCCAGTAGCCGGGCCCGTTCTCAGGCAGGTCTCCGCTTACAATCTTAGACTCTATGTTTTTCTCGTCGTGGAGCCAGACGTACCAGTCGCTGTTCGGGTCAAGAGAGTCTTTAGAAGCACCCATTTCATATTGGAAGGCAGCCATGGATATTCCCCACATGAATCGCTTCGGGAACCCGTTCATTTCGAAGATTCTGATCCTTTTCAATTATATAAGTTTATGGGTTTGTTTCGACAGCCATTTCCCAACAGTCAACTTTTATAGATGTTTCAACAGAATGAAAAGGCGAATTGCGACGAAGAGTCTGGAAGGCACCTGAGTGCTCAAATAATGCTCGCTGGACGAATAACTCTTATATGTATGGGTTGACTATGCTTCAGCATGAAGGCTGCTTCCCTGTTTGGAGTCGGGGACCTAAGGATAGTCGAGAAGAATGTTCCTGAAATATCTGAAGACGAGGTTCTCATACAGGTTGGCGCATGCGGAATATGCGGAACCGATATTCATTTCTTCAAGGGCGAGTGGAAGGTTAACACGCCACTGATCTTGGGCCACGAGTTTTCAGGTGTAGTTGTTCAAACAGGCTCTCGAGTAACCACTGTTCGAAGCGGCGACCGTGTTGTCGCGGAGCCGAATATAGTCTGCGGGAAATGCAAATACTGCAGGATGAGCGAGAGAAACTTTTTCTGCGAAAACCTCCAAGCAATAGGCGTCACGGTCGACGGGGCTTTCGCGGAATACGTTAAGGCTCCTGAACGAAACGTGTACAGGATTCCCAGCTGGATGTCCATGGAGGAGGCTGCCTTAATCGAGCCCTTAGCATGCATAATCAGGGGGCTTGACAACGTTAAGATCCCTGTGGCAAGCAGCGTGGCCGTTGTCGGAACCGGGCCGATAGGCCTGCTCATGATTCAAATGGTTAAACACTATGGTGCGGCGAAGATCATCGCTTTAGACGTTGTCGAGGAGAGGCTTAGGCTGGCGGAGGAGCTTGGAGCAACCCGCGTTATAAACCCTGGAAAAGAAGACCCTGAGAAAGCTGTTCTCGAAGAGACCGGGGGCATCGGGGCCGATGTTTCAATCGAATGCGTCGGAAGCTCCTCAGCGATAGACGAGGCGTTCAAAATAGCTAGGAGAGGAGGTAGGCTTCTAATATTCGGCGTTGCTCCGGAGCATGATGTTTGGCAGGTTAAACCTTTCGAGATTTACGATAAGGAAGTATCAATATTCGCCTCCTACCGGAGCCCCTATACTTTTCAGAGGGCTGTTAACATTGCGTCGTCAGGAAGGATCAAGCTTAAACCAATAATCTCGCACATCCATCGGCTTGACGAGATAATTGAGGTTTTCAACGGGCTGGCCACTAGGAGGAAACAGGCGATAAAGGTTCTGATTAAGCCCTGAACCACTGGGTTCACCTAAGCGCGCGTCTTGAGAGTAAGCAATAAAAACTTCTTATTTTAAAACTCAATAGAAACACCATGAGAAGAAGGGTTGCAATCCTGCTTGAAAAAGGCAGAATAGATCTTGTTGAAGAAGAAATCGCAAGCTTAGGTGAAAAGGATGTGTTGATCAAAGTTAAGGCCTGCGGCATATGCACCGGTGACCTTTACGGTTTCTCAGGTTATCCGGTTTGGTTTAAACTACCCTCCCCATTAGGCCACGAGCCCGCTGGAGAGGTTGTTGAAGTCGGGGCCAACGTGTCCAGATTTTCAAAGGGTGACCGTGTCACTGCTTTAGGAGGCCCAGGTTTCTCAGACTTTGTGTTAGTGGATGAAAGCCAGGTTGAAAAAATACCGGAGAATATTCCTTTTGAGCATGCAATAGGTGAGCCGCTTGCCTGCGTGGTTAATGCTGTGAGGCTTGCCCACCCAAAGTTCGGCGATGATGTTGCAGTCGTTGGCACCGGTTTCATGGGTTTGCTTCTAGTTCAGGCTTTGAGCCGTCTAGGCTTGCGAAACCTTGCTGGCGTAGACGTTAACAGTGAGAGGCTTAGGCTTGCTGAACACTATGGCGTGAACATTGCTTTAAATCCGAAGGAGAGGAATGTTGTGGAGGAAACACTCGCTATAACAGGGGGTGAAGGGTTTGACATGGTGATTGAGGCTACTGGAAAGCCGGGGGGCGTTGAGTTAGCAACCAGGCTGGTTAAGCAGAAGGGTAGGCTGGCGATATTCAGCTACCATCCTAACCCGGTTTCAGTAGACCTGAGGGAATGGGATTCGAAGGGATTGGAAGTAATCATGACAAGCCCCTCGAGGGCGGAGGACATGAGGGAGAATTTTAAAATAGCTGTAGAAATGCTTTCCAGGGGAGTGTTTAATCTTGAGAGGCTTATTACTCACAAGTGGAGCCTCAACGATATTCAGAAGGCTTTTGAATACGCTGTTGAAAAACCGTCTGACTACGTAAAAGGGGTTATAATACCCTGAATTTCTAGAAGCGGACAGCTTTTTATAATGATGAGTTTAGCGCTTGAAACCTCTTCGCCTTTATGATTAGTTGGTGAATAATTCTTTTGTCTGCCATAGGCTCATCCGGCTTAGTTGCGGCATAACCTCAACATAATCCTCAAGCGGGCTATCAATATTTTCTTGCCCAATGTTTCCTGAATCTGGAAAATGCCTGCACTGTTGTTCATATGTATCAGTATCTGTATTGGCACGTCTTTCCCCTGCTTGATCTTAACCTTCCCCTTCCTTTAGTCATATCTGTTCCATCAGCTATCCCAATGATAGATGCTTCCTCAGTCAAGTCTTTAACGTCAAACTCGTGAGAATAAATACAGTTTAATATGTGGGCCCTAATCTCATACATGACTTCCTTGTTCTCATAAATTTTCAGGGGAAGCCTGTTCAAAAATGGAATAGCCAGATACACCCCTGCAACATGATGGTTTTCACGGTGAACCTGGTTTCCAATATCGTGAAGCAAAGCCGCGGTAAGAACTATCAGGTAAGCATCATCCTCTTCGCCTACCCTGTCTTTCATAACGCTTATCAAAACCCCGTTTTCCAATAGAAGCCTAAGCATCTTCAGGGCGTTTGCAGCCACAATCTTAGCATGAACTTCTCCATGGTCATTATACTTCAGTTTTGAAACCGCAATGTAATTCGCCATATCCCAGTCGGCATTAACCTCCTGGTCATCCTTTATCAGTTCCCATATTTCACGCCCTTCGGCTTACCCTCAGTCAATTGCACGATTGTTCTTTCAGCCTCCTCCACCATTTCCATGTATGCCGTGGGGATCTCAAGCTCAAACCCTTTCCCAGTGGAGATTCTCAACATGTTTCACCAGACTATTGCTCTTAATATTTAAGGCTTGTCGAAACGTAGCAATCAGCGTTTTCAACACTGCTCTTCAGCCGCCTGTAAGAATTTACTTGACAGAGGGTGCTTCTTGCTCAAGAGTCTGGAGGGCCCATGATATTTTTCTCTGCAGGCTCTTAGAGTATATTTTGCTCCAGTCGAAGGATGTTTTTCTACTCCACTCCAAGTATATTCTCGGATCTATGTAGCTGTTCAGGCTCGTGTTAAGATTATAATCTCTAGTTCTCCTCATGAGTTCAAGCTTAATCCTCTCCTTCTGAAGCTTCTCCCTCAGCTTTTTCAGCCTCCTCCTACGGGCCTTCGTCGGCTTCTCTTTAAGAATCCTCTTCGCCTCCTCTATTTCACCTAGAACTTTTCTAACTCTTTCAACCTGTTTCTCAAGACGCTGACTCCAGTTCTTGGGAAGAGTCCTCTTATGGTTTAGAGCCTTCGCCGCCTCCAGGTTCGCCAGCTTTGCGATGAAGAGCTTTTTATACTCAGGATCCTCCGGGCGCGTTTTAAACTCGTACAGTTTTTCAAGCACCGCTTTCGAAGCATAGTACGTTCTGAAGATTTTCGAGGTTAAGCCGGGCATGGCTTTAGACAGAAACTCGTTAACATGCTCAGACCTGAGCTTTGGAAACAGCCTTTTCCCAGGGGTCTTCTCAACAAGTTCCCTGAGGTTTCTGACGACAACCGGGGGAAGCTTAACCGTGCGGTGGAACCTTACAGCCGCCTTGCCTAGAAAATTGAATTCAACAGTATCCTCGCCCAGTATCTTAACGTTGTTCTTAGTCAGGGTTGTAACCCCCTTCGTATCCAGCTCATCCCTATCCTTCTCGTCTCCAACCCTGAGCTTAAGAAGGTCTATTAGGAAGATCGCCGTCGCCACCTGTCTTTCAAACTCGTCTTCAGACTCTAAGCCTTTCCTCACAAGCTGCTTTATCTTATCCAGATTATCCTCAAGCCTCATAGCCATGTCGAACTTGCTTCTCTCCCTCTCCTGTTTAACCGGGGCAGTTTCCCCGACCCATAGGTACTTCATTTTCCCAGTGAGCTTATCCTTCCACCTCGCTATCCAGAGGGCATCCGGATCCCAAACCCTCCCTCCCCATGACCCACCGTCTGGAACAGTCGGCGTCGGGGCGTCTGGGGAAAGGTTTAGAGTAATATCCTCATACTTCACCCTTGGCTTCCACCTTCCCCTCAAAGGATGCTTGCCCTTCCCGATGAATATGCACGGCGGCTCAACAGTATACCTAATCTCCACTTTCTCACCGTCTATCAAAGCGTAGCCATACCTCTGCTTGAGCTCCTCTCTCACAAGCTTCCTCTTCTCGCTTAAGGCTTTCCTCTCCTCCCTCGTCATTCTTTCCTTCAACCGTTTCTCCTCATCAACCCATTGTTTAACCTCGGAGAAATCTATAGGGTCGTTCTGATCTAGGCCGTTAATGCCTAGCGCGGCGTAGAAGTCTTTGAGAAAGTTTTTCACGAAAACCTTGTCCTCCAACCTTTCAGGCGGCTGCTTAGCGAAGGCTACTGCCATCTCCTCCTGCTCAGGCGTCAGCTTAATCCTCTCCCCCTTCACGCTGATTGAAAGCCCCTTGTACTCGTAGGGCGGGATGAACACTCCGTTGTGAACCAGTTGCCTCATGAAGCTTATTGTGGCCATGCCTCGCGAGGGGGTTAAAAAGTTTCCCTTGAAAGCTGGTTGACATTCCCACGGCTAAAGTCGGTGGGATTCCCGGTTCGTCAGCCTAGAGCTTCATCCTACCGGGTTATGGGCTGTGTCAACACAGCCCTGCCATTCGCATGTAGCGAATGGCCCGCTTCATTATGTTCACCGCACCATTGTAGTCCGCGTTGCATGTGTAGTTGCAATGCGGACATTTGAAGAGACTTCCCCTGTTTCCACATGTATGGCATAGCTTCGAGGTGTTCCTCTCGTTTATTTTGATTACTTTGATTCCGAGCCACCTCGCCTTGTACTCTATGAGCTTGCTGAGCTTATAGTATGGGAATCCATTGAGCTTCCTGTTGAACCTATTGCCCTTATCGCTTTTCCTAATCCACTTCAGGTTTCCATCGTGATCATCGCATTCGTCTCCAATGCTTTGTCCACTATCTTCCTGCTTATCTTATGCAAGATATCATTCACTATCCTCCTCTCTTTGTCTCCGATTTTCTTGATCGCACTGTATGCCTTCTTCAATGCGGGCTTCGCCCTTACAATGCAGGCTAGGATACTCGCTCAAAAACTCCCTGTTTTTGCGCTCCTCCGCAGCTCCCGCAATATCATTTGCTATGCCGGTATATTATTATTCTGATCGTACTCAGATAAACTCAGATCTTTCAGGTTTGTGACTTCGCTTCCTCAAGCCTCATGAGCCTCCTCTTGACCAGCTCCCTGACCCTGGCCTCGTTCTCGAGTACTTCGCGCGCTCAGAACCCTATTTAAGGCTTTTCACAACCATCCCTATTTTAAACCAGTCTTCAATCATCACTTCAGACATACCGGGGTTGTAGAGAGCACTAGCAGGATGATAAGACGGGATGATCTTGAAGCTTCCGTAGGATAACGTGTTTACGTTGAAAACTTTCCCATGAATGCTGCCCATTGGAGCCGGCTTAATGTTGAACTTCCTGAACAACGTGTTCGTAGCCACGTTGCCCAGCGTGACGATCACTTTAGGCCTTATGAGCCTTATCTGCGCGCTTAAATATGGGAAGCATGCTTCAACCTCGTCGTCAGCAGGCTCCCTGTTCCCCGGGGGACGGCATTTTACAACGTTAGTCACGTAGACACTGCTCCTCTCAAGGCCTGCTGCCTTCAACAGTTTTTCGTTTAAAAACTTCCCAGCCTGGCCCACGAATGGTTTGCCCTCCCTATCCTCGTTGAAGCCGGGGGCCTCGCCTACCAGCATCACGCTGGTTTTCAAATCGCCCTCGCCGAATACGACTCTCGTCCTAGACCCGCTAAGCCTGCACCTCCTGCAGTTAAGCGCCTCTTTCAAAGCTTCTTCAAACTCTTCCAACGCTTTCCGGTTCCTCCACCGGATATTTTTAAGAGGATTCTAGCTTTTAGGGTTTAACATTCCGTTTCTAACTATTGAAGCATACTCGGCAAGCCTCTCGCCGAGTAGTCTGCAAGCCTTCAAAGCCTCCGGATTCGGCTTACCGACGGAGACCGCGCCATAGTGCAGCGTAACCCCGGGGGCAACGTAGTCGGGGACGCCGAAAACAAGCATCCCGTAGTTCAGCATCGCCAGGATTATAGATAGGCAGGCCATCTCGTTCCCTCCCCCGAGGCCTCCTGAGCTGCTGAACGCAACCCCAACCTTCCCTCTCATCCTACCCCACGCCGGCATTGCCTTCTTAGTGAAAAACTCGTTCATACCTATGGACATTGTTCCGCAGTGCGTTGGGGTTCCGAAGGCGAAGCCATCGTTCTCCAGAAGATCTTCAACAGTCACTTCTGAAACCTTTTTCAGCGAAACATCGGCGCCAGCCTTTCTAGCACCTTCCGCCACTGCCTCAGCCATCTTCTCAGTGTTCCCAGTATGGCTGTCGTAAGCCACTAGGATCCTGATTTTCCCAGGCATGCTTCCAGCTGCAGACAATGTTTTTAAAACTTTTCGCGAAACTCCGGCTTCTTTCGAAGGCTAGCGGCATATGGCTCCGTTTATCCTTATGAAGGGCGAGCCCTCAGATATTGGAGACTCCTTCTCATAACCGGGTCTCAGCGAGAGGCGTTTCCCAACCGCGTCAATCCTCCAGATGTCTCTCACGTTGAAGATTATTTTCAAATGCTTAACCGGAGTGGTAGCCTCCTTATTCTTCAAAACATACGCCAGCTCAGGTTCAATCTCAATCCTCCCGTCGTCGAGCCTGCACTCAGCCCTGACAAGGCCCTCCGCATAAACCCCGTTCTGAGTGTCTCCTAAAATCTCCTCCTCGCTCCAATCGGAGGGCTGAATATAGACGTTGCTTACGCATGGCCTCGGCTTATGAGTGGTTCCACGCGCGTTCCCCGTCTCCGCCTCGTTCTTCGCCGTGAGCCTGGTGTGGAGCAGGCTTACCTCTCCTCTTTCAAGCAGGTTTTTCACCCTGGCTCTAACTCCCTCGTCGTCCCAGTGGAAGGAGCCGTAGGCATCCTTGATAAGAGGGTTGTCGACAAGCTGAAAATCGTAGTTCAAGCCTTTGAAAAACCTCTCGTTGTAGACGTCGGCTTCAAGGAAATGCGCCGCCTCGTGGGCAAGGGCTCCCGCAGCCTCAGGGTCTAGAACCACCTTGAACCTTCCTACTAAATACGGGTGGGAGAACTGGAGGACGGTGGGGGGCTTTGCAGCCGCGGAGTCTCTCGCCCTCTTGACCAGGTTCTCCAGCAAATTTTCCCATGGTTGTCTGTTGATTACTTCGAAACCACCTCTCCCGCCGAGCGTCCTGCTCGCAAACCCTTCTCCGAAGCCCCTGGTGACGATGTAGATCGTTAAATCCGTCAAAGGAGTATGCTCCTCCACAGTCGTCCCCTCGGAAGTGATTAGTATTGAATGCTTCTGAATATGTGAGGCGATCAGCTCTATTCTCACAGGCGTTTTAACCTTCGACCTTAACTCGCCACTAAGGCTCTTAAGAAATAGGCTTACCTCCTGGGGTTGAAACTCCTCCTTCGAAACGTGTTCAACCCTGCCCTGCTCCGGGCTTGTTGGAAGGAGCTCGACGGGCTGGTCGCACAGCTTGGACTGTTTTAAAGCTGAGAACGCAGCCTGCTCGACGGAGGCGTGATCAGTCTTATCTGTGCTCGCAACACCGTAGCCATGCGTCACCACCCTGCACGTGACGCGTGTCCAATCCTCCTCAATCAGGTCTGACGAGTCTGTTCTTAAAGCCACCTGAACAAGCCTGTTTCTAACTATCCTTAAATCAGAATACTTTGCTGGCAGCCTCTCCAGAATTGAAGAGAACCCCTCCATCAGGTTCCTGTCGAAAACTATTGCTCAATAAATTTTTCGGAGTAAGCTGTAAAAAACAGGGGGCTAATCAGGCATGTTCTTAAAAGGCTCGGGCAAACTGGCTTTGAAAAAGGTCTTCCCCGATGTTTCCGAGTTAGCTGCGGATGCTTAACTGTTCGCACAGGAGACACACACTTTAAGAGAAAGGCTTATATTCGCTTTTAAAAACAGTAGAATATGGGAAGGTTTCAGGAGAAATTTAACCGGGCTGAAACGGTTTTCAACTTCGACGACGTAATCCTGCTACCAGGCCTGTCTAAGGTGGAGCCTAAAGAGGTTGATCTACGGACCAGGTTTTCGAAAAACATCCCGATTAGCATTCCAATCGTCTCCTCGCCAATGGATACTGTGACCGAGTCTGAAATGGCGATAGCCCTAGCTAGGCACGGGGGGATCGGAGTTATTCATCGCAACTGCACGGCTGAGGAGGAGGTTGAAATGGTTAAGATCGTCAAGAGGTCGGAGTCTTTCATAATCAGGGATGTGGTGACGATAAGCAGGGAGGCGAAAGTGGGGGAGGCTGCTGAAATAATGAAGAAGCACAGGATCTCAGGGCTGCCGGTTGTTGAAAACAATAGGCTGGTTGGGATAATAACCGGGAGGGATGTTAGGTTCACCGATCCCTCTGTCAGGGTTGGCGAGGCCATGACTAGGGATGTGGTTGCAGCTAAGCCCGGCGTAACCCCGGAGGAGGCTGTTGAACTCATGAAGAAGCATAAGGTTGAGAAGCTTCCCGTCGTAGACGGGGATGGAAAACTAGTGGGATTAATCACCTATAGGGACGTTGCATTGAGGGGAGAGTATAAGGGTGCAACCAGGGATGAGGAGGGGAGGCTGAGGATTGCCGCAGCCGTATCGCCGTTCGACGTCGACAGGGCTAGACTCCTCTCCAAGTATGCTGACGCACTGGTAATAGATGTCGCGCATTTCCACAACGGGAACGTGGTTGAAGCAACCAGAAGGCTGGTGAGGGAAGTCGGTGTTGACGTGGTTATCGGAAACCTGGGCACTAAAGAAGGAGTTTTAGACTCGGTTTCAAAGATAGATAGTGTTGCGGGTTTGAGAGTCGGCATCGGGAGCGGCTCAGTCTGCATAACGACGGAGGTCACTAGAACCGGGGCTCCAACGCTTTTCGCCGTCTCCCAGGCGGCTGACGCGCTTGAGGAGATCGGTGTCGAAATACCGGTGATTGCTGACGGCGGTGTTAGAAACCCTGGCGACATAGCGCTGGCCATTGCCTTCGGAGCCTCCTGCGCCATGCTGGGCTATGTTTTCGCGGGCTGCAAGGAGAGCCCCAGCCCAATGACCATCATAAACGACAGGTATTTCAAGCTTCACAGGGGGATGGGGAGTCAATCCGCTAGGCAGAAGAGAATGGCGCTGGACAGGTATGCAGCCCTCTCCAAAGATATTCCGGAGGGAACTGAAGTCTGGATACCGTACAGGGGGGACGTTGCCTCTGTTATAAGCGAGTTCGTCTCAGGCATTAGGGCAGCCATGGGTTACGCTGGCGCTTCAAGCCTCGTGGAGCTTAGGGCTAAAAGCAGGGTTGCAAGAGTCTCGTCGAAGAAGGAGAGGGTGGGTCAAGGCGTCGAGCAATTTAGATAGCCAGCTGTCTCCATAATTTTTGAAATTAGAAAACAGTTGTGCACGACCAGTTGAAGAAAACCATCAACATCGCAAACAAGCGAATAAGCAGTAACAGATGTCTATTCTTAAGTACCGAGCGAGGTTTTCACAAGCACGTCCTACGGCTTTTCCTCTTTTTTCTTCTTCGGTATGCGCTTCCTCGAAGTCATCGTGCTCTTTGAAGTAGCTTGGATACACACCCGTTCTAAATGCCATCTGTCGCATCGATCATGTTCGCTCACTTCCCCCAAATCCTTGACTGCATAGAGTATCCTTCGATCCTGGAATCATAATATTCCGGGGGCCAATTTGATGGGCTAGCGGCGCACTCAGGGGACAAGGTAAGGATCTACGTCGACCCAAGATAGTTTGAAGAGATTCAGCGTGCGTTTCTCTCGCGAAGACAGCACGCACTGATAACCTGTTGTCAATAGGCTTAGCGCATCAACCTATTGCCGCGCGCGGACGAAGCCCCGGTATTAGCCGGCCGTTAAGCCTAGGGTATGCTTAATCAGGCTTGTAGTTTGCATAGTAAAAAGTTTTAAGCTGCATGGGTTTAAAGGGTTGAGGATGAGGGTGCTGATCACGGGTGGAGCCGGGTTTATAGGCCACAACCTTGCTATCCGTTTAAAAAATAATGGTTTTGAAGTAAGTGTTCTCGACTCCCTGGAGAGGTCAACCGGTTTAGCGGTTAAAAAGCTGAAAGAGGCCGGTGTTCCCGTGGTCAGGG
>JAFNIQ010000156.1:0-1619 GCA_017601395.1 Candidatus Brockarchaeota archaeon
GAAATAACCTTCCTCCTCCTGGCTTAAATAGTGTGTTTCAACAGTCTCCATGATGCTTTTTAAACGAGCACCCAAGTCTTCCACAGACCCATCTATCACGCTGCTTTCAACAGGCTTACGCATAGCGTCAAGTATACCCTGCAAGCCCCTCAGATACCCAGCCTCATATTCCCCGTCAGGTTTAAAACCTGCCATCTGCTTCTCAGCTTCATCCAGCCTTTTTCTGGCAAGCATGTCGAGAATCCTGCTTAACTGATCTGCGTTACTCTTCAAACCGGGTGTCGGCAACTGGCAAATCTTAATAAGGTTTACCGGCGGGCCTGTTCGGCAAGCTTGGGAAAATTTTAAAGCTTTGCTCCAGCGGCGTAATAGGATGCCTAAGGGCCTTATGTACCTGATTATAGTCGGAGACGGGATGGCTGATTACCCGGTTGAGGAGGCTGGTGGGAAGACTCCTCTTCAACTCGCGTACAAGCCTAACATGGATTACATAGCTGGGAGAAGCAGGATGGGTATGCTTAGAACACTGCGTCCAGACCTGCCTAAGGGCAGTGATGTTGCAAACCTAATTATACTTGGCTACGACCCCTACGTGTGTTACACGGGCAGAGGACCCCTTGAGGCTGCTGCGAGAAGAATAAGGGTTGAGGATGACGAGGTCGTCTTCAGATGCAACCTTATAACTGTCGAAGGAGGCAGGATACTGGACTACTCTGGGGAACACGTTACGACTGATGAGGCTAGGCTTCTCATATCAGTATTGAACGACAGGCTTAACGAGCTTGGGAGATTCCATGCGGGAGTCAGCTACAGGAACCTCTTCATCTCTAAGATTGGTGAAGGCTTGAAGGCGACTCCTCCTCACGATATCGTTGGGGAAAAATACGAGGAGCATATGTTGAAGCCTTTGAACGAGGATTCGAGGAGGCTGAACGAGATGATGCTGAAATCAATCAGCATACTTTCTGAAAACCCTGTGAACAAGCGGAGGATTGACTCTGGCAAGAGGCCTGCGAACATGGTTTGGATCTGGGGGCAGGGAAGGATGCCTAGGCTGGAGCCCTTCTCCGAGAAACACGGGTTGAAAGGCACGGTCATATCTGCAGTGGACCTGATAAAGGGGATAGGTTGGCTTGCTGGAATGGTGGTGCCTGAGGTTCCGGGTGCAACCGGCTACTACGATACTAACTATGAGAACAAGGCTCTGTACGCTGTTAACGCCCTTGAGGATTCCGATTTTGTGTATCTTCATGTTGAGGCTCCTGATGAAGCTGGGCATGAAGGCTCTTTCAAAACCAAGGTAAGGGTTATTGAGGAGATGGATAGGAGGCTGATCGGTAGGATACTTGACAATATTCGTATTGATGATGTTTCAATAAGCATCCTGATAGATCATCCTACTCCAGTATCTGTTAAGAACCATACTGTTGATCCAGTTCCCTTCGCTATAATGAAGCCCGGTATTAAGGGTGATGGTAAACCGTTTGACGAAGAGTCAGGTAGCAAAGGTTCCTTTAGCATGATAGATGGAATGGATTTTATTAAAATACTTAAAGAGGCTTAGGGAAAGGGGAAGTAATGAGATCCTTTAAGAGGAAAGGATACCTTGTTGAGCGTAA
>JAFNIQ010000156.1:1655-2941 GCA_017601395.1 Candidatus Brockarchaeota archaeon
TGTGAGATCTGGCGGCAGCCTTGGTTTTGCAGACTTGGTTTGCCTTAAAAAAGGCAGATGTGTCCTGTTGCAAGTTAAGTCCACCAGAAAACCTGTTCTCTACACAGAGAAAATCCCTCTTGAGATTCAGGGTTTTCCAATCCACATCGTAGTGGATTTCGGATACGGAAACATCAGGGTCTTCAAACCCGGTGAAAGAATGAGTAAGCAAGAAGGAATGCTCCTGAAAGAATTCTTGAAAAAGTACTGAAACAACTGTGAATAAGGGTTTAAAACAGCTGCGAAACCCTTATAGGGGCTTACAAGATAAGATGAGAGGGCGATGAAGCACTGGGGCTGAATCAAAGATGGCGACGCTAAACACCAACGATAGCTTCCTCTTCACGAATCTGGTTGCTGGAGAAGCTTTAAACATAATAAGGTAACTGTGCAGAATGACTACTCTTGAGAAAATTGTTCAGAAGCTCCCCTTCAACAAGATTGTCGGGCAGACTTTAATGGGTTATGCAGAAGACGTAAAGAGCTTTGAAGAGTTGAAGAAGATTGTTTTGGAAAATGCTTTAGGCGGGTTGATAATTGGGAGAAGCGTCCTATCAAGCCTTAAGCCTAGTCGCGGAGATTTAAAGGAGTTGGCTGATTCTTATAAAAAGGCTTTCGGGTTTTCACCGATACTTGCAGCTGAACACGAGGGAGGAAGGCTTGAAGGGCTTCCGCCTCCAGCCACAGAGTTACCGAGCCTGATGGGGGTAGGTGCGACGGGAGATACTAAGTCAGCATACATAGTCGGATACATAACTGCACTAGAATTGAGAACACTCAACATTAATACTAACCTAGCACCGGTAGCAAACCTATATCCGTATGGCTGTGAACCCGGGTCGGAGGAGAACAGTTTCGGCGAAGACCCTGATGAAGTGTCTGACTACGTGCTCAGCTACATAAGAGGGCTTAGGAACGGCGGAGTTCTTTCGTTCGTCAAATATTTTCCAAGAAGGTTTTACAGGCAACGCGACGAAGCCTTGGAAAGCCTGAGTAAACTCTATAAAAAGGAGTTTAAGCCGTTTCAAATGGCTTTTAAGTCTGGCGTAGAAGGAATAGTTATTGGACACGCCCCGCTTCCCGCTGTAGACACTGTTAACACACCCTCCTCCTTCTCGCCCAAGGTTGTTGAGAAGATAGTTAAGAGAGAAATGGGTTTCAAAAACATTCTTCTAACAGCTCATTCAGATGATAAAGAGATTCTTGATAAGTTTGACCCTGAAGAACTCTATTAGTTTCTCCAAGAC
>JAFNIQ010000012.1:0-6153 GCA_017601395.1 Candidatus Brockarchaeota archaeon
CTTGGGAGGATACATTGGTAAAGCAAGACGGGTATTCTGAACTCCCCGCCTCCTACGCCAAGGAGTCCTGATGCTAAACCAATCGAGAAACCTGAAAAAACGCAGACAAAAAGTTTGCATACGTCGAAACTTTGAACCGTGCTCTCGAAAGCATTGCCCGTCATTATTAATGCTTTCAAACCGGCTGACTTTGCATTTAAATAGTTTTAATACCTCAGTCAAGCTCACTCTAAGGTTATTCTCCCTGAAACCGTTGCGAAAACATTCTTAGAATAGTGTAAGACAGGTTGGAAGTCGAGTTTTTCAACATGCTCTTTCAAGACTCTTCCAACGACCAGCCAGTGGTCTCCGAACTCCTTGAACAGTTCCACTCTGCACTCCAGCTGGACAGGCATGTTTCTCACGAGGGGTGGCTTAACAGTCTCAGCCTTCTCAGTCGCCAATCCTAGGAGGGCAAACTTATCGACTTCCCTCCCGGACCTCGTGCCGCAGGCCCACACGATGTTGATCATATCCCTCGAAGGGATAGCCAAAACGAATTCGTTAACCTCCTTCAGATTCTCAAAGGTTTTCCTTCTAGGGGAAACAGCAAAAGCAACGTATTTCGGTTCGAAGCTTATGGGCATCAGGAATGAGAATGCCGCAATATCTGGCTTGCCTTTAGAATCGCAAGTAATAACTAGTGCCGTCACCCTTGGGAAGATCATCTCGCTTATTCTAGCCATGTATCGAGACCGTAGAAAGTGTTGTTAACCTTTTCTCTCGAGCATCGGGATTAGGGAGCTAATATCCTGTGGTTATAAAAACATTAGAAATGCTGCTAAAAAGGTTAGTCAACATATTTTTAAAGAGGATTAAAGTAGGAAGCTTCTACATTTATCCATCATCTCGTTTTAAATTACTTATGAATCTCGAAAAAGAAGCCATTTCCAGAGAGGAGTTAACTTTACAACCTTATTATCGACCCTTATTTTATCCTCGTAATCCCAAGTGATTATGAGGAGATTATTACACTTCAATTCCTTGCTTGCCTTTAGCAGGGTTCTGATTTCTCTTTTTTTCACATCATTTTCATCAGAGGCGTAGGTTACTTGTATGAGTTGTTTTATATTATGTCCTTCTTTTATTACAAAATCAACTTCGTTCTGTTGATGGTCTTTCCAATAATAAATTTCTTGATCTTCAAAATAATAGGCTTTCCTCCTTAGTAGCTCGATGAAAACTGCGTTTTCCATCAGTCTTCCTAAGGCTTCGGTAGTTTTGAATCCCACTGTAGAAACTATTCCATCGTCTATGCAGTAAATTTTCTTCGGAGCGAGGATCTGTTGTTTCAGTCTAAAAGTAAATCTCTCGAGTTTAAAGAAAAGAAAAGCTTCTTCGAAATACGATAACCATTTTGAAATCGTATATAGGTGCTCCACTTTAGATATGTTTTTCAACGAGGAATAAGAAAACTCGTGAGAAAAATTACTGACTAAGTATTTTGCGATTTTTTTAATCTCTTCCACCATTTTAACTCTGTGCCGTAAAATAATGTCCTTCGTAATTATGTCAGAGTATATTATTCTGAGTATTGAATTTCCAAACTTAAACCTCTCGGGAAATCCTCCAAAGATTAAGTAATCGTTTAATTCGTTGAAGAGCCTCGCCCTCTCCTTTGTCGTTAGGGCATCCCTAGCAACTTCTAACCCCTTATATTTTAAGTATTCTCTGAAGCTGAATGGGAATAGGGTAAAATCGATGTGTCTTCCCGTGAGATGTGTTGCCAATTCTCCGAAGAGAAGCTTTGAATTGCTTCCCGTTATGATGACCTTCTTAGTTTCTCTCAGTCTTGTAAGGAAGAGCTCCCACCTTGGTACGTTTTGAATCTCATCCAAAACGATGTATTCTAGGTCAGAACCATAAAGCTCGTAAAAAGATTGGAGCAGCCTGTTAAAGTCCCTTGTTTCAAAATCCGCTAACCTCTCGTCATCAAAATTGATATATCCGAACTTGTTCTCTCTGAGAAGTGAGTATGAAAAAATAGATTTTCCTGACCTCCTCACCCCAAGGACTGCAAGGATGTTTGGATGTGCGATAAACCTCTTAACGTCCTTTCCTTCTCTTTCTATAATTCTCTCTGACTTGAAAATGTTCTCTTTGTCTTCTTTTTGGTCAAGAACTATTTGCTTTAGCTCTTCAAGTTCCATGATAGTATGGTGCATAGCTTTTTATATAAAGCTTTCTAATTCACTAGAAAAGTTTTGGAAAAAAGTTAACGATAGTTTATATTAGTATATTAGCTTTAGAATCTGTTTTGTTAAACTTAAACCCAGCTTTCCTTCAGCTCATGTTTATCCCTAGTGGGTTATTCCACCCGATCCCCTGGCTATAGGTTGACGATCTTTCTTTATCCACTCCAATTTACATTAAGCGGGGGCGATTATTCCCCAGAAAAAACAACTCCGCCCAGTCGGGAATTAAAGCGAGGTTTACTAACTTTTTCTCTCAAGAATCTCCCTGATTCTTTTAAGCTCGTCTAGAATCTGCTGTTCCAATCCTTCTTGCGGGAAGATTTCTAATCCAGTCTCCACAGCCATCGGCTTAAGCTCTCTGACTTTGCTTAGGATGAAGCTTTTCACCTCATCGATATTCTTAATACCTTGGAGAATAGCTTCTGCAACCTCGATGCCTCCTCCAGAAGTATCATGGTAACCAGCTGTTTGAATGCGAATTTCCCATAAGCCCAATATTCTGGAGAGGGGACCCTGTCTAATGTCAACGTTAGTTATACGGTTGTAGGGAACTATACTATTATTTTTCCACCAAATGCCCCTTTCAACGATTATCTCGTTTTCAGTAAAAGTATAGAATACCGACGAGTAATATAGGTTTATCCATATGATTGATGGAATGGAAATTATGAGGCACAGTATTAAAAGAACAAAAGAGAGGATAACTACTAAGCCGTGGTGGAAAGAGGCAAGCAACATAATGACCACACCTAGGAGTATAATTGAGAGGATTGCTATAGAAAGCTTGATGTATTGAAGCTTCTTAAAGTCAGAATGAGGTTTGAAATGTTCGTTAATCTTAATGCTCATCTTCTATAAAGGGTTAGAATTGTGTAGAATATAAGTTTTAAATGGTTAAGACGAATAAGAACGTATAAAGAAATGCTTGACTAAATAAGGGCTGCGAGTATAATCAGTAAAACGCCCATAAGCAATTCTCTGAGAAAACGAGTGTTTTCCAAGTACTTATAACCGGCAGATGAAATTGTAAACAACGACTTCTATTACCGCTAGCAGAAAGTAGACTAATGAGCCTTGAATGATAGGCTTCCAAATAGTTTTATTGCTTTTATTTAGCAGGACAACAGCCGTTGCCATTTCCAAACTACCCAGCAATGAAGTAAACAGGCTTCTACAGAGCTTATTCCAATAGCACTAAATGCGAAATAATATGTGAATAGAGAATCAAGGAAAAGTTGAACATAGACCAGTATTCTTAACCCGTATCTGTAAAGAATTAAAAGTACGATAAGGAAAAAGAGGTTCCTTGTGAAGATAATCAGGATTGAAAAAGGAGGAAGAAAGCGCATACTCAGTTCTAATGGGCATAAATAGTAGGATATGAAAGCAAATATGAAACCTAAAAGTATTATTAGAATACACTTAAAAGCCAAATAGCGCGCGCTATGCTGCAGATAAAGTTGGTGTTTTTAGAAAATGCTATTTTTCCTCGCGTCTAGTGAAAAACGATGTAAGAAAGTATTACGAATACTGTTGGATATAGTATTAAGGCCGTTAGGGATATAGGGTATTGGGAAGACAGTTTAAGCAGGTCGAAGACATTCCGCTTGCTAGCCTTAGTAAGAACAGGGCCTGTTAACGTGTTGTAGTGATTGTTGATTGAGAAGATCTGCGTCATGTAGTTTAGCTCAACGTTTTTTCCAGTAATCGTTCTCCGGTTGGAAAGCGGAGAAGGAGGGAATGCCCAGTATCATGAATGCGATCATCATGGATACTAAAGGCATTATTATGATGAAAAACGCCCAGAGCGCGATGCTTGCTGTGAGCAAGTGGCTCGATTTATTTAAGAGCGTTGAGAGGAAAAGTGAAATGGAGTAGTATGTGAACGCGAACATCAAATCCCTATGCGCACGCAGATATTAGTGTGGATTTTCCAGCTCCATCTGGTCGAAGAGCCCGTATATGCTGTCCTTAGGAATCTTAAGGTTAACATTGTCCAGAGCTGCTACCGGAGGATTTCCTTTAAATATTTAGCGCGCGCTTTTTAAGTTTGAGCCTCTGATTCTCTGAAGCCGTTCTCAACATACTGGAGGCCTCTCCGAAGCATTTTGAAAACCTTCTTACCGGCCTCAACGCCTGTTTCACTCACAAGCCCCCTCTTTATCAGTATGCTCATGTACTGCCTTGGGTTTTCAAGCCCGCTTAGCCTCGCTTCCTCCTTAAGTTTCTCAATATCCTCGTAAGTAAAATCCCTCTTCTCAACCATGTAAAGATAGTAGCCGATCAACAGTATCTTCTCATACCCCTTCAACATATCTGGCTCCCTTCCGATCCTCTTAGCCTCCTCGGCGAGAAACTCGGTGAAGGTGATGCCCTGTGGCAGCGGCTCTGGTTCAATTTTCCTCGCAGCCTCAACCCTTTCCTGGAGAAACTCGCTCCTGAGCCTCTCGAAAGTGGTCTCCACAAACTCCCTGCTGCCCCAGACCTCAACCTCAACGTCTCTCCTCTTAACCCTCACACCGTATTCTGGTTCCTCGCCTTGCGCGTTCAAGTCGGGAATCATGTTTCTCAAAGAGATATAAGGCTTTCTCACGAGAGGAATCCGCTTATCTCTCTCGTAAGGTTTTCGATTTTCAAATGGGCATGCATGTCTTCCCTCCAGTCAGGTGGAAGCTTATCTCTAATCCTCCCGTATATCCTGCTGTCCATTATCACTATGACCCCCCTGTCCATCTGGCTTCTTATCAGCCTACCGGCCATCTGGGCCAGTGTGACTATGCATGGGGTGGTGCTCGCGTATTCGAAAGCTTTTTCGCCGAACTTCTTCTCATAGTATTTTAAAAGGGCTTCGTGCATCTCGCTCCTCTTAGGATAGGGTAGGCCGACTATCACGACGGCTGAGAGTAGGGAGGAGCCCTCGCTCGTAAGGTCCACGCCCTCGCTTATCTTGCCTCTTGCAACGCCTAACGCTAAGCAACTGTCGTTCTCCCTTAGGAACTTGAGCACTTCCCTAACCCTTGTCTTCGCGTCCTCCCTGATTATCGGGCGGTTTATCACGATTCTCTCCGAAACCTTCTCCATCAGCTCGTAAGACGGGAAGTATACGGCTACCCTCCCGTTTACGGATTCAATGATCCTGTTGAGCCTCTCAGCTATCCTGCCTATCATCTCCTCCCTAAGCTCGTACTTGGTTGTCACAGCCTTGTCCACGAGTATCAGCCTGTTCTCCCTTTTAAACGGAGACGGGAGGGAGAGGGCTGCCACCCGCCTCTCATCCAAGCCTAGAACATCCCTGTAGTAGGGGAAATCCCAAAGTGTTCCGGACATTAAAACGGCTGACCTCACCCTGTTCAGGCTTCGCGTCGCCCTTGAAACATCCAGCGAACATATTCCAATCCTCACAATCCTCCTGCCGCCGGATTCTTTCTCAACCCTAACGTATCTCACAGTGTCCTCGTAATCCTCAGATACCCATCTTTGAGCAAACTCCGCAATCCTCCCAAGGTGCGAGACAGGAGGCTTCCCCGAATCCATTTTCATCGAAACTATTCTCTCAGATTCCTCCAGCATTTTCCGGAGGGTTTCAAGCACCTTCTCCCCTGGGATGTTTAGGGCTCTGAGCAGGGAAGCCTCATCCCCTTCTAAAACATGGTTCTCCCCAATGCCCACTTGTCTCACAGCTTTTCTCCCAAGCCTCTCAACGAACGCTTTGAAAAGCCTTATGAAACTCCTTTCTTCAACCCCATATTCGACAGCCTCTTTCCAGGCTCTTGAAAAGGTTCTCGTGGAAACCTCGTCTGAGAGGAGCCCTGAGGCAGCAGAGGGGAGGGAGTGAGCCTCGTCGAAAACAATGTTCACACTGCCCATCTGCATCCTTCCCCTGGCGAATATGCTTCTCCTATCCTCCGGAAACATCCTG